>JAGXGX010000029.1 GCA_024636515.1 Roseovarius sp.
CGATCCAGCGCGCCCTTAGCCGCGTCAATGATCTGCGCATTATCCGCCAGCCCTAGGTAATTATTGGCGCAAAGGTTAATCACTTCTGCGCCGCCCTCCAGCGAAACGCGGCCAGCCTGCGGCGAGGTGATGACGCGCTCCGTCTTATAGAGGCCCTCGTCCTTCAGCCCTTCTAGCCGGGCGGAAATATCGATATTGAAATTATTGGAAGCAGTCATGTCCATATCCTTCTCATTCGGATTACGGACTAGCCTAGCGCATTACCCCGCGCTGGAAAATGCATGTCGTCACGTCGCGATGCGCGGTCTGCCTGATGCCTCCACGGTGATCTCGCCCTCAAGAAATACCTGTCGGGCTTCCGCCTCGGCGGTACGCAGATCGCGCACTGCAGTGATCTGAATATCCACGGCCCCTGCGGCAACGGCATCGCTGCGCGCGGCTGCCTCTAGCGCTAATTGAAGCGCATCCAGCGCCGCGCCAGCGTCAAGGTGATCCTCGGGACCGGTTTCTAAATGCACGCGATACAGCCCCTCAGAAGGGCTGGTTACCGTGCCGCTACGCCGGATCGTCACGCGCCCTACGACGGCACCAATGGCGTTGGCGACGCCCGCATGTTCCGGCAGAATCATCTGGCATCCTAGCCGCGCGCCGACCGCAGGATAATAAGTACTCGCCGACGCCCCGAGGCCAATGACAGGCACGTTTAAACCAGCATCGAGGCGCATCAATCCCTGATGGCGATCAAGGCCCCGCCGCGTCAGAACATGCCGCGCCAACTGGTTGGGCGGCAACCCAAACTGTTCCGCCTCTTCGGAAAAAGCAGTCTCTAACAACGCTAAAACTGTCTGCTGCGTTAGCTGATCCACGATCATCTGCGCCATTTGCACAGCGCCACCCGCCAACATATTTCCGGAGCCTGTCCGCTTGCGGGCCAGTAGCGTCATCGCCTTTTGCGCCGCCTCCGTATCCCAATTGGAGGCAGTGCCAAGAACGTGACTGGCATCTGAGGGCGTCACGCCTGCAATCTGTATCAGCCCGCGGCGAACCAAGCGGCGCAGCGCCTGGCCTTCTAGCCGGGTGCGTAGAACTGCGCCGACAGGCTGCGCGCCATCATCTACGATGCGCTGCAACAGCTCCGCGTCCCGGTCCTGCAAGCCACCCGCCTCGATCCCCGGGACGGCACGGACAAAGCTGGCGTCATGCTCACCGGGCGCGGTTGCGCGCAGCTGCGTGTCCAATGCGCGGTGTACAATCTCGGGCGCCTCTTGGGCGATCAGGCAGACGGGCAACATGCGGCGAGGGCCCAACGTAACGCCGCCGGTCAGACCACCGTCCTGCACGTGCACCTCGCTATCGCCACCAAGGCCAGTCGTGCGCATCCCCACGGCCTCGACCATGGTGCGCCACGGACCCACCTGTGCACCGGCGGGGTCGATCATCGGCTTGCCACCGCGCAGCACTGCGACATCAGTGGTCGTACCGCCGATATCCGACACCAGCGCGGTATCCGCACCCGTTAGCCAACGCGCCCCGACAATAGACGCGGCTGGCCCGCTTAATATCGTCTCTATAGGGCGGTCCTGAGCCTGCTTTGCGCTAATCAGCGCTCCGTCACCGCGCACTACCATCAGCGGCGCGGTTATGCCCAAATCTGTCAGCTTGCCCTCAGCCTTTTCGATCAGGCGTGCGATCATGCCAATCAGCCGCGCGTTCAACAGCGCAGTTAGTGCTCGCTTAGGCCCGTTCAGCTTGGCCGATAAATGATGAGAACAGGACACCGGCCGCCCTGTGATCTGCGCGATAATGCGCGCGACCTCCAACTCATGCTCGGGGTTTCGCGTTGCGAATTGCGACGCGACGGCAAAGGCGGAGATGCCGCGATCCACGCTTAGCCACTCCTCCAGCGCAGCACGGTCCAAGGGGCGCGCCTCATATCCGGCGTGATTGTGCCCGCCAGTCAGAATCAGTGCCGGATCATCGCCCAGCGCCACGCGCAGCCCCTGACCATCCAGATCTTGCTCACGAAAACCGATGTAAATGAGGCCAGCGCGCCCGCCCTGCCCCTCGACCAATGCGTTTGTCGCGAGCGTGGTCGATAGCGACGCGAGGGCGATCTGCTCTGGCGCGGTGCCACTGGATGCCAGCACATTCGCGACAGCCTCGCCAATGCCGATCGCCAGATCATGCCGCGTGGTTAGTGCCTTAGCGCTGGCGATCACTTCGACCTCATCACGGAGCAGCACCGCATCGGTATAGGTCCCGCCCGTATCCACGCCTAACAAGATCGCCATGTCATTACTCCCGCCTGACGCAGCCTTCGGGATAAGCTGGATCTAGCGGCTAATCCATCCCCTTTGCGGCATCTTGCAGTCGCTCGACGGCCCAGCGGGCGGCATCAGCAACTGTAGCGTCCGGCGCGTCGACATGTTGGCGCGCGGCGTCCATCAGTGATGCCTGCCCAGAATTGCCGATAGCATAAAGAACGTTACGCAAAAAACGGTTCCGTCCGATCCGCTTGATCGGGCTACCAGAGAATTTCGAACGAAAGGCGGCATCGTCCAGCTGCGCCAATTCGGCCAGCGGCGGCGCGATTAGATCGGGCCGCGCATGATACCGCACCTCTCGCGCCTCCTGCGCAAACTTGTTCCACGGACAGACGGCAAGGCAGTCGTCACACCCGTAGATGCGATTGCCCATCAGGCCGCGCAACTCAAGGTCGACCGGGCCGTGGTGCTCAATCGTCAGGTAAGAGATGCAGCGCCGCGCATCGAGCTGGTAAGGCGCCGGGAAGGCAGCTGTCGGGCAGATATCCAGACACGCGCGGCAACTGCCGCAATGGTCCTTTTCCGCTGAATCAGTCTCGAATTCCAACGTGGTAAAGATTGATCCGATAAAGAACCAGCTGCCCATGTCGCGGCTGACCAAATTGGTATGCTTACCCTGCCAGCCAAGGCCAGCGGCCTCGCCCAGCGGTTTCTCTGGCACCGGGGCGGTATCAACGAAAACCTTCACACTCGTCTCGTCCGAGGTCTCCGCAATCAGCCACCGCGCCAATCGCTTTAACCGCTTCTTGACCAGATCATGATAGTCTTTGTTTTGCGCATAGACGCTGATGGCGCCCTTGTCCGGGTGCCCCAGCACTTCCAGCGGATCATGCTGAGGCGTATAGGTTTCGCCCAGCATGATGACTGAACGCGCCTCAGGCCATAGGGCGGCAGGATCGCCGCGCCAATTGCTGCGCTCGGCCAGCCAACTCATTTGGCCGTGATGCCCCTCTGCTAGGAAATCTGCAAGGCGTTCGGGCACCTGCGGCACGTCCCAAGGCCGACAAATTCGCGCTAGGTCGAAGCCCTCAGCATGGGCCTGCGCGACCAACTTACGTTTTAGCGCGTCCATGTTTTATCTTGGTTTAAATACCTACTCGACATTTGCGATCAAAAATCGAGGTTGGAGTAATGCTTGGGCGGCGGAAAGCCCGAAACCTGATCGGCCAGAATACTGCGGAAGGCCGGGCGCGATTTGATCTTGGCGTACCAGTCTTTGACGACCTCGCTGCGATTCCAATCCACGTCCGAGATATAGTCCAGAGAGCTAAGATGCGCCGCCGCCGCAAAATCAGCGAGCGTCATCACATCCCCCGCCAGCCAGCGGCGATGATCCAGCAAGAACGCCATATAGTCCAAGTGATACTTGATCGCCTTGGCGCCCGATTTGACATTACCACTGTCGGGAAAGCCCTTGCCCATCATCTTCTTGTTCACACGCTCATAGAGCAGCTTGGACGTGACCTCGTGATGAAACTTGTCATCAAACCACGCCACGATGCGGCGCACCTCATGGCGGCCCTCGGCGCTGCGAGGCATCAAAGGTGGCTCGGGGTGCTTTTCCTCAAGGTATTCGCAAATCGCGGCACTTTCGGGCAGGGTGCGTCCGTCGATGCGCAGTATCGGCACCTTGCGGGCGGGGTTGCGGCGGTGAAAATCAGGATCTTCTTCCCAGTAACGCTCTTCAATCAGCTCGCACTCGATCTTCTTCTCAGCCAGGCTGAGACGGACCTTGCGGCAAAACGGCGATAGGGGAACGTGATAGAGCTTGGCCATGACGCGGCGAACCTTTGTTGCGGTGGGTGCCCTTCAATGCCTGCTCAGGCAAAGGTTTTCAATCCTCGAAACACGCGGCGCGCCCATCCCGGCGGATCGTGGCCGCGCCGTCCATGATACCAGCGGCATGTTTTCGCAGCCAGCTTGATGGCTTGCTGGCCGAGCGATCCTTGGGATCAGGCAGCACAGCAGCCAGTCGCGCAGCCTGCTGCGCGGTTAGCTCGCTGGCATTGACGCCAAAATAGTGCCGCGAGGCGGCTCCGACGCCGAAAATCCCCTCGTCGAACTCGGCAATATTCAGATAGACTTCGATGATCCGCTGCTTGGACCATACGGCCTCGACCACGGGCGTCATCAGAGCCTCCAGCGCCTTGCGCAGCCACGAGCGGCCTTGCCACAGATAGACGTTCTTGACGGTCTGCTGGCTGATGGTCGATGCCCCGCGTGCGCCCCCGCGCTCCAGCACTTGCCGAATGGCGCGCATATCAAATCCCCAGTGATTGCAAAAATCTGCATCCTCGGCGGCGACGGCGGACCGGGCCATCACGGGCGCGATGCCTGCCATGGGCGTCCAGTCATGGGCGATCTGGCCCAGGCGGCGGGCTTCCTGCTTCATGTAATAAGTTGGTCCCGGCGTGAGGCTTCGGTGCGCCAACGCAGCAAGGAAAACGCAAAGCGTACCTGTTGCCAACGCCCAGACCGCCCACCGCGCAAGGCGGCGAACCGGCGCAGCGGCTGGCGGCTTGGTCGATTTGCGCGGCATAGCGGCCCCCGGAAAATGCGCGCGGCCTGAATTTACCAGGCCGCGCGATGTGAATATTGTAGCAAGACGAAGCCCGGAAGAGCCCTACCCGGCCAGATGGTCGACGACTTGCAGATGCTGGGCCAGCTTCTTGACCTCGCCGAGGTAGCGCTCGACCAGCGCAAGATCGCTGGGTGCAGGACTAACGCCGGCGGGAATTTCGCCTGCCAGCACCGATTCGATCACCAGGGAAAGCGGGATAGACACCAGCCGCGCCATGGCCGTGCCGCGCTCATCGCCCCACGCGTCCATCACAAATGTTTTGTGCCAAACCGGCGCGCCATCCCGTTCGGCCATAAGCGATACGCACATCAGCACGCGGTCAGGCTCGCCCTCGTCATAGGCGTGCTCCGCCCAGAAGGTATCGGACATTTCGCGCAAGCGAACGTCACCTTCGGGGCCCTTGAGCGTCTCGACCTCAGCAAATACGTCTGCCCACGCATCGGCCCAGCCATTCAGGCGCAGGGTGCCTCGCACGAACTCTTTGACCCGCCATCCGGGATCAAAGCCGTAATCCTGAATGAACGGCACACTATCGCGGTTTGGATAAACCTCGAAGGTCTCAGGCGTGGCCAAGGGGGCCGAGTAGCTGCTGATCGCATCCCATGGGCGGTCCACGTTCAGCTCCGCATGGTCTTTGATCGAGCGGGAGGGTGACCGCAGCGCTTTTAGCACTCCAAGAGGCGACCAGCTGAATTTGTAGCGGAACGCATTGGGGTGCTTGGGGATGCCGCCGCAATACGAGATGAAGGTCAGATCGTTTTCAACATTGACCGTGCCGCTGTCGCGGTAATCGGCAATCAGCGCGTGGGCCATCAGGTGGTCAATGCCGGGATCAAGGCCGATCTCATTGACGAAGCACAGGTTTGCGGCCTCGGCGCGGGCGTGCAATGCGCGCATCTCTGGCGATATGTAGGACGAACTGGCGAAATGCGCGCCCTTTGCCAGACACATCTCGGCGAGTGGAACGTGCCAGTCTCCGGGTAGCATCGAGACGACCAGATCCCCCGCCTGCACCTCGGCGGTCAGCGCGTCCATGTCGAACGCCTGAATGCGCTGCGTGATGTCGCCGACCGCGTTTTTGGCCTTCTCCAAGCTGCGATTCCAAACCGTCACCTCGTGGCCCGCCTCGATCAGCCTCCTTAAACCTGGAATGGCCGAAAGGCCGGTGCCGCACCAATGTATCGTCATGTATCGAGGCCTTTCATGGCTGTATCAAATGTCGTGCGCGCCCGTCCCCAGACGCCCTTGTCCAGATTGCCCAGACCGCGCAGCGAGGGCAAGAGGAGCGCCGCAAAATCCTGTGACGATTCCACTGGCAGTAACGATGGCAGATTGTCTATCGCCATCACGTCTATCGGGGGCACATCGTGGACCCGGCGCGCTGGCGCAGCCCAGTCGGTAGCGGCGTCATAGATCGGAACGGGATTGTAGTCACTATCGGGATCACACGCGACATCGCCGATCACGGTCAAGTCACGCGGCTTATCCAGCGCGCTGCGCGGCACGAAGACCGGCGTTCCGGGGCGGGCAAAGATGCAGTTGAGAAACATGTCATGGCCGAGGATTTCGGGGAACGGCCCGCCGCTCTCCGTCTCGGCTTGATCCCATAGCGTGGGGGCCAGCCCCATCGCGGTGCAAAGGTCAGCGGCCCCGGTGCCGACGCGGCCCAGCGCGCCGATGATAATAGCGGATGGCAGGCGTAGCCCGTCCAGATCACGGGCCAGATCAGCCAGCAGCGCATCCTTGCCGGGATATGTACCAACAGCCGGGCAGATGCCGCCGCGCTGCTGAGCCGTCCATGATTTCAGCGTGACAGCCGCGCCCGCATACCCAGCCCAATAGCCAAAGGCCGCGACGCGGCGACCGTCCTCGTCAACTAGATATTCCAGATCAAGTAGCGACCCGCCCCCAACCTGAAGT
This sequence comes from Roseovarius sp., assembly GCA_024636515.1. Classification (GTDB taxonomy): domain Bacteria; phylum Pseudomonadota; class Alphaproteobacteria; order Rhodobacterales; family Rhodobacteraceae; genus Roseovarius. The sequence continues at coordinate 6,826 of JAGXGX010000029.1, forward strand.
CGCTCAAGCAGGGCGCGCCCGGAATGCTGCCCCTTGAACGCGTGGCCAAACATGATGTGGCGGTGCGGTAGGGGCGTGCCGTCCTCCGGCAATTCCTTGAGGCCAAAGATGATTGCGTCCTTGGGGGCATCAGGCCAGCTGGCGGCAGGGGCGATGTCGCATCCCGCGCTGCGATAGCCATCCAGAGGTATGGCGCGCTGAGCGCTCTGCTCCACCGTGACTTTCATTCCGGCAGCGATCAGATCCGCCGCGCCCTCGGGCGTCAGGCCGACCCTCTCTTCATTCGGACGCTGTTCGGCGCGGACCCATAGATGTGTCATATTTCCGCTCCTACAGCATACCGGCGGCGCGCACAGCCTTGACCGAATCGCGCGCCTCCATCGCGTCCATGAACGCGGTAATGCGCGGAAAGGCCGAAACGTCGACGCGGTCGCCAGCAAGCCATGCACAAATGATGAACAGGTGCGCATCGGCAATCGTGACGCGGTCGCCCATTACAAAAGGGCCTTTCAGGCAGTGCTCTTCGACAAAAGCTGCGCTGGCGGTCATCGTCTTGGGGACTTGGGCGCGCATATCGGCATGCGACGCCTCCTCCATCGCCCAGCGCGAGGCGCGCGGGCCGTGGGCGTGGTTTACCTGCATCGTGCTGGCGAGGTAGTGAATGACGCTGCGCACGCGTGCGGCATCAATCGGCGCATCAGGCATCAGGCCCGCATCCGGCGCGATCGCAGCGATGTAGTCAAGGATGGCGCCCGTTTCCGTGACAACACCATCCCCTGTGTCCAGCGCCGGCACGCGACCCTTTGGATTGACGCTATGATAGTCGGGCTTGGTCTGCTCAGCTTCTGCAAAGCTGACCTTATGTGTGTCAAAATCCAGCCCGGCCTCGTGAAGGGCGATGGCAACCGCAACAGATACGGTACCGGGGGCGTAGTAGAGTTTCATGGCGAGGCTCCTGCCAGATTAAATGAATGTGCGGGCATGCGCCCGGTCAGCGGCGTCAAGGTGCGGTGTCGCGTTGAAGCTGTCCAGCACCAACTGCCCGTGAATGTGGCGCAAACGGTGGACCGAGCTATTATGAGTGCGCAGCATCATGCGCGTCATCGAATCCGTGTCGAGCCCTAGGACATGACGCATCACCATGCCGATCACACCGCCAGACGTGACCAACAGGCTGCGACCGTGCTGCGCAGCAATCTCGTCAATCAGTGTGATGATGCGAGTATTAAAACTGCCAAATGTTTCGGGCACGCCGATCAGCTTGTCTTCGGACCAGCGGCCAATCACATCAGGCAAGTAGCGGGCGAACTCATGCGCGGCTTCGGGCGCTTTGACGCCATGTTGCGCCTCCATGGCGTGCGCCAGATCAAAATACGTCAGCTCATTCAGGCGCGCATCCTCGCCCGTTGCCGTGTATCCCATCGCGGTGGCTGTTTGGCGCTGGCGCGTTAGCGTGCCAGTGACGATGCGGTCGAAATGCGGGTCGGTTGAGGCCAGCCATTCACCCAGCCAGCCAGCCTGGCGACGCCCCAGATCCGATAGGCGATCATAGTCCGCCTCGTCCGTGGCGTTCGAGTTTGCCTGCCCGTGGCGAACAAGGATGATCTCGGTCATGCGGGTACGGGCGAGGTCAAACCGCGACCTCAATCGCGTCCTGATCGCCTACACCAAAGACGCGCTTGTAGCGCGCGATCTGATCGGCCGGACCCATCGCTTTCTTCGGGTTATCCGACAGCTTGACCGTGGGCCGCCCATCTGCCGCCACAGGCTTGCACACCAACGAAAAGGGCGCCAGCGCATCGTTCGGAACCAGCCCGCGAAAATCGTTGGTCAGATACGTGCCCCAGCCGAACGATACCCGCACCCTGCCGGAGAATTGGGTGTGCAGTTGGGCGATCTTAGCCTCGTCCAGACCATCCGAAAAGATGATCAGCTTCTTTGACGGATCCTCTCCGCGCTCAGTCCACCAATCTATCGCCATTTCCGCCGC
>JAGXGX010000030.1 GCA_024636515.1 Roseovarius sp.
CCCTTCCGCGCGCACGATCACACCAAGCGGCCCGTCGCCTTTTAGCGCCGGTGTCAGCTCGCGTTCCATCGTCTCGATGTCGCCCTTTTCCAACACACCATCCAGCGTCAGCTCCCAGACATTTGGCTTTAGTTCTTTCACTTTCAACATGATGTTTCCCTTTGCGTTTGGTTGTTCGGACAGGCGGCCGCCCCTGCTTCGTCTTTGTTTCAGGCGTTCGCAATCGCGCGCAGCATGAGACGATATTCAGTGGGGTTGGAGAACACGACACTGCCATGCGGTAGCCCAAGCATCCGGTCGATCAGCGCGCCTTCAGCGACCATTCGGTCATCAAGACGCGCGGTCGCCCGATCCAAATCGCCGGTCTCTGCTGCGTGAAACGCGTCTTCCAGAACAGCCCGGCGTCCCAGAGACAGTGCCATGATAGTCTCGCCAACTATGTCGATGTCCGGGACGTTAAACGCACCTTCGTCGACCCCCTGCCCTATCATTTCCAGCAGAACCGGCATCGCCGCCGCGTTGGCCGCCTTTGTGATCCGCCCGAACAGCATGTCGTTTCCGGGGCGCAGCATGACATCGATAAAGAACTTCATCTGCTTCCCCTGTTCGGGCTTCCATCGACTCGACTCGGCAAGAAACGCGTTGAAACGTTTCAGTGCATCGCCGGATGTCGCATCACGCGCCGCTTGCGCCGATGTCAGCGCCTCTGTCGTAAATCGTTCGACTACGCCATCCAGCAGATCTTCCTTGGCGGCAAAGTGATGGTAGAACCCACCCTTCGAAATACCTGCTTCGGTCAGAACATCGGCGATGGTGACGTCGTCCCAGCCGCGGGCAAAGAACAGCTTTTGCGCCGCATCCAAGATGTGCGCCCGGCGCACATTCGGCGCCATCCGCAATCGCTTTGAAACGCCAGCGGCGGCTGTTTTCGAGCTATCCATTATATCTTCTCACTTACAAACCGACGGTCGGTATGTATTAACGGAGGGACGAGCCGTCAAGTACGTTCGAAAAGTTGACTGACTAGGGGGGTAGGCTAGGCGATTTAAACCTATGCGCTGATCACCACTAAAGCGCCTCGGAAGTAGTTGAGAAAAAGGAATTGGATGAACCTGCATGATGCCTTTAGTCTGTCATCTGACAAGAAGGTGCAGGTCAGCCTTTCCTCATAGAAAGACGGTTCTCGACATGAAGATCCCCACCAACCAAGCAAGCGGCGATCTAGCGTCAAAAGCGAAGGCTCCGAAGCGAGTCGAACCTGAAAAAGTGACCTTCCTGATTGTGCCCCGCTTTAATATGTCGGCTGTCATAACGATGATCGACACGCTTCGAGTGGCGAATTACCTAGCGCCATCCCCGCTCTACAATTGGGAAATCGCGTCGCTGGATGGCAGCATGATTTCGGCCAGCAACGGTATGCAACAACCAGCAATCGAGCCGCCCGAACGAAATCGGCGCGGCGAGTTGGTGTTCGTCGTGGCCAGTTGGGGCAGCGAGACATACAACAAGCGCGAAACGCTATCGTGGATACGGCGGCAAGCAAGAGCAGGAGCGCGTATCTGTGCTGTCGAATTGGGCTGCTACCTTGTGGCCCGTGCAGGTCTGGCCGACGGGATCGAAATGGCGGTTCATTGGTCTTGGGCACCCGGGTTCCATGAACAGTTTCACGGAACCGTTTTCAAAGAACAATTATTCAGCCACGACCAGAAGATCATGAGCTGTGCGGGCGCAATGGCGGGTGTGGATCTGATGCTAAAACTAATTTCCGACGCGCATGGAGAGCGTATGGCAGGCGAGATCGCAGATCAGATGCTGCATCATCCTGTACGGCCCGGCAATGCACCGCAGCGGCGCACCATGGGGCGGGGAACGGATACACTGGTGCCGACGGTGCGCGAGGCAATCAATCTGATCGAAAGCCATTTATCAGAACCGCTTTCGGTACCAGAAGTGGCAGAAACGCTAGGCGTATCTCAGCGCCAATTAGAGCGCCAGTTCCGGCAGGGTATCGGCTGCACCGTGGTTCAGTTCAGTTTGCTGCTCCGGCTACAGCACGCGCGCGTCCTTTTGATCGCGACCAGCCTTAGCATCCGCGAAATCGCCACGGCGTCAGGCTTCAACACGCTGTCCCATTTTGCATATTCCTTCGGAAAACACTTCGGCCGCCGACCCTCAGACTACAGACAAGCCTGGCCTGAACGGGACACCGCACCGACGTGGCCAGGAACACTGGCCTCATTTCTTCAAACGCTTGAGCAACGCGGTCTGGAAAAAGCCAAGGCGGCGCATCTCAGGAAAAACCCGGAGCAGACCACCCTTCGCTATAAGGGGGAGTAACAGCTGCCGTTTCTCAAATCTGCGAAACGGCAGCTGCTAAAATGCGCAGGCCACGCAAGTCAGATTGCCCTGCGTGGCGCGCCTATCAGCTTATCGCATCCAGAAAGGCGTTGACGGCGTCCGATCCGTTTTCGCCCCACCATGTTGGATCGTTGTAGATGATGTTTTCAATGTTCTGCGCCGATGTGATGGCGTAGAACTGTTCGTCCTCGGGAATTTGCGCAAATGCTTCGGGGTTCGAGGGCGTCATACCCAGACACCCGAACAATGACAGCTGCGCGGGAACGGACTGTGCGTTTGCAATGAATTTCATCACTGCCTCGCGCCCCGCTGGATTGCCCTTCGGCACGATATAGGCGCCGGGCATGGCGATAGCCTCATTCATGACAAGCTTGTAGCGCCCATCTGTGTCCTTCTCGATATTGCGAGCGCGGTTCTGAAACAGCATGCCCATCGACACCTCGCCGTTCACCACCATCGAATGCGCCTCGGACGCAGAGCCCCAATAGATGCTGTCATCCTTGATCGATTTGATCTTGGCCAGAGCCCGGTCCATGTCCAACGGATAGAGCGCGTCCTTGTCCACTCCGTCGGCGATCAGCGCACCCTCAAGCGATCCGTTGGCCCATTTGTAGAGCGAGCGCGTGCCGGGAAATTTTGCGGTGTCAAAGAAATCGGCCCAGCCGGTCGGCGGTGTGTCACCGTAAGCCTCGGTGTCATAGACGAAGGCATACCCATAAAGGATGATCGATACACCATATTCCAGCGCATAGTTCGGTAGGGTTTTGTCCTTGCTTACGACGTCGTAGTCGATCGGCTCCAGATAGCCATTTGGCCCCAACGCCACCGCATCAAAGAGATCACCGTCGCAGACATCAGCGGTCACATTCCCGCTGTCCACCATCTCTTTGATCTTGCCTTGAAGCGGTCCGGACGTGTCGAACCTCAGGGCCATGCCAGTCTGTTCTTCGAACGACTCGCCCAATGCTTTGGCTTGGCAATCAGGCGACTCGCCGCCCCAATTCCACATAATGATCTCATTCGCGGCGGCCTCGGCATCACCGACGAAAACAGATTGCAGCGCGACCCCCGACATCCCGCAAAGCACAAGAAAACCGCGCCGGTCAAGTCGTCCAGCCTTAAAGGCTTTGGCACCCTCGGTCAGCGTATCACGCATCATTTGTTTATCGAACATCGTGTCTGTCTCCCCATTGGTCGGGCGTGCTGCCCGGTTGAAATTGGCGCATTGTCTGATTGCGCCTTGAACTTCACACGCTAGCATTGGGCATGGCGCACCCACAAAGTTACGTTTATTCGACATATCGCGTCGAAAAATGCGGTTGTCGCCCATTTCCGCTCAGACAGAGAGGACCGGAAAGCGCGATACGCGTAGTGTCAGGTGCAATGCGCCTGGCCGCTCAACCCTAGTGAGGGGTCGCCGCATCCTCGAGCCAGTCACAGAGGAGTTTTACAGCATGCCGATCGGCAGTTGGGCCCATGACCGAGAAATAAAAGCAGTCCTCAACCTGAGTCGGTAGGTCCAGAACGGTATGGATCTGACCACTGCTCAAGGCCTCATGGCAAAGTGTGGGACTGACCAGAGCGACCCCTAGACCGGCAATCGCCGTCGTCTGGGCCAAGATCATCGAGTCGACGACAAACGCGGGCGCGTGGCGTCCCGAAGCACCGAATTGGCGTGTCCAACGGCTCCATCCATAGAGGGCGCCCACAGTTTCAACGAGTGGCAGCTTCCAAAGATCATCAAGCCCGGCAACCCGCCCGCTTAGCGCTGGCGCGCAAACCGGAACAAACCTGACAGGCATCAGTAGTTTCGCCTTTGGGTTCAATTGCGCAGTGCGGCCAAAATGAACCTCAATATCGGTTTTGCCGGTCAGATAATCATCCGGCCACAGCGTGCTGGTTATCTGGACCGCAATGTCAGGATGCGCCGCGTGAAAACCCTTTAGTTGGGGGACCAGCCACAACTGCGCAAAGGATGTCGTGCATGAGACCGAGACGGTTTCGCGCTCGCGCGCCGCTTGGAACATCTCGATTCCCTTGATCAACTCACTGATGGCGGACGCGGCGAAAGGTACCAGCCGTCGCCCCGCATCCGTCAAGGTCAGGCCTTTGGTCTTGCGGTCAAAAAGTGCCTCGCCTAGCCGATCCTCCAGCGTGCGCACCTGTTGGCTGACCGCCGATTGGGTCACGTTCATCTCTTTGGCGGCGAGGGTAAAGCTAAGGTGACGGGCTGTCGCCTCGAACGCCCGAAAGCAAGAGAGTGGCGGCAATGATGCGGTCATGCAGAACATGTTCGGCATTAGCATAGCTAATGTCAATGAGCACGGATCCATCGTTTGCCGCGCTTCGCCGAAACGCGCATCATCGTCTGTGTTGCATCAGCCAAGTTCACGCTTGGCACTACCCTAATCAAGGAGGCAGCCATGCAGACAGTGAAGTTTCGCAAACTCATCGATGGCGATCGCGAAGACTACGAGTTCCTCGAAGAATGCGAGATTACCTATGCATCGCAGGTCGGGGCGCGTCTGCTGGAAACGTTAGAAAAGCTCGAATCCGCGATGTCGGGCTTTCAGGTGACGCGGCTTGAGCATTGTCTGCAAACAGCGACCCGCGCATGGCGAGATGGCGCCGATACCGACTGGGTCGTGAGTGCATTGCTGCATGATATAGGTGACATTCATTCCCCCTATGACCACGACGAGTATGCGGCGCTAATATTGCGCCCTTTCGTGCGAGAGCAATGCACTTGGACGGTTAAGCAGCACGGCGAATTTCAAAAGTTCTACTATGCAAAGCAGATGGGCAAAGATCCGAACACGCGTGAGCGACATCGCGACAATCCGTATTTTGATGATTGCGTGGAGTTCTGCGAGTGTTGGGATCAGCAGGCATTCGACCCAGAATACCAAAGCCTGCCGCTGGATTTCTTTCGCCCGCACGTTGCGGAGGTTTTCGCCCGCGCGCCCTACAACGAGGCAGTGATCAGGCCAGGCGCGCGCAAGCCGCTTGTTGACCAGCGGGTAGCGAAATTGCGCCTTCAGGCGGCATGAGCACCTCAAACACTTTGACAGATGGAGCGCAGGATGTTGGACAGAAAAATGAGCGGGGACACCATTGGCGCTTCCCACACCGTTGATGATCTTCTTGCCAATTGTATCGCCCCCGCTGAAAGGGCCAGTAGCCTGCCGCCCACCTGCTATAGCGACGAGGCATTTCGGAAGCGTGAGACCGCCGCGATCTTTCGGCATAAGTGGATCGGCATTGGCCACGCCGGGCGTTTCGGCAAATCCGGCGATTACGAAGCGATCACCATTGCCGATGTTCCGCTGATTGTTCTGCGCGACAAAGATGGCATGCTGCGGGCCTTCGCCAATTCGTGCCGTCACCGCGGCGCGCGCCTGCTAGAGGGCGAAGGAAATTGCCGCGGCATCAAATGCCCCTTCCATTGCTGGAGCTACAAGCTGGATGGAACCCTCGTCGGCGTACCTCATGCCGAAGAAATTGAGGGTTTCGACAAATCTCAATACGGGCTGATTGAGTTCAGAGCCGCCGAAGCAAGCGGTTTGGCGTTTGTATGCCTCGATGCCGATGCTCCCGAACTTGAGGACCAGCTAGGCGATTTCGCCAAGCTACACGCGCCTTGGCCAATGGATACGCTGGTCCCCACGCGGCGCCGATCTTTCGAGGTGAATTGCAATTGGAAGGTCTTTCTCGACGTATTCGACGAGTACTACCACCTGCCCTTTGTGCATCCCGATACCGTCAATTCGCTTTATAACCGTCCCGAGCCGGGCGATGACGCCCAAGGCGAATACGCCACGCAATACGGCGTGACCGAGGGCACGGGCGGCCTGCTTGAAGGGCAGCAGGACCACGCGCTTCCGTCAATGCCGGGCCTCGACCCCGCTGTCGCGAATGGTGTGCGCTACACGTGGGTCTTTCCAAACATGGCCTTTGCCGCCGGGCGTGATGCTATCTGGATATACGAGGCCACGCCAATCAACGCGCGCCAGTGCCACGTGACCATGACCGCGTGTTTCCCGCGCGAGGTGGTGGCGCAGCCGGGTTTTGACGACAAGGTCGCGCATTATTACGAACGTTTGGATGCCGCCATCGCCGAGGACATTCCTGCACTGGAAAACCAGCAGATCGGCCTCAATTCGCCCTTCGCCATGCAGGGCCGCGTTCATCCACTGCTAGAATCTAACGTCGCGTCGTTTGCACGTTGGTATGCGCAGCAGTTGGTTTGAAAGGCCGGCTGCGCCGCCACACCCTTACCTTTTACACGTAGTCTGCTAAGCCAGTCCTGAAATGAAAAAACTGCGGAGACGACAAATGGATGACAACCTTCGAGACAAGGGCGAAGCGGCACGGCGCGAGGTGCTGGGCGACGCATATGTGGACCGGGCAATCGACGGCGCAACCGCGTTCTCGCAACCTTTTCAGGACGTGCTGAACGAGTATTGCTGGGGTATGGTCTGGAGCGATGACGCACTTGAGCGCAAACAGCGCAGTCTGATGAATTTGGGAATGCTGGCAGCGCTTGGCAGGATGCAGGAATTTCGCACTCATTTTCGCGGTGCAGTCCGCAACGGCGTGACGCAGGACGAGTTGCGCGCGGCGCTAACCCAGATCGCCGTCTATTGCGGTGTCCCCGCAGGCGTCGAAGCCTTCCGCGCCGCCAATGAGGTCAACGCGGAAATGGCCGAAGAAGCCGCCAAAAACTCCGGTCAGGAGTAAGTGGGAGGCGGCAGGCAGCGGCTGAAGGGATACGCATATCTCTTGGCCGCGCCCCCCGCCGCCTATTCGGCGCAACGCATCAGCACGTCCACGGCGATAACCCCTTCGGGATAAATAAAAAGCGGGTTGATCTCGATCTCATCGATATCAGCCTCTCCGGCCAACACATTGCTGCAAAAAAGGTGAAGGATCGACGAGATCTGCCCAAGGTCCGCCGCATCCGAGCCCCGATACCCTGCAAGCAGTCCAGCGACCTTGAGCGATGCCAGCGCCGCCTCGATATCACCCTGCGTGCAGGGCAGCAAAAGGGTGCGCGCATCTCCAACCAGCTCGACCAGAATACCTCCACTGCCGAGGGTGAGCGCATAGCCGAACTGCGGATCTCGCCTAAGCCCGACGAGTAACTCGGCCAAGGGTCTGGGCGACATGGCTTCGACTAGAAAACTATCTGTCACGGCTTCGGGGTCGCGGGCGGCCACGCGGGTCTGCATCGTCTGCACGGCGCGCGCCACGGCATCAAAGCTGTCTAGCCCGACCACGACCGCGCCCATCTCGGTCTTGTGGGCCAGCTTTGCGCCCATCATCTTGAGAACGACAGGATAGCCGATGGCCTCTGCGGCATTCGCGGCCTCTGTAGCGGGTACGGTTCGCCCCTCTGGCACGGGCAATCCGGCTGCCTTAATCCACGCTTTGCCTGCGTCTTCGGTCAGTGTCCGGGACGGCGCGCCGGTCATCCGCACCTCTAGCGGAGGGGGCGGATCGCGCGCGATCCGATCTCTGGCAGCTGTCCAATCTGCGGCGGCAGCGATTGCATTCAGCGTCTCATGAAGCCCCTGCATGGGGGCGACCCCTTTGCCGATCAGGAATTCGCGCGTTCCAACATCAAGGTTTTCAGGCAAGGTAGCACAAATCGCGGCAGGCAATCCCTGCTCCATGGCCGCCTCAGCAAAGGCGGCCGCATCATTTTGGTAATACACCTTGGACCCGTCCAGCCCCGGCAGAGGATAATCCTGCACCAAAAGCGCGGAATCGGCCCCTACGGCCCTCATCGTGGCAGCAAAGACGGGTTTCGTACGCTCAAACTGCCCCCAAATCGGGGTCGTATAGTCGAGCGGGTTCGACACGGTAGCAATACTGGGAAGCAGCGCCTTCAACCTTTTAGCCGCACCAGCCGCAATCGCAGGAAATTCAATCCCGATACCCTCGGCATGATCGGCTAGCATGGTTGCGCCGCCACCTGAGCAAGTAAAACCTGCAACGCGCGGCCCTTTCGGGGCGCCGACAACACAGAGATACTTAAGCGTCTCCAGCATCTGCGCCGGGCTAGTGACGCTTATAACGCCGGTGCGCTCGAACAGCGCCTGATAGAGTTCCTTGGCACCCGAAAGCGAGCCGGTATGGCTGATCGTCAATGCGCCGCCTATGGCCGAAGTGCCGGTTTTCAGCGCCACGATAGGGGTGCCGCGTGCAAGTGCCTTAAGCGCTGCGCGCTCGAACTTGGGAATGTCTTGCAACCCTTCGATATGCAGCCCGATGGCGCGGACTGCCTCGTCGTCTGCGAAAATATCGACGTAATCCTCCAGCCCCAGTACCGCTTGATTGCCGGCCGAAACCATGTAGGCCATTGGCAGCGACCGCTGGCTCATCGTGATGTCAGACGACAGCATCCCCGACTGTGTGATGATAGCCGCGCCATAGCCCGGCGACGCGCCGCCATGCTCGAACGACCACAAGGCTGAGTTGCCTACATAGTTGATCAGGCCATAACAATTTGGTCCGATCAGTGCCATGTCGCCAACCGCACGTTTAAGCGCCTCTTCGGCGGCGGCGCCCTCCTGCCCCGACTCCTTAAAACCAGCCGAATAGCACACCACGCCGCCTGCCCCCATCGCGGCCAACCGCGCCACCGTATCAATCGCAGACGCGACAGGAACGGCGATATATGCCGCATCCGGCGCCTCTGGAAGATCGTCGAGACTGGTTAGACAAGGCACACCCGCCAGATCAGCGCGGGACGGATTCACCGCCCAAATCTGGCCAGCAAAACCGCGCCTGCGCGCCTCCCTGATCGCTGTGGCCGCATCTGTCCCACCGACAAACGCGATATGGCGAGGGTTCAAAAGCCGCGCGAAATTGGCACGCTGCTGCGGCGTCATGCCCCTAGCGGCCTCAAGATTGAGCGGGTGATGATATGGCGCTGGATTTCGCTGGTGCCGTCCCAGATACGCTCTAGCCGGGAATCGCGCCACAGGCGATGTATTGGCAATTCCTCCATCAAGCCCATTCCTCCATAAATCTGCACTGTGTCATCGGCCACCTTGTTCAACATTTCCGAGCAGAAGACCTTGACCATAGCGGCATCGGCATCCTCCAAACGGCCCTCGTCGGCGCGCCAGACGGCATCGGCGACCAATAGATCGGCGGCCCTCAGCCCGATCGCCATGTCTGCCAGCCGAAATCCTGTCGCCTGAAAGGTGCCGATGGGCTTGCCAAACTGCTTGCGATTGGCTGCCCAGTCAGTGGCCATTCCCATCAGTCGCTCGGCCTTGCCGCAGCAGGTTGCGCCCACCCAGATACGGCCCATGCCCAGCCATTTGCCGGCAAGCTCCAGCCCGCGCCCTTCTTCGCCCAGAACCTGCCCCGGTCCCAATCGGACGTTGTCGAAACTCAGCTGAAAATTCTTGTAGCCGCGATAGCTGACGCATTTATTGCCCTCGCGGCAGTCAAAACCGGGCATGCCGATGTCGACCAGAAAGGCCGTCACACGCTTGCGCGGGCCGCGCTTTGTCTCATCCATTCCGGTGGCTGCGAAAACGATGGCGAAATCAGGCATGCACGGGCCAGAGATAAAGTGCTTAGAGCCATTGAGTATCCAGTCATCCCCGTCCCGCACCGCGCGCGATTTCATGCCCATCACGTCTGATCCCGCCTCTGGCTCGGTCAGGGCGAACAGCTCGCGCTTTTCGCCGGTCACGCACGGGGTCAGGTAACGCTCGATCTGGTCACCCTCGCAGGCCAAGAGCAGCTCGGTTGGGCGTGCAATCCAACTGTGTAGCGCATGGGTGGTTTTGCCATACTCCCGCTCGATCACCGCCATTTCGGAGTAGTTCAACCCGCCGCCGCCCACATCCTCGGGCAGGTTCGCGGCGAATAGGCCGATTTCCTTGGCGCGCGCCTCAATCTGGCGACCCAGTTCCTCGGGCACTTCGCCGGTGCGGTCGACCATATCCTCATGCGGATAAATCTCAGCCTCCATAAAATTGCGCACTGTGTTCAGCAGCAGTTCAGTTTCATGCGATGTCTGAGTATTCATCTCTGGCTCCGGTTAGGTGCGTGATTGCCGGGCATTGCGCCGCGAGACGAGCGCAAAGACCGCAAAGGCAATCAGCGTGAGGGCGATCAGGACCACAGCGGCGGCGGCCACAGTCGGGTCCGTATTTTCGCGGATGCCGTTCCACATGCGGCGCGGCAGGGTGTAGATATTGAATTTCGACACAAAAAGCGTGACGACGATCTCATCCCAGCTGAGGATGAAGGCGAAAAGCGCGCCAGCAAATACACCCGGCTTGATCGACGGCAGGATCACCCGCCACATCGTCACCCAGCTGGACGCGCCCAGATTTCGAGACGCCTGCTCCAGCTTGGGGTCAAAATTAGCAAGCGACGCACTGACCGTTATCAGCACCAGAGGGGCCGCCAGAATGGTGTGTGCAAGAATCATGCCCGGATAGGTATCGAGCAATCCCAGCGGCACCCACAGCCGGTAGAATGCCATGGCAGAAATGATCTGCGGGATAATCATGGGCAGCAACAGGAAGGCGCGCACGACTTCGCTGTATTTCGACGACACTCGCCAAAGCCCAATAGCGCAGAGCGTACCAAGAATTGTGGCCAGCGCGGATGTGCTGAGGCCAATTACGGCGCTTTGAAAGAAGCTGGACAGCCATTCTGGGCTGGAAAACAACGCGGTGAAATGGCGCAGAGAATACTCGCCACCCGGCATCGACAGGAACCGCTTGGGCGTCAGCGATACCGGAATGGCGACCAGCGCGGGCGTGACAAGGAACAGCAGCAAAATCCACGCGCCTACCCTATTGAAACGCGCGAACAGTCCAGACCTCATGATGCTGTCCCTCCGAACACGGTGCTCAGCTTCATGAACCGCGACATAACGTAGAGAAGGCCCAGCACCCCAAATAGCATCAATGCGGCCAGCATCGCCGCCGTGCCCCACTGGAGCGTCACCAGAAGCTGAACATAGATATATTCCGCGACCATCAGCACCTTGCCGCCGCCCAGCACTGCCGGCGTGACGTAGAACCCAAGGCTGAGGATAAAGACCAGCAGCGTTGAGGCGACCAGCCCCGGCGTCGTCAGCGGCAGGTAGATGCGCCAAAACGTCTGCGTGCCGCTGGCCCCTAGATTGCGCGATGCGTTCATCACCCGCATGTCCAGCGTCTGCATGTTCACAAGCAAGGGCAGGACGGCGTAGGGCACCATGTAATGCACCATTCCGATCAGCACGCCCAACTCATTGCGCATAAATGCGATAGGCTCGGATATAATGCCGATAGTCTCGAACGCGTTGTTCACCAGACCGTTGCGCCCTAGCAGCATGAGCCATGAGAACGTGCGCACGAGGATCGAAATCCAGAACGACACCAGCACGAAACCTAGCATGAGGTTTCTTTTGTTTTCATGCGCATGCACCATCGCATAGGCGATGACGTACCCAAGCAGCACGCTGAAAACCGTCGTAACGATGCACACGCGCACCGTGGTCCAGATGATACGCACCAGCGCGTCAGACTCGTATAGCTCGCGATAGTTGCCAACGCCCGGTACCGGATCGGTAAAGCTCAGCCAAAGGATATTCAGAATCGGGCCCAGATAGAACGCCGCGACGAGCAGCAAAAAGGGTGCGACCAGAAACCATCCCGGACTGATGTATCTTCCCAAGGTTTTCATTTCCCTATCCCCGCGCCAGTTTCACGCTTGCCGCATCGCTCCACGTTAGATCGACTTTCTGGCCTTTGCTCAGTGGCGTGTTGATGCGCCAGCTGTCGACATCCACCTCGACCTCGGTTCCGCCTGCGATGTCGACCATCACACGCAGCATCGAGCCGAAATAGGTGATCGAGCGCACCGTGCCCGTCAGCCGTGCCGGACCCGCGCCCGTGCCAGCAGCGCAGATGTCGATCTTTTCCGGCCGCAGCGCATAGAGACCGTCCGGCTGCTCCAGAAAATTGCTCTTGCCGAGGAAACTCGCGACGAACCTGCTCTCGGGCTTCTCGTATAGCTCCAAAGGTGTTCCCACCTGCTCGGTCCGGCCATCGCGCATGATTACGATCCGATCCGACATCGACAGCGCCTCTTCTTGGTCGTGGGTGACGTAGATGAAGGTCGTACCGATCCGGTCGTGGATATCCTTGAGTTGGTCCTGAACCTCGACGCGTAATTTCTTGTCGAGCGCGCCCAGCGGCTCGTCCAGAAGTAGCACTGGCGGTGCGAAGCTAAGCGCCCGCGCAAGCGCCACGCGTTGTTGCTGGCCGCCCGACAACTGACCGGGTTTGCGATCCGTAAAATCCTGCAACTGGACGAGATCCAGCATTTCGTCCACGCGGGCCTTAATCTCGCTTGCGGGGCGTTTACGCACGCTTAGCGCATAGCCAATGTTTTCGCGCACGGTCATATGAGGGAAAAGCGCATAGCCCTGAAATACCATGCCAAAATTGCGTTTTTCCGCCGGGATATTGGCGATTGAGGCGCCGTTTAGGTCAATATCCCCTGCGGTAATATCGAGAAACCCGGCGATCATCATCAAAAGCGTGGTCTTGCCCGACCCCGACGGGCCGAGCAGCGTCAGAAACTCGCCCTTCTCAATCTTCAGGTTGACCTTATCGACAGCAAGGAAGTCGCCAAACTTCTTTGATAGATCGCGGATGTTCAGATTACCTTGGGTAGGCACCGGGCTAGCCATCTAACCAGCCGCCCCGCGCAGCTTCAGCTTGTTGCGGGCCTCTTGCGGGGTGATTGCCCGCCCACCCATACGCTCAATGATCTCGACCACGCGCGTGACCAACTGGCCGTTCGTCGCCAGAACGCCGCGATCCAGAAAAATGTTGTCCTCCAGCCCGACGCGCACGTTGCCGCCCATGGCAACGGCCGCCGCCGCCATTGGCATCTGCATGCGCGAGATACCGAAGCCCGCCCAGCTGGCGCCCTGCGGCAGATGGTCCTTCATCACCTTCATTGTGTCGACGCTTTGATCCGCGCCCCAAGGGATGCCGAGGCAAATCTGAAACATCGGCGGCGCAGCGATCAGGCCCTCGGCGATCATCTGCGTTGCAAAGCGAATGTGGCCTAGTTCGAACACTTCCATCTCTGGCTTGACGCCCCACTCCAGCGTTAGCTGGGCCATGCGCCGCAATGTGGGCGGCGTCGAGATATAGATGTTATCTCCGTCCCCAAAATTCAGCGTGCCACAATCAAGCGAGCAGATTTCTGGCATACATTCGTGCACGTGGATCAGGCGATCCTCCGCCCCGATCATGTCGGTGCCGGGGCCGGGCATAGCTGGGTTTTTCGCATCAGGCACCCAATCGCCGCCCATGCCGGCAGTCAGGTTGATAACAACATCCGTTCCGCTATCGCGAACGCGGTCGACCGCTTCCTTGAACAGCTTTGGATCGCGTGAACCCTTGCCGGTCTCGGGGTCGCGCACATGAAGATGCGCGACAGCCGCGCCCGCCTTGGCAGCCTCGATCGCGGCTTCGGCCACTTCTTTGGGTGTCACCGGCACATGTGGGCTGCGCCCTGTCGTGTCGCCCGCACCGGTGACGGCGCATGTTACTATCACTTCGAAATTCATCTTGGTGCCCCTTTTGATAACGCTATTCTTTGTTGGTGCACGAATAGAGGTTATCGAATATTCGACAAATCTGACCGCTGGATGGCGGATTTACGCATCCCGCGAATCCGCACCCTGAACATCGCGCCGCACGTCCCGCAATGCGTTAAGGACGGCAACGATTTCCCTGTCGCGCTGCGCTGCCATGTCTGCAAAATGCTTGTCTCCGGCAACAGCATTGCATCCGTCGACCATGCGATCGCGCAGCTCTTGCGTCAGTTCTGGTGCCTCGAGCCGCGTCCAAGGCAGCTTTAGCGCTGGGCCGAACTGATCTAAATTGGTGGCCATGCCGCCAGCCCCGCAGGCGACGTGAAAGGCCATGCACTGACCTTGCGCCACCATGCGCGGCGCGGGACCATTCATCAGGGCGATGTCGATATCCTCGGGTGTGGCCTCGCCGTTGGCGACCATGTGCAATGCCTCGCGCCAGAGCGCCTCTTGCAGACGTGTGGCGACAAAGCCGGGGATTTCCTTTTTCATTAGCAGCGGCGCCTTGCCCGCCACCTCGTAAAACCGCCCAGCCCATTCGACTGCAGCGGGGTCGGTTTTCTTGCCACCCACGATCTCGACCAGCGGCAAAAGGTAGGGCGGATTGAATGGATGCGCGATAACGGTGCGCCCCGGCGTGGCGCAATCGGCCTGAATATCGCTCATCATCAGGCCCGAAGTGGACGAGCCGATCACTACATCCGGCGGCACTATGTCGCCCAGCGTCTTGTAAAGCGCCTGCTTCATCTTGAGGTTCTCGGGTGCGCTTTCCTGAATGAACTGCGCGCCCTCCACCGCGCCCGCTAGATCATGCGATACGGTCAGCCGGTCCAGCGATGCACCGGGCGCGAGGCCCAGATCGGTCAGGCTGCGCCATGCCGTGTCGAGGATGGTGCGGAACGCCGCCACTTCGGCAGGATCGTGCAAGTAGCACGTGACGTCATAGCCGCGCGCGAGGAAGTGCGCAGTCCAGCCGCCACCAATTGGTCCGCCACCGATGCTGGCGATGCGGGTTACCTTGCTGGGATCAGGGTACATCTCAGCGTCCTTTAAAATTGGGTTCGCGTTTTTCAACAAAGGCGGCCACGCCCTCGGCGGCATCCTCGGATTTTAGCATTTTGCGGTAGGTCGGCATCGGATCGGTGCGCATCTTGTGAAAGGCCTGCTCCAGCGGGACGCATTCGATGGTACGCTGCACCTCCTTTACTGTCTGCATCGCCAAGGGCGCGGACCATGCGATCGACGCTGCCCATTCGCGCGCGGCATCCATCAGCCCCGCAGCAGGCACAACCTTGTTGACCAGACCGTAATGCGCCGCCTCAGCCGCAGTCATGCGGCGACCCAGAAGGAACATCTCCATCGCGATGTTGCGCGGAATGAGGCGCGGTAGGCGCTGTAGCGCGCCTGCATCAGGCACGATCCCCAAGGGCATTTCAGGTAACCCGAATTCGACATGATCGGCAGCAATGAGCAGATCACACCCCATCGCCATCTCGAACCCGCCGCCAATTGCATGGCCGTTGATTGCGGCAATGACCGGCTTGTTCAGCGTCCAATTCTCGGTGAGACCGGTGAAACCGCCCTCGCCGTAATCGTCGGTCTCCCACCAATTATCCAGTTGCATGTCGCCATCGTTTAGCGCCTTGAGGTCCCATCCGGCTGAAAATATCCGATCCCCGCCACCAGTCAGGATTGCGACGCGCAACTCTGGATCGTCGTGCAGCTCCTTGAACGCTGCGGCCAGCGCGCGGGACGTTGGAACGTCGATCGCGTTCACCTTGGGCCGGTCCAGCGTTACTTCTAGAACGTGGCCGTCGCGGCGCACCTTCACTCCGTCGGTCATGGTTTTTCCTATCACTGAAATGCTGGGATGACGTCTTGGCAGAACATTCTGAGCGAGCGTTGCTGCGCCTCGTGATTCAGCCCCATCGACGCGTAGTAGATGTACTCATTGACCCCTAATGCCTCGTAGCGTTTCAGCTTGGCGATGCACTCGTCTGGCGAGCCGAACATCAGGTTTTCCTCCAGCATGGCCGGATCGTACTGCTCGCGTCCCTCCAACTCGTTTAGCGGGATCTGCTTGGGAAAGCCGTTGACGACGTCGCCGGTGTTGCGGAAAAGATTTTCGAACTGGCCCAAAAGCGTGCGGATAGCCTTGATCCCTGCCTCACGATCTGCCGCATTGTCGTAAACGCAGGCATGACGCATCAGGGCAAAGCGCGGGATCCAGCCGTTGTCTGCCTTGGCAATCGCCTCGTCCAATTGTTTCTTATATAGCTCCGCCTCGGCGAAGGGGCGCGTCAGCGGCCAACAATTAACATGGCAGCGGTTGCGCATCGCGTAGTCATAAGTGATTGGCGAACGGGCCGCGATCCAAACCGGCACCTCGGGCTGCACGGGTTTGGGTACGGACGTGGATGTCGGGAACTGCCAGTAGTCGCCGTCATGGGCATAATCGCCCTTCCACAGCTCGCGCACGGCAGGCAGCATTTCCTGCATGTAACGCCACGCATCAGACTGCTTCAGTCCCGGTTTCATCCGGTCGAATTCGCGCTGATAGGCGCCCGATCCGATGCCGAACTCCAGCCGTCCGCCACTAAGAAGGTCGACCATCGCCGCCTCGCCCGCCAGATTGATCGGGTGCCAATAGGCCGCTGACGCGACGGCGGTGCCGAGGCGAATTTTGTCTGTCTCGCCTGCCCACCACGTCAGCAGTTGAAAGGGGTTTGGCGCAATGGTCATTTCCAGTGCGTGATGCTCGGCTGACCAGACGATCTCAAAGCCGCCCTCTTCGGCCATCTGCACCATCTTGATCGTGTGGCGCGCGACGTCGTTCATATCGAGGCTGTCGTCCAGCCGCTCGAGGTTGATCGCAAGATGAAATTTCATGAAGTCCGCTCCGTTGTAAAATATGTCTCAGCGCATCACGAACGGATTCGCCATCGGCTCGTCCGAGGTGTTTATCCAAATGGTTTTGGGCCGAGTGTAGTCGTACATCGCCTGAAAGCCGCTTTCGCGGCCGTAGCCCGATCCCTTGACACCGCCGAATTCGGCGATGGGCGACACCACGCGATAGGTGTTTACCCACACGATGCCAGCCCGCACCGCATTCGCCACGCGCAGGGACCGCGCGCTGTTTTGCGTAAAAATGCCAGCGGCGAGCCCGTGTTCGGATGCGTTCGCGAGCGCGATCACTTCCTCCTCGGTCTTGAATCGCTGGACGCACAGGACCGGGCCGAACAGTTCGGTATCCACAATGCGCAGATCCGGGCGCGGGCACTCGATGATTGTCGGCTCATAAAACAGGCCGCCCTCCATACCGCCTGGCTGCTTGCCACCAGTCAGTACGGTGCCACCCTCGGCCTGCGCATGGGCGACCTCGGCCTTGATGTGTTCAAGCTGCCCGGCGGTGCAGAGCGGTCCCATCTGCGTGTCATCATCCAGCGGATCGCCGATGCGGATGGTCTTGGCCATCGCGGTCATGCGGTCCAGAAACGCATCCGCGATATCCTCGTGCAGATAGAGGCGCGACCCCGCGACGCAGCTTTGCCCCGTTGCGCCGAAGATCCCGGCGATGGACGCGTTGACGGCGCTCTCGATATTGGCGTCATCGAACACGATGAAGGGCGACTTACCCCCCAATTCTAGCGACACTTCGGCAAAATTGTTCTTGGAGTTTTCCAGCACATGGCGCGCGGCGTTCGGCCCCCCGGTGAATGAGATGCGCGCGACCAGCGGATGCGCGGTTAGCGTGCGCCCGCATGGATCACCATGACCGCTGACGATGTTTACAACACCGGGCGGGAAGCCGGCCTCCTCAATCAGCCTGCCGAAATCCAGCATCGCGCCAGACGCGTGCTCGGACGCCTTCAGCACCACCGTATTGCCCGCCGCCAGCGCCGGGCCAATCTTGACCGCCACGAGGAAAAGCTGGCTGTTCCACGGCACCACGGCAGCGACC
>JAGXGX010000134.1 GCA_024636515.1 Roseovarius sp.
ACCTTCTTTCTCAACGGCGGTCGCGAGGCGCCCGAGGAAGGCGAGGATCGCTATATGGCGCAGTCGCCGCGCGTCGCTACGTATGATCTTCAGCCGGAAATGTCAGCGCCCGAGGTCACAGACCATCTGATCGGCGCGATTGAGGCGCGGTATGACCTGATTATTGTCAATTACGCCAACCCCGACATGGTCGGCCACAGCGGCGATCTGAATGCCGCGATAGCCGCCTGCGAGGCGGTGGATGAAGCGCTGGGCCGCGTGATACCGGCGCTCGCAAAAGTTGGCGGTGCGATGATCGTGACGGCCGATCATGGCAATTGCGAAGTGATGATCGACCCGGTCACAGGCGCGCCGCACACAGCGCACACGACCAATCCCGTACCGGCCATTTTGATCGGCGGGCCGGACGGCGCCGCACTGGCACCCGGACGGCTTAGCGATCTGGCACCCACCCTGCTGTCGCTGATGGATCTGGAGCTGCCAGTGCAGATGACAGGCCGCTCGCTGATCCGCCCTGCCGCGATAGAGCGCACCGCATGAGACACGCCGCAGCGATCTGCGCCGCCGCGCTAATTGCAGCATTCTGCCCGCCCGCTATTGCCGAGGGCGATGCCGCCGCCGACGCGCGCGCCGCGTCCGAAATGCTGGCGAATGCGACCCGTGCGCTGGACGAGGCGGATGGCGCGTCCAGCCGGGTCAAGGCACTCAGCCAGACGGTGCGCGCGTTCGAGGCTGGCCTGCGCGCGATGCGCGCCGGGCTACGGCAGGCCGCGATTCGCGCGCAAACGCTGGAGCTGGATCTGGCTTCGCGCGAGGCCGAAATCGCGCAACTCTTGGGCGTCCTCAGCGCTATCGACGCCACGCCTGCCCCGGTGACGCTGCTGCATCCGGCAGGGCCGGTCGGCACCGCACGCTCGGGCATGCTATTGGCCGATGTGACGCCCGCGCTGAATGCCCGCGCCGCCGCGCTGCGCACCGACCTAGAGGATCTGACCTCCCTGCGCGCTTTGCAGCAAAGCGCGGCACAAAAACTGACAGACGGCCTTGCCACTGCGCAAGAGGCCCGCACCCGGCTAAGCCAGGCGATTGCCGACCGCACCGACCTGCCCCGCCGCTTTACCGAAGATCCGGTCAAGACCGCGCTGCTGATTGCGTCCACCGAATCGCTGTCGGGTTTTGCCAGCGGCCTCAGCCAAATCGCGCTGGATGAAGCGCCCGGCAGCCTGCCCGGCATCGAAGATCGCAAGGGGCAACTGCCCCTGCCGGTCGAGGGCCGCATCCTGCGCCGCGCAGGCGAGGCGGACGCAGCGGGCATCACCCGCCCCGGCATCGTTATGGCCGCGCCGCCCCGCGCGCTGGTCACCACGCCGGCGGCTGCGACACTGCGCTATCACGGCCCGCTGCTTGACTACGGAAATGTCGCCATTCTGGAACCTCAATCAGGAATTCTGCTAGTATTTGCCGGGATGGACGTGGTCTATGGTGAAATAGGACAGGTCCTGCCCGGTGGCAGCCCGGTCGGCCTGATGGGCGGCCTTGGCGCTGCAGGCGAGCAGGCCGATGACGAAATTGTGCCCGCCGAACTGCTTGAGGCGGCTACCGAGTGGACGCAAACCCTCTATATCGAGGTCAGGCAAGGTGATACCGCCGTGGATCCCGCGCTGTGGTTCAAGACAGACAAGGATGACTGAGCAATGAAGAAATTTCTTATGGCTGCCGGCGCTGGCACCCTTGCCGGCGTGATCGTGACCACACAGATCGCCGCCCCCCTCATGGCGCAAGAGACAAAGCGCAACACCAACGTCTATGAGCAACTCGATCTTTTTGGTGACATATTCGAGCGGATTCGCGCCCAATATGTCGAGGATGTCGACGAGGGAGACCTGATTGAGGCTGCCATCAACGGGATGCTGACCTCGCTGGACCCGCACTCCAGCTATCTGCCGCCCGAGGACGCCGAAGACATGCAGGTGCAGACGCGCGGCGAATTTGGCGGCCTCGGTATCGAAGTCACTCAGGAAGAGGGCTTTGTCAAAGTCGTGTCGCCCATCGACGGCACGCCCGCCTTTAACGCAGGGGTCGAATCCGGCGACTACATCACCCATGTCGACGGTGAAAGCGTACTGGGCCTGAACTTGGACGAGGCGGTCGACATGATGCGCGGCCCGGTTGGCAGTGAGATCGTCATCACTTTGGTGCGTGAAGGGGAGGCAGAGCCATTCGATCTGTCGATCATCCGCGACACGATCAAGGTGACCGCTGTGCGCGCCCGGACCGAGCAGAAATCTGTCGTCCTGCGCGTCTCCAGCTTTAGCGATCAGACCTACGACAACCTTGAGGAAGGTTTGGCCGAGGAGATCGAAAAGGCCGGCGGCATCGACAAGATCAACGGCATCGTCATTGACTTGCGCAACAATCCCGGCGGTTTGTTGAATCAGGCGATCAAAGTCTCCGACGCGTTCCTTGAAAAGGGTGAGATCGTCAGCACCCGTGGACGCGATCCACAAGACGGCGAGCGTTTCAACGCAACCCCCGGCGATCTGGCGCAGGGCAAGCCCATCGTGGTGCTGATCAACGGCGGTTCTGCCTCTGCCTCAGAAATCGTCGCAGGCGCGCTTCAGGATCATCACCGCGCGGTCGTCGTGGGAACGAGGAGCTTTGGCAAGGGGTCTGTTCAGACGGTCATGCCTCTGCGCGGCGACGGTGCGATGCGGCTGACCACCTCGCGGTATTACACGCCTTCGGGCCGGTCTATTCAGGCGCTCGGCGTATCGCCCGACATTCTGGTCGCCCAGCCTCGCCGCAAGCCTGAGAGCGAAGAGGAAGAAAAGAGCACGCCGCCCCTGCTGCGCTCGGAGGCCGATCTGCGCGGCAGTCTGGACAATGACAGCCTGACCGAGGACGAGATCCAGCACATCAAGGAAACCCGCGAGCGCGCCGAAGAAAGCGCTAAACTGCGCGAGGAGGACTACCAATTAGCCTATGCCATAGACATCCTCAAAGGCCTCACTACGCTGAACGGCGCCGAGTGAGCGTATATGCCGGGCGGCTTTGCACAAATGCCGCCCGGCGCTAACATTGCTCAGTGCGGCCAACTGCCTACCATCACCCCGGAGACGCGAGCTTATGACCCCGGACGAAATCGCCACACTCCCCTACCGTCCATGCGTAGGCATCATGTTGGTTAACAGCGCCGGACATATATTCACGGGCCAGCGCATTGAGACCTCCCAGCCCGCATGGCAAATGCCCCAAGGCGGAATTGACCCTGGCGAGGACGCGCGCACCGCCGCCCTTCGCGAGTTGCTGGAGGAAACGGGCGTGACCGCAGATCTGGTGCATATTGAGGCCGAGACTGATGGCTGGGTCCGCTATGACCTGCCCCATGATCTGGCGGCACGCATGTGGAAGGGCCGATACCGCGGGCAGGAACAAAAATGGTTTCTGGCGCGTTTTCAGGGCGAGGACTCCCAGATCGACATCGCAACCGCCCACCCTGAATTCTCCGAATGGCGCTGGTTGCCACCCTCGAGGCTGGTGGACAGCATAGTTCCTTTCAAACGCGCGGCTTATACCACCGTGCTCGCCGAATTTAAGGGTTTTTTATGATACAGCGCGTCGTCTACGCTGCCTTAGCCAGCCTTATACTCACCGGTCCCGCCGCCGCGCTATCCTGCCTGCGGCCTGATCTGGCCACAACGTTTGAGCGGATCAATGCCGCCCCCGAGACCTACTTCGCGATACATGGCACGCTCGATTTCGACGAGACTCAATTGCCCAAGGTCGACATCGACAATCAGCAAGCTACCCCGCCCGAGACGCAAATCCCCGCGCGGTTGCGCGGTGAGGCTTTGGGGCGGATAGGTTTTACCCGTCCGTTCGATGGGCCTGTAACGCTTAACGTCCAGTGCTTTGGCCCGTGGTGCGCGCAACCTCCCGCCGGAGACGCCGTACTGGCCTTTGTGAGGCAGGACGCGGACGGGTTTTCCCTGACTCTGGACCCCTGCGGAGGCGATGCCTTCTTCTCGCCTGCGCCTGCGTTGCTGGACACTGCGCATCGCTGTTTTACAGATGGCGCCTGCGCACCGGACCAGCCCCAGCCAGAGTAGCAATATGTATGTACGCGCCATCATGCGGCGGAACATACGGGCGAAAAGGTAAATTTCAGGTGACGGCACGCAGATCGGCGGCTGCAAATCTTTGCAACACCTAAGAAATACTGGCTCTCCCGCCCCAGCGTGATAAAGCCAACTGCATGATACTCAGGTTTCCCGAATTCAGCCGCGACATGCGGCGAGGCGAAGAAGTCGCAATTGACGCGCTGCTCGCGCGTGCCTTTGGCAGCTCAGACAAGGCAAGGCAGGTCGCAGCCCTACGCCGGGACGGCGATATCGCGGGCGAGGTAGTGTTGCCGTTTCAAGGCGACGTCGTCGGCTATTACGCATTGGCGCGGATGAAGGCACCAGTAGGCTGGCTATGCCTCGCCGCAGTGGCGATCGACCCGGATTGGCAACGCGCAGGCCATGGCCGCCGCCTGATCGGTATGCTGTCCGAATGGGCACGCCTCAGCGGGCGATCTGTGATTGCCTCCGGGCCAACTGCCTTCTTGACCCGCGCCGGCTTTGCCCCCGCACCCATTGAGGGCGCGCTGCTGGCCGGACCGGTCACCGATATGCCAGAAATCACGCCGTCGTATCCGGGCGCGCTTAGGGCGCCTTGCTGATAGAGGTTATCTCAAGTTCGACCATGCCGCTGGGGCGCTGCCATTCAACGACATCGCCTACCTGCGCCTCTAGCAGGGCGCGTGCCAGTGGGGATGGCGCGCCGATCAGGCCGACGTTTGGATCGGCCTGATCCTCGCCCACGATGGTATAGCTGGCGGCGTGCCCGTCCTCGTCCAGCACGCCGACCACTGCGCCGAATTGGACGCTTGGATAATCGCCCTCGGGCGGGGTCACCAGCATCGCGGACGCAATCCGCGCCTCGGCATATCGCAAATCCCGTTCAGCCACGGCAAGCGGGTAGAGCGCGCCCGCATCGTCCTTGGCTGCGCGCAGCCGCGCGACGTCGGCCTCCAGCGCTTCGGCGCGCGCGTGCAACTGCGCCAGCCCGGCAGGCGTGACGTGGTTCGGGTGCTGCGAAATCGGCAGATCATCCAGCCGCTGGGGCGCGGTGCTGCCATCGTCTTCCTTGGTGAAGGCCTTGTTCATGGCGGCGCTACCTTGTGATGGTTTCCAGCGAATCATAGGCGATCCCGTCGCGGAATGCGATATCCGGCAGGCTGTCGGGCTTTAGCCGGACAGTTTGCAGGTCGGCCTGTGAAAACCAGCGGCGCTGTGTCACGACGCCGTCCGGATCATTCCAATCGCCGCTCAGCACACCCTCACGCAAACTACAGCGAAAGAATACCTCGACCTGATGAAAGCCAAGCGCGGCGCTGTGAAACTCGTTTATGAGGCAGGGCGCACCCACATCTATGGATAGCCCGGTTTCCTCATACACCTCCCGCGCCAGATTTTCGGGCAGGCCGGAATGCATGTCAGCGCCGCCACCCGGGGCGCACCACAGATCACTCGTCCCCGCTGGATATGCATTGACCAACAGCAGGCGGGCGTCGTGGATTAGGACCGCGCGGGCGGCGATACGGATGGGCATGGGCGGACTTCCCCCTCTATCGCGGCAGCTTGGGCCTTTTCGCCGCGTCAGTTTGCCCCTATCTGAGCAGGTATGAAAGCCCTGTCCATCATCGTCGCGCTCGCGCTGCCCGCTATTGCGCCCTCAGGGCCAGCGATGGCCGATTGCGCCGTGCTGATCCACGGGCTTGCACGCAGCGACGCATCCTTTCTGGTGATGGAGGATGCGCTGAAGGCCGAAGGCATGCAAGTCGTGCGCCCTTCTTACCCATCGACCGAGGCGCGCATTTCGGTGCTGGCAGATGAGACTTTGCCTGACGCGGTCGCAGCCTGCGGCGACCAGACGGTACATTTTGTCACCCATTCCATGGGCGGTATCCTGCTGCGAGCGTGGTTGCCCGGTCACCGGCCAGAGAATATGGGCCGGGTGGTGATGATGGCGCCGCCCAACCATGGCAGTCAGGTTGTCGATGAACTTGCGGGCCTAGAGCTGTTCGAGTGGTTTAACGGCCCTGCCGGGATGCAGCTGGACACCGGGCCGGGCACATATACCGACACGCTGCCAGAGGTCGACTTCGATCTGGGGGTAATCGCCGGGACACGCTCGCTCAACCCCTACTTCTCGCTCCTGCTTGAGGGGGCAGACGATGGCAAAGTATCGGTCGACTCCACCCGCGTTGACGGCATGGCCGATCACATCGAACTTCCTGTCACGCATACATTTATGATGAACAATCCTATGGTCATCGCGCAGGTCGTGAC
>JAGXGX010000135.1 GCA_024636515.1 Roseovarius sp.
CCTGAAGGTTTTGCCGTTCAGTTGCCATAGTTGGTCCTCAAATCCATTATTCTTGCTATTTGCCGCGGATCGGCATTCGGGTATTTTTTTATGTCTGTCCAATATGGAGCGGTAAGTGGCGAGTTTCTAGTCCTAAAATCAAATGGCCACCGCGCGGAGGATTCCTTGGCAAAACGTCGCGCGTCCCGGTGCCGACTTTAATCGCGCCAGATACTAGGGCTGATCAGCGCAATAATCGCCAGCGTTTCCAACCGGCCCAGCACCATCGCGGCGCAGACTACCAGCTTGGCCGCCGGGGCCATTAGGTTCAGCGCAATCGGCGCCTCGCCCGCGATCTGGGTCAGCGGACCCGTCGTCGACAGCGCGGCAATGGCCAGAATAATCGCCTGCTCAAACTCAATTCCCAGCGCGGCCAGAACGATTGTGATCAGTGCCAGCGACATCGCGAACAGCATAAAGAAGATCCACGCCACGAACGCACCGTGCCGCCGGATCCGCCGGCTACGCGCGCCTGCGCGGCCCACGGAACTTGGATGCACCAAACGCTCCATTTCGCGCTGGCCATTGAGGTATAGCGCATAAACGCGCAGCAGTTTAACCCCGCCTGCCGTGGTCGCGACCCCGCCGCCGACGAGCGCCACCCCCATCAGGATCAGCCCCGGCGTGCCAAGGCCAGACCAACTGCGCGCCGCGTCCCAATGCGCGCTTTCAAAGCCGGTCGTCGACAAGAATGACAGCACGCTGAACATGCCTCCCCAAAGCGCGCTGAGGGCCGAGGGAACATCCTCGATCTGGTCAGCGCCCACCGCGGCTATCCAGTGGCGTGAAAACAGCAAGAGAGGCACGCCCAGCACGATCAGCATTCCGAGGCGGAATTCGGGATCATTATGCAGGCCGGGCCGCGCGGATGTGATGGTATCGGACGAAAACGTCATCCGCGACAGCGCGAACATCATAAAGAAGAAGATCACCACCTCGCCGCCGACGCCCGATCCAGCCTTTTCGACCCCGCCAATAGGCGAGATACCGCTGGTCGCCATGGTCGACATCGCGTGGATCAGCGCCACCAGCGGTCGGTCGCCGCCAATGGCCAGAAAGAGCCACAGCGCGCCCGTCAGCGCGACATATAGCGGCGCCAGCGCAGCGGTCACTCGCCAGACGCGGCGGCCCGATCCGGCCCGCTGAAAGCGGCCCTCTTGACCGTCGACCTGTCCCGGCTCGGCTGTGGCAGTCACCTCAAAGCCGCCCAAGTTAAGCGGGGCAAGGATCGCCGATGCCGCGATCCACATCAACAGGCCGCCCATCCAGCCGACCAGCCCGCGCCACAAATGCAGGCTATCGACGAGCCTGCCCGGCTTTTCAAACAGGGTCGCGCCTGTGGTGGTCAAGGACGATACCATCTCGAAATACGCATTCAGAAATGTCGTGGTGCGCAGCCCCTCATAGAACGGAATGGCGAGGAAAACCGGCAACCCGATAAAAGCGACAGAGAGCGACAGAAGGTTATCCAGATCGCTGGCCTCGCGGCGCGTGTTGCCGCCCATGGCCAGCGCGATCAGCCCGGTGACAATCAGCCCCAGCATGCCGGAATACCCAAACGAGCGTGCCACTGTGTGCTCGTCCTGGGCCAGCGCATGCAGCGCAGGTATCAGCATCGCCGCCGAGGCGATGCCTGCCAGCAGCAAAATCAGCGGCATCCGGGCCAGCGGCGATTGCCGCAAAGAGCGGGCGCCCGCCATCGCCTAGAAGAAGTCTATCGAGACTTGAAGCAGCTGTTCCACACGCTCCACGTCCGATGCCATGGCAAAGATCACGATCACATCGCCCTCCTCAATGCGCATAGCACCTGTCGGTTTGAGGATCTTGTCGCCCTTTTGAACCGCGCCGACCAGCACGCCTTCGGGAAAGTCGATGTCGCGGATCATGGTGCCCGCAATCGACGAGGTCGACATGACCTGCGCCTCGATCACTTCGGCCTCGGCGTCGCCGATGGAATAGACGCCGCGCACGCGCCCGTGCCGGATATGGCGCAGGATGCTGCTGACGGTGGTAGCGCGCGGATTGATATAGGCGTCAACGCCAATCGGCTGCAGCAGTGGCACCAGCGTCGGATCGTTTATCAATGCGATCGCAAATGGGCAGCCCTCGGATTTGGCGCGCACGGCGGCCAGCATGTTCGTCTTGTCGTCGTCAGTGACGCAAAGCACGGCGTCGGCGCGCGATATGCCGGCCTCGTTTAGGATGGAGCGGTCAAGCGCGTCACCATTCAGCACGATCGTTCGCTCCAGTGCGTCTGCGGCCCGCTCGGCGATGCGGCGATCGCGTTCAATCACCTTGGCGCGGATGCCGCGGCCCTTTGCCTCGAGTGCCTTAGCCACGGCGAGGCCGACATTGCCGCCCCCAAGGATCACCACCCGCTCCTGCTTGTGCGATTCTTTGCCGAATACTTCCAGCGTGCGTGGAATATCCTCGTTCGGGGCAAAGACGTAGCATTCGTCACCGACAAAGAGCTGATCGGCCGCCTCGGGCGCGAACAGCCTGCCATCCCGCCGCACAGCAAGCACGACCACTCGCAGCGTCGAAAAAAGGTCCGAGAGCTGGCGCAAGGGCGTGTTGACGACCGGGCAATCTTCCTCAAGCCTGAGGCCCAAAAGCTTTGCCCGGCCAGTTAGAAACGTCTCGGTGTCGAAGGCTGCGGGCGCGGCGAGGCGCTGTAGGGCAGCCTCGGCCACTTCCTTCTCGGGGCTGATCACTACGTCGATAGGCATATGGTCGCGACGATAAAGATCGGAGTAAATCGCATCGAGGTAGGATTGGCTCCTCAGTCGCGCAATCTTGCGGCTGATAGCAAAGACCGAGTGGGCGACTTGGCAGGTCACCATATTAACCTCGTCCGAGTGGGTGGCCGCGATGATCATATCGGCATCGCGCGCGCCTGCCCGCTCAAGGATATCGGGATAACTGGCAAAGCCGCATAGGCCCTGCACGTCCAAAGTATCGGTGGCGCGGCGCACAAGGTCGGGATTGCTATCCACAACGGTCACGTCGTTATTTTCGCCCGACAGGTGGCGCGCGATCTGCCAGCCAACCTGGCCCGCGCCGCAAATGATGACCTTCATGAGGTGATGTCCTTCAACACTGCGTTCCCCGATGTGGCAGGTTACAGAGGGGCGGTCAAATGGTCCAATGGATTAGAGGCGCCGCACGCCCTGCGGCGCGGAGCGTGGAACAAGGGACATAGCCAAGCGGGTCGGCGGCATCCGCAGCCCGCTTGTCCGACCTTCGCCTATCCCGTCCGCGCGCCCGCCTTGGACGATGTGACCACGCCCAGAGACTTCAACTTGCGGTGTAGCGCGCTACGCTCCATCCCGACGAATTCAGCAGTGCGGCTGATATTGCCGCCGTATCGATTGATTTGCGTCAACAAATACTCACGCTCAAAGGCCTCGCGTGCCTCGCGCAGCGGCATAGTCGACAGCGCGCCCGACAGCACGACGCGCCCGTCGCTGGGCGCCGCATCCGTCTCGCCCGGTAGCTCGCGCGCCTCGATCTCGCCTGCGCCGTCGCCCAAAATCAGCACACGCTCGATCACGTTGCGCAACTGGCGCACATTGCCGGGCCAGCCCATCGTCTGAAGCTGCGCACGGGCCTCACTGCCCAATATGCGCAGCGGCAATCCTTGGGTCTTGTTCAGCATCTCGATGAAATAATCAGCCAAGAGCGGAATATCGTCACGTCGCTCCTCCAAGGCCGGCACCGCGATGGGCACCACGTTCAGCCGGTGAAACAACTCGCGGCGAAAGCGGCCCTCGGCGATTTCTTCCTCCAGATCGCGCGAAGTGGACGACACGACACGCAGATCCACCTGCACCTTGTCCGAGCCCCCAACGCGCAGGAATTGCTGGTCGACCAGCACGCGCAAAATCTTGGACTGGGTGCCCTGCGGCATATCCGCGACCTCGTCGAAATAGATGATGCCGCCATTCGCCTCCTCCAGCAGGCCCGGCTCGATACCTTTTTCTTCGCTCTCGCGGCCAAATAGCACTTCTTCCATCCGCTCCGAATCGATCGAGGCGCAACCCACGCTGACAAAAGGCGCGCCCGCGCGGTTTGAATTGACGTGGATATAACGCGCGGCCAGTTCCTTGCCCGAGCCCGCAGGACCGCTCAACATTACCCGCCCGTTCGAGCGTGTGACCTTGTCCAATTGGCCCATAAGACCGCGAAAGACTGCGCTTTCGCCCATCATGTCGGCAGGCGTCGTCTCGCGCCGTTTGAGGCTGGTGTTTTCGCGGCGCAGGCGACTGGTTTCCATCCCGCGGCGAATAACCACCATCAACTGGTCGATGTTGAATGGCTTTTCAATGAAATCATACGCGCCCTGCTTGATCGCCGCGACTGCGATTTCGATGTTGCCATGCCCCGATATGATGACAACTGGCACCTCTGGATAGTCACGCTTAACTGCCTTCAGAATATCAATCCCGTCCATATTGCTGTCTTTCAGCCAGATATCGAGGATCAGCAACGCGGGCGGCTCTGCCGCGATTGCGGCCATCGCGTCGTCGGAATTTCCTGCAAGGCGCGTCGTGTAGCCCTCGTCCTGCAAAATGTCAGAAATCAGTTCGCGGATGTCCCGCTCGTCGTCCACAATCAGAATATCGCTCATTCTATGCTCCCTTGCGCGTTGCCCGCGCTTGTTTGGTCAATGCTCATCTCAGTCGTCAAATCCAGCCGGATCACGGCCATGGCGCCCACATGCGCGCCGTCCTCGAACGCGGCGGCATCGGTTAGCGTTAGCGTGCCGCCATGTTCCTCGATAATCTTCTTCACAATGGGCAGGCCCAGCCCCGTGCCCTTGTCGCGCGTCGTCACATAAGGCTCGAACAATCGCGAGCGATCATCGGGCAGGCCGATACCGTTATCGGAAATCGTTAGTTCCGCCCGGCCCTCTACTTGGCTGCTACGCACGCGGATTATGGGCTGGAAACCGTCCGGCGCCCTGCCTTTTTCCTGCAATGTTTCCGTGGCTTCGCCTGCGTTCTTGATTAGGTTTGTCAACGCCTGCGATATCATCGTCGCATCCACATCCGCCCAAAGTGGCGCATCTACCAGATCAACCTCAATTTGTACGTTCGGTTGACCCGCCTCCTGCAGTAGTACGGCTTCGCGGATCAGGCGTGTCAGGCTTTCAGGTTTGCGCTGTGGCTCGGGCATACGGGCGAATTTCGAGAATTCGTCGACAATGCGCCGCAAGTCATCGGTCTGGCGCACGATCACGTCTGTGAGCTGCCCGAGTGATGCGGCGTCTTCCTCGTTCAGCAGCTTGCTAAACTTTCGCTTGGTGCGTTCTGCCGACAGCTTGATGGGCGTCAGCGGGTTCTTGATCTCGTGCGCGATACGCTGTGCAACATCGCCCCAGGCCGCCATGCGCTGCGCCGAGACCAGATCGGTGACATCGTCGAAGGCCACGACATATCCCTCGCGCCGCCCGGCATCGGTGCGGCGGGTCGACATGCGCACAAGCAGGCTTTCCTGCTCGCCGCCTCGGGTCACGCGAACCTCATCTTGCACAAAGCCGCCGGCGCTTTTGCGCAGCCGCTTGAACAGTTCGGCAAATTCGGGAACGGCTGCCGTGAGATCGACAGATTGGCGATCCTCCTGCCAGTCCAGCAGCTTCTCGGCGGCGCGATTTACAAAGGTGATGCGCCCCTTGGGGTCAAGGCCGACAACACCCGACGACACTGATCCCAACACCGAATCAAACAGGCGGCGGCGCCTCTCGATCTGCTCGGTATTCGATAGCAGCGCAGCGCGCTGCCCCTTCAGCTGGCGGGTCATCTGGTTGAAAAAAGTACTAAGCTGCGCGATCTCGTCATCGCCTTCCTCCTCGCGGACCTGCACGTCGAGGTTGCCCGCGCCGATCTGCTGCGCGGCGCTGGTCAGGCGGCCCACGGGGCGGGCCAGACGCTCGGCAAACCACAGTCCCAGCCAGACGGCCGCGAGGATCAAAATAACGGCAAAGCCCAAGTAGAGCAGGCCAAACTCAAACAGGACGCGCCCCCGCTCACTCTCGCGCTGTTGGTAGAAATTCGCGGTCTCTTTAGTCTCATCCAGCAGGTTCAGGATCGCACCATCGACATTGCGGCTTACATACAGAAAGCGGTCGGCAAAGCCCTCAAGCGGGATCAGCGCGCGAAATTCGTTATTGTCCCAGTCCTGAATGATCAGCAAACCGCCCGCGCGCGCCTCCGCCAGTTGCTGTGCGGTCGGCTCTTCGAAATCAAAGAGATAGGAACTGTCGCCGCGCGCGCGAATCTCGCCCGTACCATCGATGACGAAAGCCTCGCGCAGACCGCGCTGAATCTCGCGCTGGCCCTCAGACAATATCTGCCGGATATCGCCGTCGTCCATGAAGACGCTGCGCGCCTTCACCTCCTCCAGGAAATTTGCGACTGCCTCTGCATCGGTCACCAGATCGCGGCGATGCTCGTCCTCATAGGCCTCGGCCGCGGCGACCGAATTACTGACGACGCGGCCCACGCGATCGGAAAACCACGCCTCAAGGCCCATATTCACCGATAGTGTCGCGAAAACAGCAACCGTGATGGTCGGCAAGAGGGCCATGATCGCAAACACACCGGTCAGGCGTAGGTGCAGCCGCGATCCGGCAGACTGCGACCGCCGGGCCGAGATCATCTGAACCACTTTTTGCAGGACCAGCGCGGCGACGGCGATGACATAGACCAGATCGGCCAGCAGCACGATCCGCAGCACATTCGACTGCGCGCCTTGATCCAGCGGGCCCATCACGAGGAACGTCACTAGCGCCAGAATCGGCCCCATGACGACCAGACCGAAGGTGGCGAAATTCTGAAACCGCCGCGCACGGCGCATACGCAGGATGCGATCCCAGCCAGCCTTGCGTGTCCTTGCGGCCACTTGTGTCCCCCAACAGCTTTGGCGAAACTTAGCTTCGCTCACAATATGTAGTGGCGCGCACATCGGTAGGCCCAAATGCGCCACAGGTCTGTTGCGCTTTTACATCAATTTGCGGCGGCGTGTCACCTCAATATCCAGCGCAGTCATTTTTTTGCGCAAAGTATTGCGGTTGATGCCGAGCAGGTCGGCGCATTTGGCCTGATTCCCACCCACGGCATCCAGCGCGATTCGCAGTAGCGGCGCCTCCACCTCGCGTAGGACACGGGCATAAACGCCGGGCGGTGGCAGTATCTGGTCGTGCAAGTCGAAGTAGCGCTGGACATGCGCGCCAACAGTATCAGACAGCGTCTCGTCCGGCGCTGCCGAAGCGGGTGCAGCGGCCGCGCGCGCTGACAGAAGGCTCGCCACCTCGCCTTTCAATATTATCGGCGCGCGGCCTGCATGCGCGAGACTGTGAGCCGCGTGCTCCAGCTCGCGTACATTTCCGGGCCAGTCATGGGCGCGCACCGCCTCAAGGGCATCGGGTGCAAGGCGGCGGATATGGGCACCTGCCTCCTCGGCAAGATATAGGAAATGCGTTGCGAGCAGCGCGATATCTTGCCCCCGTGCCCGTAGCGGCGGCACGTCGATGACTGCGCCAGCGAGCCGGTAATAAAGATCGTCGCGCAGGCCCGTAGCCACCGCGCCCACCTGTACAGATGCCATGATTCGCGGATGCGGGCCGCGGCCTGCCCCAGCTAGGTCGACCAGTTGCAGCGCACGCATCTGCGCATCGGCGCCGAAATCATGCAGTCCGTCCAGTAGGATGGTGCCGCCGTCTGCCCGCTCAAGTATCTGTTCGGCGGTGCCCTGCCCGCTCATGCCGTCTGGCCCCACGATAACGAATGGACGCGCGCGGCGGTCTGATGCGTCGTGAATGACCCGCGCGGTCAGTGATTTTCCGGTGCCCGACTCGCCCGATATCCAGACCGGCAGATCAGTTTTTATCACTCGCGCCAGCACGCGGAAAAGCGCCTGCATGGGTGCACTTTGCCCGACGATGGGCAGTTCCTCGGGCGGTTCGGCCTCCGGCGTATGCGCGCGGGCGGCCCGGCGGCTATCCAGCGCGCGCGCAGTGCGCGCCATCAGGTCAGGCAGGTCAAACGGCTTGGGCAGGTAATCCCATGCCTCGGCCTCGGCGGCGCGTATCGCCGTCATGACGGTGTTCTGCGCCGAGATGATGATAACCGGCAGACCCGGCCTATCAGCGGCAATTTTCGGCAGCATTTCCAGCCCGTTGCCATCGGGCATCATCACGTCCGAGATGACGGCATCGCCCATACCCTCGCCGATCCAGCGCATCAGCGTTGTCAGGCTGGACGTGGCGTGCACCTTGCATCCCGCCCGCGTCAACGCCTGCGTCAGGACTGTGCGGATCGTGCGATCGTCGTCCGCGACCAGAACCGTTCCATCCATCAGTCTGCCCTCTGCTCATGCGTCGCCAGCGGCAGCGACAGCCGAAATACTGTGCGTCCGGGCCGCGATGTGACCGCGATCCAGCCGTCATGCGCGGCCATAATTCGTGCCGCCAGCGCAAGGCCCAGACCTGTGCCATTCTCTCGCCCGGACACGAACGGCTCGAACAGGCTACCGCCCAAGGAAGGTGGCACGCCGGGGCCGTCATCAACCACTTCGATCTGAAGCGGTAGTGGTGCCCCGGTGCCTGCGCGTAAGTGCACGCCCTGCTCAAAATAGCTGCGTAGTGTGATCGTACCGCCTTCAGGCGACGCGACCTCCGCGGCGTTCTTGAGCAGATTTTGAAGCACTTGCAGCAGCATATCGGGATCAGCCCAAGCATCTGGCAGTGAGGGATCATAATCCTCGATGATCGTCATGTCGGCGGCAAAACCCAGCTGCGCGCTTCGCCGCGCACGTACCAGTACGTCATGAATGTTAACTGCGCGGCGGCGCGGCGGCGCGAGGTTGCCAAAGCTTTCGACCTGGTCCAGCAGCGTAGCGATCCGGCGGCTTTCGCTTACGATCAGATCCGTCAGTTCGCGGTCGCCGGGATTCAAATTCATCGACAGCAGTTGCGCGGCGCCGATGATGCCCGCCAGCGGGTTCTTGATCTCATGCGCCAGCATATCTGCCATCCCGATGACCGAACGTGCGGTGCTGCGCGAAGGCGCCTCCTGCGCCATGCCTCCAGACATCTCGCGCGGGGAGATCAGCATCAAAAGGTCGCCCTCTGCCCCCATAGGCCCGCATTGCAGACTGCACTGAACCGGTGCGCGTCCAGCCGCCGCGATAGCGATTTCACCGACAAACAGCGGCGCGGCATCTGTGCGTGCCCGCGCTAATGCAGCGTCCAAAGGCGCGTCCCAATGCATCAGGTCTCGCAAAGGCCGACCAGCCACGCTGCGGGTGGAGGCGCCTAGGAATGTCTCGGCAGCCGGATTGATCTGCAACACGCGGTCATTCGCATCCAGCAGCAGCGTCGGGACTGGCAGCGCACCCCAAAGGGAAGCATTGTTCGGCGTGCCGGGCATCATGCAGCCACCCGTTCGCAGCTGTCGACGGCATCCGGCAGCAGGCGCAGGACAATTGCAGGATCACCCGCCGTCAGGATACTGCGGCGCAGGCCCGCATCGGACTGTTCCAGATACCAGCCCATATGCTTGCGCGCCACGCGCAGACCCAAATCAGCGCCATAGAAGGACAGCATCGCCTCATAATGCGCGCCGATCATATCAGCCAGCGCGCCGCCCTGCGGGATGCGCGGCGCGGGTGTGCCATAGATCGCGTGCGCCACATCGGCCAGGGCCCATGGGCGGCCTTGCGCGCCGCGTCCGATCATCACGCCGTCCGCATTTGACGCGGCCAGCGCCCTGCGGGCGGAATCTGGTCCGGTGATGTCGCCATTGGCGATCACTGGGATGCGCACCGCCGCCTTAACCGCACGGATCGCGGCCCAATCGGCGTGGCCCTTGTAGAATTGGCAACGCGTGCGCCCGTGGATGGTGACCATGGCCACGCCTGCCTCCTCGGCCATCTGTGCCAGCAGGGCGGCGTTGTGCGTGGCATCGTCCCAGCCCAGCCGCATCTTGAGCGTCACTGGCACGTCCACCGCGCGCACCACCGCCTCGATCAGCGTTCGCGCATGGTCTGGATCGCGCATCAGCGCTGATCCGGCGGCGCCTGATCCGGCGGCGCGTGTCACCTTCTTGGCCGGGCAGCCCATGTTGATATCGATAATGCGTGCACCGCCGGCCTCGGCCATGCGCGCGGCCTCAGCCATCCAATACGCCTCGCAGCCCGCGATCTGAACGGCCGTGGCAGCCGCGCCAAGGCCCAGCTCGGCCTTTTCGCGCGCCGAAGGTTTGGCCTGCACCATTTCGCGGCATGCGATCATTTCGCTAACGACAAGGGCCGCGCCAAAGCTCGCGACAAGACTGCGAAACGGCAGATCAGTGATACCAGCCAGCGGCGCCAGAAGGACGGGCGGCGCCTGCATCAGATGTGTCAGGATCGGATCTGTCAGGGTTGGGGGCATGGGTATCGGTCCCGGTGGCTCAGCCGCACTTCTACGCGGCGGCGGCGCGGATCGCAATGAATTGCGGGTGGCAGCGCAGCGCGCTATCGTTGCGGCCATGACATGTGCCGTTATCATAGTCGCCGCCGGGCGCGGCACCCGCGCAGGCGGCGATCGCGCCAAGCAGTGGCAGCCCTTAGCTGGGCTGCGTGTCATTGACTGGACGATGCGTGCATTCCAAGCGCTACCAGAGGTGGAGCGCATGATTATCGTGCTGCACCCGAATGAAATTGCAGACTTTTCCCGGCCTGAAAGCGTATTGGTGACAGCGGGCGGCGCAACGCGCACCGCCTCTGTCCGCGCGGGATTGGAGGCGCTGGACGGCACCGGTTGCACGCGCGTGCTGATCCATGATGTTGCGCGCCCCTGCGCCTCGCCTGCCTTGATCCGCCGCGTGCTGGCCGCGCTTGAGGATGCGCCCGCCGCCGCGCCGGCCCTTGCTGTGACAGATGCTCTCTGGACAGGCGCAGGCGGGGTGGTGACCGGAATGCAGGATCGCGCGGGCCTTTTCCGCGCGCAGACGCCGCAGGGCTTTGACTTTGCCGCGATTCTCGCCGCGCACCGCAGTTATGACGGTGACGCGCCAGACGATGTGGCAGTGGCACGGGCTGCCGGGCTTGACGTAGTGATCGTGCCGGGCGATGACGATAACCTCAAGATTACGCATCCCCCCGATTTCGCAAGGGCAGACGCCCTCCTGAGAGGCAGAATGGATATTCGCATCGGTAATGGCTTTGACGTGCACCGGTTTGGCCCCGGCGATCATGTGATGCTTTGCGGTGTTCGGGTGCCGCATGGGCGCGGCCTTCAGGGACATTCTGACGCCGATGTGGGGCTGCACGCGATATGCGATGCGATCTATGGCGCGTTGGCGATGGGCGATATCGGAAGGCATTTCCCCCCCTCCGATCCGCAGTGGAACGGGGCCGAGAGCAATGTCTTTCTGCACCACGCCGCCGCGCTTGCACAAGAAAGTGGGTATAGCATCAGCAACATAGACCTCACTCTTGTGTGCGAGCAGCCCAAGATCGGACCGCTTGCCGCAGCTATGCAGATCCGCCTGAGCGACATCACCGGCCTCGCGGCAGACCGGATTTCGGTCAAGGCAACCACATCCGAACGCCTAGGATTTACCGGGCGCGAGGAGGGCATTGCGGCATTGGCCTCCGTCCTGCTGGTGGCGCCATGAATTTCGCTACCATAATCGCGACGGTCGGCGGCGTTGGGTACATGCGCCCTGCCCCCGGCACTTGGGGATCGCTGGTCGCGTTGCCGATGGCCGCGCTGTTGCACGTCATCGGCGGCCCGTGGCTATTGATGATCGCGATTATCGCGGCCTTTTTTGAGGGGCTGTGGGCGACAACGCAGGTCACCCGCTGGGAGGACGATCACGACCCCGCCCATGTCGTCATTGATGAGGTGGTCGGCCAGTGGATTGCCCTGCTGCCGCTGTCGTTCGGTGCTTGGCATACGGGCGCGTCCGTCTTTGCGCTCTGGCCCGGCTGGATCGCGGCGTTTGTGCTATTTCGCCTTTTCGACATCCTCAAACCTGGGCCCATCGGCTGGGCTGACCGGCGGCATACACCATCCGGCGTGATGCTGGACGATGTGATCGCCGGTGCCTTTGCCGCTATCTGCGTGGCGTTGCTAGCGGCGCTGACGCATGGCGTGATGGGGGGATGACCGCCGAGGAGGTCTTGGACCGCGCCCGCGCCGCTGGCGTCATGATTGCGGCCGCAGAAAGCTGTACAGGAGGCATGGTGATGGCCGCACTTACGGCTGTGCCGGGTAGCTCGAACGTGGTTGAACGTGGCTTCGTAACCTATTCTAACGATGCAAAAATTCAGATGCTGGGCGTGTCACCAGATACGCTGGCGGCGCATGGTGCCGTCAGCCCGGAGGTGGCTGCGGAGATGGCCGTAGGCGCACTGGAGCACTCGCAGGCGCAGCTGGCCGTATCGATCACCGGTATCGCCGGCCCCGGCGGATCAGAGCACAAGCCTGAGGGGCGCGTCTGTTTTGGCGTGGCGCGGCGGGGCAAGGCTGTGACCTTGGACGTTCAGGACTTCGGCGCGCTTGGCCGTGCGGGCGTGCGCAGCGCGGCGCGCGATCATGCGCTAGCGCTACTGGGCGCCGCGCTGGATCAGCCGTAAAGGGCCTGTGCGCGCCTCTCAAACGCGCGCACGATGCGCTGCATCGCGTCATAAAAGAAAAAGCCTGCTGCCGATTGCAAGATACGGTTGCGAAACTCGAAATCGACAAAGAAATCAACGGTACAGCCGCCCTCGACGTCGGTGAATTTCCAATTGGAAATCATATGTTTGAACGGGCCGTCCAGATACTCCGTATCGATCTTCATGTCATCCGGAAAGAGCGTCACGCGGCTCGCAAATGTCTCGCGGAATACCTTGAAGCTGATGACCAGATCCGCCTCCATAACCTCGCTGCCGTCCGGCTGCTTGGTCCGGCTGCGCACACGCGCGGCAGCGGTCCATGGTAGAAATTCGGGGTAATCGCCCACATCTGCGACCAGATCGTACATCTGCTGCGCGCTATAAGGCAGGTGTCGGGTTTCGGAATGGGTGGGCAATGCCGCCTCCGGGGTATAATCGCGTGACAGTGGTACCCTATGTCATTGACCAAGGTGCAAATGACAAGGGGCTGCAGCCTTTTTTGGAGGTGGATGGATGAACAGTCGCTGGCTCTTGCGAATGACCCGGTGGGCGCAAAATCCGCCCAGTGCGGGGCGAGTCAAATTTGTGCTGGCAATCATCGCCGTATGTGCCGCGCTTTATGCGGTGGAGCGGTTTTATGGCTGGCCAGATGCGCTGACACCGGACCGGGGAGTGCAGCGTGGCTACAAGCCATAACTAGGTTATATGCGCGTTACACCAGTGCCTTACACGACAATGCTGATGTGACAATCGCCTTGGCAAAGATGGGGGAAAGTGGCGCGGTTGACGGGACTCGAACCCGCGACCCCCGGCGTGACAGGCCGGTACTCTAACCAACTGAGCTACAACCGCGCGTGGCGTTGGGAATAGTTGAGCAATCCCGACCCGTCAATGCCGAAAAGAGGCGTTTTCGCACGTCGTTCGCAATTTTATGGTGCGCAACATACGGCATCGCCGCGCAATCCATAATATCTGAAATGGTATCTGGAAAAGTTTACAGCGGTGGCGCGGTTGACGGGACTCGAACCCGCGACCCCCGGCGTGACAGGCCGGTACTCTAACCAACTGAGCTACAACCGCCCACTGCAAGCGCACCGTGCCATATGACACCATCGCGCCCGCTGTCTTTAGTCGGCGACTTGCGGGGCGTCAAGCGACAGTTGCAGCAATCTGTTGGCATTGTGCCCAACGTCAGAGGCTGTGCTGCACCGTCTGCATCCACTCTGCCGTACCGGCATGCACGGCTTCATAAACGGCGCGCCCCGCCGCCTCGCCCAAGGCGGTGTGCATCCCGGCATAAGCCACCGTGCCGCGCCGCGCCGCAACGGCGATGCAGTCGGTGCCGGTGCCAGTCGCGCGGCCCTGTGGCAGGTCGAGCCCCGCGTCCATCACCGCCGCCGTTCGCGCGGATGCGGCGATGCTGAGCGCCTCGATCATCGCGGCCTCGGTCAGCCCTACCGGGTGCCCTGCCCCCTGCCCCGCATCCAACCTAAGTGCGACATTGATCGTGCCCCAGTTTTGGCCGCTACGGTCCATGCGATAGCCAATCCGCTCAGCGTTCGATAAACCGGCGGTGGCGACGGCGATGGCGGACACGCCGTCCACCTGCACCTCGGCCACATGATGAAACGCAATGTCGCGCGACGTTAGGAACGTCACCGCATCCAGCGCGCCGCGTGCCTCTAGCGCGCCATGCAGCCATGCCTCTACGTCCAAGTCTGCGGGCAGGTCTGCATTGCGCACTTCGCGCCAGAGGATCCGGCGCGCAGTCACCATGCCGGGGCGATTTATCGCCCAGCTGAGGACCTGCATATCGGCGCCAAGGTCGAATTCCAGCCATGGCGCGTTGAGTTTGACGCGGCTCATCTGGTCACGCGAAGCGGTTGAAAGAGCGGGCCGTTCTCGCCATTGCTAAACGCCGCAGCGATGCCAAATACCTCGTCCAGCCGCTCGGGCGTCAGCACGGCAAATGGCGCGCCATCAGCGACCAGGCCGCCGCCCGGCGCCAGAAGGATCAGGCGCGTACAGTGCCGCACGGCAAGGCCCAGATCGTGCAGTGACACGAGGCATGACTTGCCCGAGGCGGCCAGCGCCGCAAACGTCTCCATCGTTGAAATCTGGTGCGCAGGGTCAAGGCCCGCCGTCGGCTCATCCGCCATCAACAGGGGCGTTTCCTGCGCCAGCGCCCGCGCGATTAGCGCGCGCGCCGCCTCGCCGCCCGACAGGCGCGTCGCCGCACGGTGGCGCAGCGGGGCAAGGCCCATACGCGCGATCGCGGCCTCGGTCGCCGCATGATCCTCGGGCGCGGCGCGCTGGCCTGCGCCCAAATGCGGTACCCGGCCCAGCATCACAAGCGTCTCGACCGTGACGGGCCAAGCGATCTCGCGCGATTGGGGCATCCAAGCGGCGCATTTCGCCCGCGCACGCGGCGGCATTGCAGCGAGTGAGCTGTGGCCCGTCGAGGGAATCAGGCCAAGTGCAGCGCGCATCAACGTTGTCTTGCCCGCACCGTTCGGCCCGATCAGGCCGACGAGTTCGCCGGGCGCGATGCTAAGGCTGACGTCCTGAAATATGCTGCGTCCGCGCAGGGTAACGCCGAGCCTGTCAAGCGCCAGAAGGGTCATATCCCGTCC
This sequence comes from Roseovarius sp., assembly GCA_024636515.1. Lineage (GTDB taxonomy): Bacteria > Pseudomonadota > Alphaproteobacteria > Rhodobacterales > Rhodobacteraceae > Roseovarius. The sequence goes on from JAGXGX010000135.1 coordinate 15,321, forward strand.
TTCCGCGTCTTGAATATCAGGTGCAGGAACACCGGCGCGCCGACGATGGCGGTCAGGACGCCCAGCTTGAGGTCTTGGGACGGCAGGATCAGGCGCACGGCGATATCTGCGACTAGCAGCATGATCGCACCGCCCAAAGCCGACGCCCACAAAAGG
>JAGXGX010000136.1 GCA_024636515.1 Roseovarius sp.
AGGATCACGATTTCGACCCGGCGGTTCAGCGCCTTGCCCTGAGCAGTCAGGTTCGACGAGATCGGCTGATCCTCGCCGCGGCCAAAGGTGCGGACGCGGTTATAGGCGACGCCGCCTTGGCGCAGCACATCTGCCACGGCGCGGGCGCGCCGCTCGGACAGGTCCTGATTATAGGCGGCCGCGCCGGTGTTGTCGGTGTGACCGACGACCTGCACTGTGCTGCCGGGATAGTTCTGCAGGCTGTCCGCCACAGTCAGCAGATCACCGCGCAGCGCGCTATTGACCGCTGCGCTATCGACGGCAAAGAGGATGTCCTGCGGCAGGGTCACAATCAGGCGGTCGCCGGTGTTGTTAATCTGAACGCGGTCATTCTCCAGATCGCGGCGAAGCTCGGCCTCCTGCTTGTCCAGTGCGTTGCCGATCGCGGCGCCGCCCAGTGCGCCAATTGCACCGCCGATCAGTGCGCCCTTACCCTTTTTGTCGCTGGCCACCGCGCCGGTTACAGCGCCAGCAAGGCCGCCGATTAGCGCGCCCTGCTGTGTCTTGTTCGTGCCGCCGTTGCCACCGTACCCTTGCAGGTTCTGCGGGCCTTCGCAGGCCGCAGTAAACATCAGCGCAGCGCCCGCGACGCACAGGATGGGTTTCTTTGCTCGGATCATTATTAAATAGCCTTTATATGGATGCCCGCACGCGCGGACTTGGCCGTGACTATAGGCACGCCCGGCGCGATGCCCAATACAGGTTTTCGTGAAAACAGGCATTATTCCGCGCACAGCGTATTATGCTTCGGCGCGAGCACTCTCCCACGCCAGAATGCCGCGTTTAACTGGAAGGCCCCAGTGATAGCCGCCAAGGCCACCCGATTTGCGTAGCGCGCGGTGGCAGGGGATCAGCAGGCTGATCGGATTGCGCCCCACAGCGGTGCCGACGGCGCGGACAGCCTTGGGATGGCCGATCGCTCCGGCAATCTGGCTATAGGTCGTGACGTGGCCTGAGGGGATGGCCAGCAGCGCCTCCCACACCTTGATCTGAAAGGGCGCGCCAATTAGAAAAAGTGGCGTCGCCTCATAGTGCTCGGCGCGGAAGGCATTCAGCGCCCAAGGCCGCAGGCGCTCTGCGTTCTCGATAAACTCTGCGCGTGGCCAGCGGGCTAGCATATCTGCCATCGTCGCCTTCTCGCCCTCCTCCGCAGCGAAACCGATGCCGCAGATGCCCTTATCCGTGCCCATCACCAACGCGGCGCCGAAAGGGCTGTCGAACCAGCCCCAATAGATGCTCAGCCCGGCCCCCTTGCGGGCAAATTCGCCAGGGCTCATCGCCTCCCACCGCAGGAAAAGATCGTGCAGGCGGCCCGTTCCTGACAATCCCGCCGCGTCTGCCGCATCCAGCATGGTGTGGCGCTCGTCCAGCAGCGATTTCGCGTGTCCCAGCGTTAGATATTGCTGATACCGCTTGGGCGATACGCCCACCCAGCCCGAGAACAGGCGCTGAAAATGCGCGGCGCTCATGCCCATCTCGGCGGCAAGCTGGTCCAGAGTCATGGCTGGCCCGCCCGCATCGATCACCTCGATCGCGCGGCGCATGACATTGAAATGATAGCTTTGGTCGGTCATGGGGTTGGCTCCTCTTTGGCAATCAATCTACGCGCGCCGCCCCTTTGCCGCGACCCGAATGTTGCGCAATGGCGCAAACCGCGCCATTAGAGGCACCATGAGCAAGCAACTCGATTATCACACGATCCGCGCCATTTTTGAGCGCTTTCAGCAGGCCGAGCCTGAGCCTGAGGGCGAGCTGGAGCATGTGAACGTCTATACTCTCGTCGTTGCCGTCGCGCTGAGCGCCCAAGCCACTGATGCGGGCGTCAACCGCGCCACGCGCGACCTGTTCGCTATCGCCGATACCCCGCAAAAGATGCTGGATATGGGCCTTGAGGGCGTCACTGAACATATCAAGTCAATCGGCCTTTTCCGGCAAAAGGCCAGGAATGTGATCAAGCTAAGCCAGATCCTGGTCGACGACTACGCAGGCGAGGTGCCCAATTCGCGCGCCGCCTTGCAATCGCTACCGGGGGTAGGGCGCAAGACGGCGAATGTCGTGCTGAATATGTGGTGGAACATGCCCGCGCAAGCGGTCGACACCCACATCTTTCGCGTTGGCAACCGCACAGGTATCTGCCCCGGCAAGGATGTCGTGGCGGTCGAGCGCGCACTGGAAGACCACGTTCCTGCCGATTTTCAACACCATGCACATCACTGGCTGATCCTGCATGGCCGCTATCACTGCAAGGCGCGCAAACCCATGTGTCCCACATGCCTGATCCGCGACTTGTGCCCATACGAGGACAAGACGACATGAAAAAATACCAAGCAGTTGGCATCGGCAATGCCGTGGTCGACGTGATCTGCCGTAGCGATGACGCGTTTCTGGAGCGTATGGGCATCGAAAAAGGCGTGATGCAATTGACCGACGAGGCGCGCGGCGCCGCGCTATATGACGCGATGGAAAACCGCATCCAGATGGCCGGCGGATCGGTGGCCAATACCATCGCCGGCCTCGGTGCGCTGGGAATGACGACCGGCTTTGTCGGGCGCGTCCGCGACGACGCACTGGGCCGCGCCTACGCAGATGATATGACGCGCGTAGGCACCGATTTTGTCAACGCACCGGTCGCGGGGCAGGGCACCCCTACCTCGCGCTGCATGATTTTCGTTTCGCCCGATGGTGAGCGGTCGATGAATACCTACTTGGGCATTTCGACAGAGTTGGGCCCCGAGGACGTGCCGGAGGGCGCAATGACGGCCACCGATCTGCTGTTGCTGGAGGGGTATCTTTTCGACAAACCGCAAGGCAAATTCGCGTTTGGTGCGGCCGCCGAGGCGTGCCGGGGCGCAGGCGGCATTGCGGGTATCTCGCTTAGTGACCCGTTTTGCGTTGATCGCCACCGCGCCGATTTTCTTGGCCTCATTGGTGACCTCGACTACGTGATCGGGAACGAGCATGAATGGGCGTCCCTTTATCAGACAGAAGATTTGGATGCGGCGCTGGACCGCGCCGCGCAGGATACCGGCCTCGCCGTCTGCACTCGCTCGGGCGCGGGCGTCATCATCCGTCGCGGGGCGGAGCGGGTCGACGTGCCTGTGACGCGCATCGCGCCTGTCGACAGCACTGGTGCGGGTGATCAGTTTGCCGCTGGCTTCCTCTACGGCCTAGCAACTGGCGCGCCGCTGGATGTGGCCGGACACATGGGCTGCGTCGCGGCGGCTGAAGTAATCTCGCATTACGGTGCACGGCCTGAGACAGACGTGAAGGCGCTTTTTGCAGCCGAAGGGCTGATTTGATCTGGCGGCGCTGGTCTGCAGGCTATGGGCTTTAGGTATTTTTCCCAAGAAAAAACGTAGAGGGTGCGCGCCCCGTTGTCGGTGTCGGTCGCAGTAATCGCGATGCAAACCGAGAATGGGACGCGGCTTTTCCTTGGACGGTCATCGGCTCCTCAGCCTGTACCGTGCCATTGAATCTGGCAGATCATGGTAAAGAAAACGTTAGCGGCTTTTCTTGGTGAAAATACCTAAATCCCGCACTCTCCGAACGCGGCGCAGATTGAATTATTCACCCAGCTTGGCATGAACCTCGTCCAAGTCGATTTCGCCGATTGGCATTTTGTTCGACGGGTTGGCAAAGTCGTATTTGAACAGCTCAAAATCCGCTTTGTAAATCTCATAGACCAGATGCATCGACAGATCGTCGAAGTAGTCCTCGACCGGGTGGGCGCGTTTGGGGCCGTGCCCCTCGCTCTCGTTAAAGCGGGGGATTGCTTCCAAATCTACGGTGTGGGGCGTCTGGATGGCGCTCAGCACATCTTGCATCCCGTCGTTGAATGCCTCGGTCCAGAAGATGCGATCATAGGTGCCGCCGTTGACGATATATGTGCTGACATGGCCCGACATGGCGGACCAATGGATGTCAGGCTCCATCGGGCGGCGCCAGCGAATGGTGTCGCGCGCAAATAACAAGAACCGCCGGAAGCTGGCGATTTGGTCAAATTCCTGCTTGCCGTCGTCGCCACCGACTTCGATCCCGTATTTCTGCACAAGCAGCGGTACAAGCTTGCCGCGGTATCGTTTGCCATTGCGCTGAATACCGCAAATCTTGTCGAAGAAGCTGGAGAGTATTCGGGTGTAGGGATTGCGAACGCAGGTAAAAGCGTAGGACTGGTGCGCCTTGACGTTTGCCGAAATCAGCGCTTGGCTGTCATCTAGGGCCCACTTGTGCATCCCGCCCTTGGCATCGTGGATATCGCCGTCGAAGAAGGTGCCATGATCGGAATAGTACATGATTTGCCCGATGGTCGAGCAGGCGCATTTCGGCACCACGCGGTACACGACACTTTCGCTCTCGGTCATCCATGTGCCGGGAAACCCCATGATAGTGGTCCTTGCCTAACCTCTGATGTCCAATTCAGGACTTATTGTTCTTTGCCATGATAAAACAGGATTATTGCGGTTTCCACCGCAAGTGTTCATGATTATTACGGTAAACAATCGGCAGAACAAGGGGTAGTCTGTTTCCCATATGGCGAAAATTGCCTACATACTTTTGTGCCACAAGGATCCGGATGCCGTGATCGCGCAGGCTGAATTGCTGACGGCTGTCGGTGATTGCATTTCGATACATTTCGACGGCCGCGCCAAACCGGAGCATTTTAAACAGATCAAGACGGCGCTGGCGGGCAATCCAAACGTCTGTTTCGCACGCAAAAGAGTGAATTGCGGCTGGGGTGAGTGGAGTCTCGTGCAGGCCACGCTGCTCGCCGTCGAGGCAGCTGTGCGCGCGTTTCCGCGGGCCACGCATTTTTACATGCTGTCGGGCGATTGCGCAGCAATCAAATCGGCCCGGTATGCGCATGATTTCCTCGATGCTGAGGATGCGGATTATATCGAGAGCTTCGATTTTTACGAAAGCGACTGGATCAAGACCGGCATGAAGGAGGAGCGGCTGATCTATCGCCACTTCTTTAACGAGCGAAAGCATAAGTGGCTGTTCGAAGCGTCCTTTGCGCTTCAGCGCAGGCTAGGCCTTAGCCGCAAGGTTCCGAGCGACATTCAGGTGCAGATCGGTAGTCAGTGGTGGTGCCTGCGCCGCCGCACGATTGAGTGGATTTTGGATTTCACGCACCAGCGGCGCGACGTCATGCGATTTTTCCGCACGACTTGGATCCCGGACGAGACGTTCTTTCAGACGCTTGTGCGCCATATCGTGCCCGCGTCTGAGATCCGCGGGCGCACGCTGACCTTTCTGATGTTCACCGATTACGGGATGCCGCAGACCTTCTATAACGATCACTACGATCTTTTGCTGGGTCAGGACTTCCTTTTTGCGCGCAAGATCAGTGCGGAGGCGACTGACCTGAAGGCGCGATTGGCCGCGCTATATGCCGACGACCGGGCTGAGTTCAAAATTTCGGATGAGGGTCGCAGCCTCTTCAAGTTTCTGACAGGTCGAGGCCGGATTGGCCGCCGCTTTGCCAGCCGCTTTTGGGAGGCGGAAAGCACGCTGGGCCGCCACCGCGAATTGATGATCGTTGTGTGCAAGAAATGGCACGTGGCCAAGCGTCTGCTGAACCAGATCAAGCAGGTCACGAATGTGCCTGCCACCGAGTATCTGTTCAATGAGGAGGGCACCGCGTTGCCCGATCTGGGCGGTATTCAGTCAACGCTTGCCAAGCGGACGCGCCACCGCCGCGCGCTGATGCGGATGCTGTTCGACTATCATGATACCGACCGCATGATCGTGTGCATGGACCCCGGCAATCTGGACCTGCTGGAGGATTTCTGCGGCGACCGATCCGTCACCCGCCTGTTAGAAATTCAATGCGTGTTTACCGACGAGTATCTGATTGGCCACTCCATGCGAGTCGGTCTGGCGGGCGAGCAGACGTCCGCCGAGACGCTAGAGCGGCTTTTGCCCACCATCCGGGGTGAGACAACATATGAGAGCGACAAGATCCGGGATGCCGGTTTCGAGCATCATTATATCATGCAGCAGAATGCCAGCGACGAAGACAACGCTGTGCCAATCTCGAAATTCCTGAGCATTACGCACGATCAGGCACTGGGCATCGCGGGCACCGATCATCTATTTGCAGACTAAGGACGCATCATGGCTTTTGACTACGACGACCAGAATATCTTTGCCAAAATCCTGCGCGGCGAGATCCCGAACGATACCGTGCTGGAGACCACACACTGCCTCGCGTTCAAGGATATCTCGCCGCAGGCACCAGTACATGTGCTGGTGATCCCTAAGGGCGCCTATGTATCCTATGACCACTTCGCTGCTGAGGCGAGCGATGCAGAAATTGCCGATTTCACCCGCGCTATCGCTGAAGTGTGCCGCATAACCGGCCTGCATGGCGCGGACGCGGCGGGTGGATTTCGCGTGATTTCCAATGCCGGACCTCATGGCTCGCAAGAGGTGCCGCATCTGCACATGCATGTGCTCGGCGGTCGCCCCTTAGGTGCCCTTCTGGCCAAGAGGTGAGCGCGCCCGGTCCTTTCGCCCAGACGCCCGCGCCGCCCTATTATGCCGTGATCTTTACCAGCCTGTTGAGCGAGAATGATGCAGGATATGCCGCGATGGGTGATGCCATGTTTGCGCTGGCAGCGACGCAGCCCGGCTGTCTGGGCGCCGAAAGCGCGCGCGGCGCAGATCGGCTTGGCATCACCGTGTCCTATTGGCGTGATGAGGCCAGTATCACAGCATGGAAGGCCGAGGCGCAGCATCTGGCCGCCCAGAAATACGGGATTGAGCGATGGTATACCCATTACGAGCTGCGCATCGCGCGGGTTGAGCGGGCGTATTCCGGCCCCGAAGGGCGCAGCGCCCTGTCACTGCCGCGCTAAGCTGTACTAGCGGCTACGCGTCAGGTTTAGGAATACGTCCTGCAAATCGGCCTGCTCGGTTCTAACGTCGCGAATGCGAATTCCGGCGTCGCGCACAGCGGCCAGCACCTCCTCGGCGCTGGTCTTACCGGCACTATAGCTAAATGCCAGCGCGCCACCCTCGCGGCGCGTCACATCAATGCCACGCGCTTGCGGTAGTGCGGTTACTTCGCCGTCGGGGATGATGACCATGCTGCGCGTATCCAGCTGCGCCAGTAGGTTCGCGGTGCTGTCGCGCGCGACCAAATCGCCGTGGTTGATGATGGCGATTTCGTCGCACATCTCCTCGGCCTCTTCCAGATAATGGGTGGTCAGGATGATCGTCATTCCGCCTGCGTTCAGTTGCCGAATGTTTTCCCACAGCATTTGGCGCAGCTCGATGTCGACGCCTGCCGTCGGCTCGTCCAGCACTAAAATATGGGGGGTGTGGACCAGCGCCTTGGCCAACAGAAGGCGGCGGCGCATCCCGCCGGACAGGGTGCGTGCATAGGCGTGCGCCTTGTCCTCAAGGCCGACCAACGCCAAGATTTCATCGCTCCGGCGTTGCGATTTTGGCACGCCGTAGAGGCCCGCCTGCACCTCCAGCGCCGCGCGCGGGGTGAAAAAAGGATCGAGATTCAGCTCTTGGGGCATGACGCCGATGGCCGCCCGGCTCTGGCGCGGGTTCACGTCCTGATCAAAGCCCCAGATCCGGGCGGTACCGGCGGTCTTCACAACCAATCCGGCGAGGATATTGATCAGCGTCGATTTGCCTGCGCCATTGGGGCCAAGCAGGCCAAAGACCGAGCCCGCCGGAATATCCAGATCAATGCCCTTGAGCGCCTCTTTTTCGGGTGCACCCTTGGCGCCGCGATATGTCTTGCGCAGGCCGCGTATTTCGATTGCATTCGCTGCCATGGTGCCCTTGCCCCTGCCGTGCCGTTCCATCATAAACGAGGGCGTAGTGGAAGAGCAGCCAAAAGGAAACGCCCAGATGGTGACCAAAGCGCCTGAAACGCGGATTGTCGACGACTACCGCATTGCCTGTGATGGCAGCGGTCCGGCACTGGGTCATCCGCGTGTCTGGCTTCAGATTCCTGTTGGTCGCGGCTGGGTGGAATGCCCTTATTGCGACTGCAAGATGATTCACCGCGATTACGTGGGCAAGGTCTAGCCCGCCCACTGCCGCACTGTTTGTGCGGTCAGGATTTAGGTATTTAGACCAAGAAAAAACACTGAAGCCACGTCGTAGGAGGCAAGCCCATGTCATTTGGAAAAGGGTGTCATCTGCACTTGATCGACGGCTCGGCCTTTATTTTTCGTGCGTATCACGCCCTGCCGCCGCTGACGCGCAAATCGGACGGGCTGCCTATCGGGGCCGTCTCCGGCTTTTGCAACATGCTGCAACGGTATGTCGAAGGAAACACAGGGCCCGATGCGCCGACGCATGTGGCAGTGATTTTTGACAAGGGCAGTCATACGTTCCGCAACGATCTGTTTCCTGAATACAAGGCCAACCGTGAGGCCATGCCCGAGGATCTGCGCCCGCAGATACCGCTGACACGCCGCGCCACGATCGCCTTCAACATCGCCTGCAAGGAGGTCGAGGGGTTTGAGGCCGACGATATCATCGCGACGCTATCGGTGCAGGCGCGCGATGCGGGCGGGCGGGTGACGATCATCAGCTCGGACAAGGACATGATGCAGCTGGTCGGCGGTGGCGTTGAAATGCTGGACGCGATGAAGAACCGCCGGATCGACGTTGAGGGCGTCGAGGAGAAGTTCGGCGTAGGCCCGGACCGCGTCGTTGACGTACAGGCATTGGCGGGCGATTCGGTCGATAACATACCGGGCGCGCCGGGCATCGGGATCAAGACTGCGGCGCTGCTAATCAACGAGTTCGGTGATCTGGAAACGCTGCTGGCGCGCGCGGGCGAGATTAAGCAGCCCAAGCGGCGCCAGACGCTGATCGACCACGCAGACCAGATCCGCATGTCACGCCGACTTGTGCAGCTCGATTGCGACACGCCGCTTGATTTTGGGCTGGACGATCTGGAGGTGCGCGATCCGGATGCCGATGTGCTGCTGGGTTTCTTGGCCGAGATGGAGTTCCGCACACTGACCAATCGCATCGCGGCTGCGATGGACACTGAGGCTCCCGAGATTGACGACACGCCTGAGGGGGCGCCCGATGCAGGTGCGCCTGAGATGCCGGAGATCGACCCTTCGAAATACGAGCATGTCAAGGATATGGCCGCACTCGATGTCTGGCTCGCCCGCATTCACGCGCGCGGCTATGTCGCCGTCGACACCGAGACGACGTCACTGAATGAAATGCAGGCCGAGTTGGTCGGCATATCGCTGTGCGTCGAGCCTGGGCAGGCCTGCTACATCCCGCTGGGACATAAGGGCGAGGGGGAGGGCGATTTGTTCGGTAGCGCCGCGCTGGCCGAGGGGCAACTGCCGCTGCAAGAAGTGCTGGATGCGTTGAAGCCCATGTTGGAGGATGCGAGCATCCTCAAAATCGGCCAGAACATGAAATACGATGCCAAAGTACTGGCGCGCTACGGCGCGGAGGTGACCCCCTTCGATGATACGATGCTGATCTCCTACGCCCTCCACGCGGGACTGCATGGGCACGGCATGGACGCGCTGAGCGAGCGGTATCTGAACCATAAGCCCATCCCCATCAAAACACTGCTGGGCGGTGGCAAATCCGCCATCACATTTGACCGTGTCCCGGTAGACGACGCGGTGAAGTATGCGGCTGAGGATGCCGACATCACCCTGCGCCTCTGGACCGTACTGAAACCGCAGCTACATGTCGCGCAAGTCACCCGCGTTTATGAGACGCTGGAGCGGCCCTTGGTGCCAGTGCTGGCGCATATGGAGCGGAACGGGATCGCGGTGGACCGCGACGTGCTGAGCCGTATGTCCGGCGCGTTCGCACAAAAGATGGCCGCGCTGGAGGAGGAAATCCACCAACTAGCAGGGCGCAAATTCAATGTCGGCTCGCCCAAGCAGCTGGGTGAGATATTGTTCGACGAGATGAGCCTGGACGGCGGCAAGCGCGGCAAGACGGGCGCCTATGCCACTGGCGCAGACGTGCTGGAGGATCTGGCAACCGAGCATGAGCTGCCCGCGCGCGTCCTGGATTGGCGCCAGATTTCTAAGTTGAAATCAACCTATACCGACGCGTTGCAGGATCATATCGATCCTGACACGGGCCGCGTACACACCTCATATATGCAGGCGGGGGCCAACACCGGGCGGCTGGCGTCCTCGGACCCAAATTTGCAGAACATCCCTGTGCGCAGCGAAGAAGGGCGGCGCATCCGCGAGGCCTTTGTCGCGCCGGCGGGGCGGGTGCTGGTCAGCCTCGATTACAGCCAGATTGAGCTGCGCATTTTGGCCCATGTGGCCGGGATCGACGCGCTAAAGCAGGCGTTTCGCGACGGGCAGGACATTCACGCCATGACCGCAAGCGAGATGTTTGGCGTCGCGATGGAGGATATGACTCCCGAAATCCGGCGCCAGGCAAAAGCGATCAACTTTGGCGTAATCTACGGCATCTCCGGCTTCGGCCTTGCGCGAAATCTGCGCATTCCCCGTAGCGAGGCGCAGGGCTTTATCGATCGCTATTTTGAGCGGTTTCCGGGTATCCGCGCCTATATGGACGACACCGTGGAGTTTGCGAAAAAGCATGGCCATGTAGAGACGCTGTTTGGCCGCAAGATCCACACGCCCGAGATTGGCGCCAAGGGGCCGCGCGCGGGATTTGCCAAACGCGCGGCGATCAATGCGCCGATCCAAGGCACCGCTGCGGATGTAATTCGCCGGGCAATGATCCGCATGCCCGCCGCGATCGAGGGGATGCCGTGCAAGATGCTGCTACAGGTGCATGACGAGCTGCTCTTCGAGGTCGATGAGGGCGCCGTGGACGCCGTCATCAAGGCTGCCCGCGACGTGATGGAGGGCGCCGCTGAGCCGGTTGTCAAGCTGTCGGTGCCGCTGACGGTCGACGCCGGGCAAGGGGCCAACTGGGCCAAGGCGCATTGAGCCGGTTCCTGATTCTGCAACTGCGCCCCGAGCAGGACGCCTCTGACGCCGAATTTGCCGCCTTTCTGGACAAAAGCGGGCTGGAGCTCGCCCGCGCGCACCGCATTCGCTTGGACGCCGAAGCGCTACCGGATGATTTGAACCCTAGGGACTATGCGGGCATCATAGTCGGGGGCGGACCGGGTTGCGTCAGCGACGCGCCTGATGAGAAATCCCCCGAACACGCGCGTATCGAGGCCGCCGTTATGTCGCTGATGCCGCGCGTGACGGAGGACGACATTCCCTTTCTTGGCTGCTGCTACGGCATCGGAATCCTTGGCCAGCATCTGGGTGCGCCCGTCGCCAAGGGCCGCTACGGCGAGGCGGTCGGCACGGCGGACTGCACAGTGACGCAGGCCGGCCGCAACGATGCCCTTCTAACGGATTTGCCGGGCCGCTTTGACGCATTTGTTGGGCATAAGGAGGCGCTGGAGGCCTTGCCGGACGGATGCGTGCATCTGGTGTCCGCGCCTAGTTGCCCATTCCAGATGGTGCGATATAAATCCAATGTCTATGCCACGCAGTTCCACCCGGAGGCTGATAGCGCGGGTTTTGAGCAGCGCATCAAAACCTACAAGGATCACGGCTACTTTCCACCAGAGGAGGCGTTGGATCTGATCGCCATGTGCCGCGCGGCGGATGTTCATGCGCCCCAGAAAATCCTGCGCAATTTCGTCCAGCGCTACGGCTGAGCCGCCTGCGACCGTCGCGATGCCCGGATTTAGGTATTTAAGGCCAAGAAAAAGCGCCGGTGTTTTTCTTGGCCTTAAATACCTAAAGCGCCACGCAGACTGCTACAGCATATGCCCGGATTTTCGCGCCTTAGTCGCCAGATACTCAGCGTTCTGCGCCGTCTGACCCACGATCAGCGGGACGCGCTCTGTCACGTCTATGCCGCTGCGGCGCATCATGTCGATCTTGGCCGGGTTGTTGGTCATCAGCCGAACGGCACCAAATCCCATTTTGCGCAGGATACCCGCGCCGATGCGAAAGTCGCGCTCGTCATCCTCAAAGCCGAGACGGTGGTTTGCCTCAACCGTGTCAAAGCCCTGATCCTGAAGCGCGTAGGCGCGCATCTTGTTTGCCATTCCGATTCCGCGCCCCTCTTGGTTGAGGTATAGCAGAACGCCGGCGCCGACCGTGCCCATTTGCGCCAGCGCGGCGCGGAGTTGTGGGCCGCAATCGCACTTCAAACTTCCAAGGACATCGCCAGTAAAGCAGGCCGAGTGCAGCCGCGCCAGCACCGGGGCGCTGCGCGCGGGGCTGCCGATCTCTATCGCGTAATGCTCTTCGCTGCCGTCCTCGGGGCGAAACACATGAACGCGGCCTGACTGGCTAACGGCGAGCGGCACGCGGGCGCGCGCAACGGCGTGGGGCGGGCTGGCAGTGCGCATGGCCGCTTCCGCCGCCTCGGCGGGCAGCACACTTAAATTTTCGATGGCGGCGCGGCCTGCGGCATCTGGCAGCGGTAGTACCAGCATGGCGGGCAAGAGGCGCGCAGCCTTGGCCAGCGCCAGCGCCAGCCGGTGCAAACCCGCATCTTCGCCCCGCTGTGTGTGAAATGGCCCTTTCATCGGGCTGTCCAGATCGTTTTCCGGGCTGGCGACTGTACGGACCCATGCGAGGTCTGCGTCTTGGGGCACGATAATGCGCGCCAGATCGCCGTCATAGGCGCGCGCCTTTAGCGTTTCGGCCCGCCGCGCGGTCACAGCCAACGTCAGAGGCACGCCTGCCTCCTGCGCCAGTCTGCGCAACGCTTTGAGGCGGGGCGCATCCAGTGTCTCGGCAGCGGCGACCAGCGCGCCGCCATTCGCGCCGGTCAGCGCGACTGGCAGGCCCATCGCCAGATCGGCGCGGACACGGGCAAGCAGGTGGGTGATGTCGGGTCGCAGGCTCATTCCGGGCGCTTTCATGGCTTGTCCCCGATCTAGCCTTTATCGCGCGAAAATGAAACATATGCTGCGCATGATACACTAGGGCGTGATCGCGTTGACGCATTTCTTGCCGTAGCGGCATGCCGGGCACATCTTGGATGCAACACAACTCAAAGAGGGACACATCATGGCACAGCTCAAAAAAATCCTGCTCGTCGACGATGACGAGGATCTGCGCGAGGCGCTGGGTGAGCAATTGGTGATGACCGAAGATTTTGATGTATTCGAGGCCGGCACCGGCGCTGAGGCAATGACACATGCCCGCGATGCCAACTACGATCTGATCATCCTTGATGTTGGCCTGCCCGATACTGACGGTCGCGAGTTATGCCGCCTGATGCGCAAGCAAGGGGTGAAAAGCCCAATCCTGATGCTGACCGGCCATGACGGCGATGCCGACACGATCCTTGGCCTCGACGCCGGGGCGAATGATTACGTGACCAAGCCGTTCAAGTTTCCTGTCCTTCTGGCCCGCATCCGCGCGCAGTTGCGCCAGCACGAGCAGTCTGAGGATGCCGTGTTTCAGTTGGGGCCATACAGCTTCCGGCCCGCGCTGAAGATTCTGGTGGACGAGGGCGGGCGCAAGGTGCGCCTGACCGAGAAGGAGACGAATATTCTCAAGTTTCTCTATCGCTCGACCGATGGCGTGGTAGCGCGCGACGTGCTGCTGCACGAGGTCTGGGGTTACAACGCGGGCGTCACCACCCACACGTTGGAGACGCACATCTATCGTCTGCGCCAAAAGATTGAGCCGGACCCGTCGAACGCGCGCCTGCTGGTCACCGAAAGCGGGGGCTATCGCCTGCTGTCCTGAGCGGATTTCCGCGGGGTGCGTGATAATCTTGGAACACGCGACGCCCGGCGACCGTTTACTTAACATAGCGTCCTACCGACGCTGCAATCCGGCCGCATGTCCGGCACTTACATGCACCTCCCTGTTGGACTGGCCCCGGCGTTTGCCGGGGTCTTTTTTTGTCAAAAGGATCGGTTTCGGAACTGACCTGTGTTTCCAGCCTGTGATGAAATGCATGGTCCGCCGTGCCGCGCTCTGGTAGGCAAGAGGACCATGCCATCAGCCCGACGGAGACACCCGCCATGACCTTTACCCTCGCCACATGGAACATAAACTCGGTTCGGTTGCGCGCGCCCTTGGTGTGCAAGCTACTGGCCGAAGAGGCACCCGACATCCTTTGCCTGCAAGAGTGCAAGAGCCCGGTCGACAACATCCCGGCCGATGTTTTTGCCGCGCTGGGATACACCCACATGATCGCGCGCGGGCAAAAGGGGTATAACGGCGTCGCGATCCTGTCAAAGCTGCCTATCGAGGATGTGGGCGATCACGATTTTGCCGGGCTGGGTCATGCGCGCCACGTTGCAGGGCGGCTGGAGAATGGCGTGACGATCCATAACTTCTATGTCCCCGCTGGCGGCGACGTGGCGGACCGCGAGGTGAACGTCAAGTTCGGGCAAAAGCTGGATTACCTGACGGACCTGCGCGATTGGTCCCGTGCTGACCGCCCCGAACGCGCCATCCTTGTCGGCGATCTGAACATCGCGCCACGCGAGGATGACGTCTGGAGCCATAAGCAACTTTTGAAGGTTGTCAGCCACACCCCCGTCGAAGTCGAGCATCTGGAAAATGTGATGGAGGCCGGCAACTGGCGCGATGTAACACGCGCCGACATTCCTGATGGGCAGCTCTATAGCTGGTGGTCCTACCGCGCCAAGGATTGGGACGCTGCCGACAAGGGGCGGCGGCTGGACCATGTGTGGGCGACGGGCGATATCGCAAGCGCGGGCCATTCCAGCCGCGTACTGCGCGCCGCGCGCGGATGGGAGAAGCCGAGCGATCATGTGCCCGTGTTTGCGACGTTCGATTTGTGAGACGCTGGCGGCAGGCATTGGCCCGGCAGAGACCCCAACCCTTGCAAGGCGCGGCGCGGCGGGCCATGTAGTCATTAAAGCGCAACTTAGCGAGGCGAGATGAGATGATAGAACTTGGTGGCCAAGCCCCCGCAACCGATCTGATCAAGGACGTGTCCGAGGCCGACTTCATGGCCGAGGTCGTTGAAATGTCGCAGACCATTCCGGTGATCGTCGATTTCTGGGCGCCGTGGTGCGGCCCCTGCAAGACACTGGGCCCTGCGCTGGAGGCCGCCGTGACCAAGGCTGGCGGCGCCGTCCGCATGGCCAAGGTGAACGTTGACGAAAATCAGGGTATCGCCGGACAGCTGAAGGTGCAGTCGGTTCCGACGGTCTATGCATTCTGGCAGGGCCAGCCGATCGACGGGTTTCAGGGGAATGTCTCTGGCTCTGAGCTGAACGAATTTGTCGCGCGCGTGGTTGCCGCGGCTGGCGGCGCCGCACCGGAAGGTGATGGACTGGCCGAGGCTGTCGCCGCCGCCGACGAGATGCTGGACGAGGGCGATGCCACATCCGCCGCGCAGACCTTTGCCGCGATCGCAGAGGAGGACCCCACGAATGCTGCTGCCTTTGGTGGTCTGGCGCGCGCGCATATCGCGCTGGGCGAGCTTGAGCAGGCTGAGGCAGTGCTGAACGGCGCGCCCGCTGAGATTGGCACAGCGGCTGAGATCGAGGCCGCGCATGCGCAATTGGCACTGGCCCGCCAAGGCGCTGATGCTGGCCCGGTGGGCGAGTTGGAGGCAGCCGTCGAGGCCGATCCGGCGAACCATCAGGCGCGCTTTGATCTGGCTGTGGCACTGGCGGC
This sequence comes from Roseovarius sp., assembly GCA_024636515.1. Lineage (GTDB taxonomy): Bacteria > Pseudomonadota > Alphaproteobacteria > Rhodobacterales > Rhodobacteraceae > Roseovarius. The sequence continues at coordinate 15,678 of JAGXGX010000136.1, forward strand.
CGGCGGGCGCAGCGGCGAGGCCGTGGATCACCTGCTGGAGCTATTCCGCTGCGATGCCGAGTGGAATGAGGGCGCGGCCAAGACGCAGCTTTTTACCGTCTTCGACGCGCTCAAGCCAAATGATCCGGTGGTGCTGAATGGCCGCCGCAAGCTTAGCTCGATGATATTTGCGTAGCGTCATGCAAACGGCGCGCGGGGGGCTGTTGTCCGGCGCGCGCCGAGGGCTAGGTACGATGGCATGACGCAAAACACTGATCTTCCCGATATCATCCCGATCTTTCCGCTGCCCGGTGCGTTATTGCTGCCGCGCGCGCGGCTGCCCCTGCACTTGTTTGAGCCGCGATATCTGGCGATGTTCGACGATGCGCTGAAAACGCAGGACCGCCTGATCGGAATGATCCAGCCTAACAAGGTGCCGGGCCGCGCGGGGCCGGGCTTGCACACGATTGGCTGCGCCGGGCGCATCTCGCAATTCTCTGAAACAGAGGATGGCCGGTATATGATCACACTGGCCGGCACGTCGCGCTTTCGTCTGATCGAAGAGGTCGAGGGGTTCACCCCCTATCGCCGCGCGCGCGTGTCGTGGACCGGTTTTGAACGCGACAACGGCCCGGAGGAGGGTGATACCACCTTTAACCGCGAAAAGTTTATGGGCACCCTTGCGAAGTATTTCGAGGCCGAGGATCTACAGACAGATTGGGACAGCCTCAAAGAGGCCGATGACGAGTTGCTGATAAACTCGCTGTCCATGCTGCTGGGGTTCGAGCCTGAGGATAAGCAGGCCCTGCTGGAGGCACCATCGCTAAGCACGCGGCGCGAGACGCTTCTTACGCTGATCGAGTTCGCCATGCGGGGCGGTGACGGAGAGGGGATGCTGCAATGACAGGTGAGATAAGCGCGCCAGATTTCGACCGCCGTATGCTTGAGGCGCTCATTTGCCCAAAGAGCCACCAGCGACTGGAATATGACGCCGCTGCAGGCGAATTGATCAGCCGCACCGCCGGGCTGGCCTTTCCGATCCGGGCCGGTATTCCGATCCTGCTGATCAGTGAGGCGCGGGTGCTGGACTAGTCCGGCTTGGGCGCTGCGGCCCGGCGCAGCCTGTCGTTGATCGCGCGGCCCAGGCCGCGATCAGGCACAGTTGCCACAGCTATCGCCTGCGCACCGCTGGCATCCAGCGCGTGCAGATGGCCAAATAGGGCTGCCGCCGCCTCGACCAGATCCCCCGAAACTGACAGATCTAATTCAGCGCCGGGCGTGCCGCCAAAGCCTAGCATCACCTCACCGGCACGCGCGGTACCCGCGTTCAGCCGCATGGTGGCGGTTGGCGCATAATGCGATGCCATCTGGCCGGGGGCCGTGATTGCATCATGCTCGCTGTACAGCATGAGGGGCGCGCCTAGTGCGGCCTCTATCGCCTCGATTGGCAGGCCACCGGGACGAAGCAGTGTTGGCGTGCCCGTCAGGCCGATAATGGTCGATTCCACGCCTACCTCGCACCGACCGCCATCCAGAATGGCGGCAATGCGGCCATCAAGGCCGCTTAGGACATGCTGAGGCTGCGTCGGGCTAATGCGCCCCGATGGATTGGCCGATGGTGCGGCAAGCGGCGCGCCGCTGGCAGCCATCAGCCCCTGCGCGATGGGATGCGCAGGCACGCGGATCGCGACGCTGTCCTGCCCGGCGGTGACCAGCGCCGACAGGCCCGCACCTGCGCGCAGCGGCAGTACGAGCGTCAAAGGGCCGGGCCAAAAGGCCTGCGCGAGGCGGCTCGCTACATCAGACCAGACGCCATATGTCTGCGCCGCCTCGCTATCCGCGACATGCACGATCAGTGGGTTAAAGCTGGGTCTGCCCTTCGCCTCAAAAATGCGGGCGACGGCGCTGCCGTTGCGCGCATCGCCTGCAAGGCCATAGACCGTCTCGGTCGGGATCGCGACGAGCTGGCCGTCTGCGATCAGCCTTGCGGCGTCGGTGATGCCGGCGGCATCTGGGGCGAGGGTGCGGGTGTGCATCGGCGCTGGGATCCTTGGGGCGGAGGGGGTATTCAGAAACTGGTACGTGACTACCGCGCACGCGTTCGATTGCCAAGGAGAGCCGAT
>JAGXGX010000137.1 GCA_024636515.1 Roseovarius sp.
GAAGGGTGGATATAGCTGTTTCGCGCAATGGCGGGCGTGTTGTGCAACCGCGCGGCAGCGGCCTCGGCCATGGCGGTGATCGTCGGGCGCTCGGATTTTTCCGCCACGGAAAAGGCCGCGACCGTCCCGGCCCAAGTGCGAAATGTTTTGGCCGTCAGGCCCTCCATTCCGCCCGCATCCGACAGATATGCGTTAAGCCCGGCAGAGGAGACATTGCGCACCGTGCCGCTGTCGTCCAGCCAAGTCAGCAGGTCTGCGCCGGGCAGGTCGCGAATACGCTCTAGCGCTTTCATCAGGCGAGAATCAGACAACTGGCGACGCACACGTTTGCCGCCCTTCCCGACATAGGAAATATGCAGCCTTCCGTCCTTGAGCCTCACATGGCGCCCGGTCAGCGTCAGCGCGCCGTAGGTGCCGTTTTCGCGCGTATATTCCGGGTTGCCGACACGCAGCGACAAGCGATCAATCATCGCAATCCCGGCTGCAATGGCGAACGCCTCCTCGCCCGGCTCCTTTGCCAGATCACGGCGCATCTTGCGGCGGATGGCGGGCAGGGCGTCGGCAAAATCCGGCAGGGTCGAGAATTTGTTTTCGGCCTGAAGCGCAGTCCATTCGGGATGGTACCGATATTGCTTTCGCGCGCGGGCGTCTTGCCCGGTGGCCAGTAGATGCCCGTTCCCAAGCGGGGATATCCAGACGCCGTCCCACGCAGGCGGTACGGCGATTGCGTCAATCCGCTCCCTCTCGGATTTTGCGGCGATACGTGTGCCGTCAGCCGAAACATAAGAAAAACCGCGCCCGCGTCGTTCGCGCCGAATGCCGGGGCGGTCGTCTGGATAGTATCGCAATGAGGGCGGCAGGTTGGTCATGTGCGTCGTTTCCACCAAGGGCAGTGACGCAACGGATCTCGTGCGTGCAGGGTTCCGCCCATTCACAACTGGACGGGGAACCGGGCAACGCGCTGCTGAGTTTTCATATTGCAGTCAGCTGGACCTGACGGTCCGGCGTGATCGGCCCTAACACCATGAAAAGGATGAGTTTATGCCCGTCGCAGTCAATAATCCCGACCCCGCCAATCCCGGACCACTGAATCCCGGCATGCCCGATCCCAATCCGCGACCAACGGAGGTTCCTCACGATCTGCCGCCCGAGGGCGTGCCGCAACCACCCAGTGAAATGCCTAATGATTTGCCGAATGAGACGCCCCCGCAGCCGCCGCGCGAGGTGCCGGGTATGCGCAATTTGCGCGCGCGGCGGCGCGCACCTGCGCTGCCCGCCGCACGCGGCATCTGCTAGGCGATCTTTAGCGCAGGCTACGCAGCAGCTCTGCCGATGGCTCGCCGGTGGCGGGCATGCTGCGGCTGTTTTGATATGCGCTGATCGCGGCCCGCGTGTTTGGGCCGATGACACCATCGGTGCCGTCTGTGTCAAAGCCCTTCGCCGTCAGTCTGGTCTGTAATTCGATACGGTCCTTTTTTGTCAGGCCAGTCGCATCGGGCGGAAAATCGCCCCTAAGCGGTCCTGCGCCGCCGATACGGTCGGCCAAGTGTCCGACGCCGATCGCGTAGGCGTCCGAGTTATTGTACCGCTTGATCGCTCGGAAATTCCCGGTCACGGCAAAGCGTGGACCCCCTGCCTGCGGCTGGATCACAGTCCCGCCAGCGGCCTCGCCGGGGGCCAGCTCGCGGCCCCATTTGGCGCCGCGTGTCCAACCGCTTTTCGCCAGATATGCGGCGGTCGAGGCAAGTGCGTCACTGGGATCTTCGGACCAAATATCGCGTCGCCCATCGCCAGTGTAATCGACTGCAAACAGCTCGTACGATGTCGGAATGAACTGCGTGTGGCCCATCGCGCCCGCCCAGCTGCCCAGCATGCGGGCGGCGTCAATGTCGCCGTTTTGGATGATCTTGAGCGCGGCGACCAACTGCTTTTCAAAAAAAGCGCCGCGCCTCCCGTCAAAGGCCAGTGTAGAGGTGGCCGAGATGACCGGCACGTTGCCGCGCCGCTCACCGTAGAAGCTCTCGAGCCCCCAGATCGCGGTGATAACTTGGGCATCGACGCCGTAACGAGTCTCAAGCGCGCTAAGCGTGCTGCGGTGGCGCGCGTAGGCCGCACGGCCTTTGGCAACCCGTTCGTCCGAGGCCGCGATAGACAGGTAATCCTCAAGCGTGCGGGTGAATTCGGTCTGGTTGCGGTCTCGCTTGACCACGCCGGGCAGGTATCCCGCGCCGCGAAAACCCGCGTTCAGTGTGCTATTCGAAATGCCGTAGCCGCCGGCGCGTGCGCGAAAGGATGACACCCACGCGTCATAGCCGCTATTTGCCACCGGGCGCAGATCGTCTGCAAGCGGGGCGGGCGTGCGCGCCTCGGATGCGCCTGCCATCAATGGGCCGCGCATGTCACCGCAGGCCGACAGTCCCAGTGCCGCCAGTCCTAGGCCAAAATGCCGCCGTGTAAATCTTGAATTACTGCTCATGCCTGCCTCGTTTTGTTTGAGTTTTGACTAAGCATAGTGGATCGCGCGCGCATGCAAAAGCGAGACAGCGCGCCGCGCGGGGATTATTGCCGCTTGGCCGAATGTTGAGGGCATTTGCTGCCGGTGCGTGATTGTATTCAAATTGTAATTTAAGCGAATTTTAGATCTAACTTGATATGCAGTGCGCTGCATGACCCGCGATCTGCCGTCCAAGGAAGCGCCGTCTGTCATGGCTCCGGTGAGCTTGGGCTATATGTCGCCTGCTGGCCTGTTCGGTGGGGGAAGGGTCTCGTTATTCTGGGGCGAAATTGTGCCACATAATACACGCAGGGGTTGCGTAGCTGCTCCAGATGTCGCAAGTAATGACAGTACATGCAGTCCGTGCGCCAAGCTGAGGAAAGCAAACCCGAATGCTGAACGGCGCCTTAAACTGCCTTCTGAGTTTGAAACGTGGCCACAAGCGTTTGCTGCAACTGGCGGCTGACGCGGGTTTGCTGCTGCTCAGCTACGTTTGCGCGGCGGCGTTAGGCGGTGGGGCGGGTGCTATAACGCTGCCGGCCTTCTGGGCCGCAGCGGCGATTTTTGTCCCCGTAAGTTTGCTGATCTTCGTCCGGCTTGGGTTTTACCGTGCGGTTGCGCGTTATCTGTCGGTGCAACTTTTAATGACGATCTTCGCTGGTGTCATCGCGTCAACAGCGGTGCTGATTTGCGCGGTCAACCTGATGCGAGTTCCTCTGCCATGGAGTGCCGCGCCGATCTACTTACTCATCGCGATGTGCGTGCTGGGAGGGTTGCGCATGGCCCTGCGTGAGATGCTTCAGCGGCACGCCTCTGAGGGGCGTAAGCCGGTGCTGATCTACGGCGCGGGGCGCGCGGGGCGGCAATTGCTCAGCTCGCTGCGTGAGCATGCAGACTTTGCCGCTGTCGCGTTTGCTGACGACGCCGCCGATCTGCACGATTCCGAAGTGGGCGGCATCCGTATCCATGATCCCAGTCGCCTGGCCCGTCTGGTGCAAATACACGGGGTCAAGCTGGTGCTGTTGGCCGTTCCAAGCGCATCGCGCTCTGAAAGGCGCGCAATAATTGAGCGGCTGGAGAAGTTGCCCGTACGGGTCCAAACGATCCCCGGCATGACCGCTATCCTATCTGGAAAGGCGCGGCTGGCCGATCTGCACGATGTTGCGATCGAAGATCTACTGGGCCGTGATCCCGTTCCACCGATGGAGCCGTTGATGCGCGGCAACACCGCAGGCAAAGTAGTGATGGTCACCGGTGCCGGCGGCTCGATCGGGTCCGAGCTGTGCCGCCAGATCCTTCTGCAAGGTCCGCGCATTTTGATCCTTTGGGAGCTGTCGGAACTCGCGCTCTATACCCTCAACAACGAGCTGAGCGATGCGATCACGGCGCATGGTCTGGATGTGGAACTGGTGCCGCTGATGGGCTCGGTCCAGAATCCAAGACGCCTGTCGGCTGCGCTTAAGCGGTTCGGCGTGCAGACCATCTATCACGCTGCCGCCTACAAGCACGTCCCGCTGGTGGAACAGAACGTCGTGGAGGGGCTGCGCAACAACGTATTTGGAACCGAGGCAGTGGCCAACAGCGCCATTGCCTCAGGCGTTGAATCGGTCATCCTGATTTCGTCCGACAAGGCGGTGCGCCCGACCAACATGATGGGCGCGTCCAAGCGGCTGGCCGAATTGGTTTGCCAAGCCGCCGCACGCAGGCAGAGCAGCACAATTTTTTCGATGGTACGGTTTGGCAATGTTCTGGGTTCATCGGGATCGGTCATTCCACGGTTTCGCCAGCAGGTAGAGCAGGGCGGCCCGATCACGGTGACCCATCCGGAAATCACGCGTTATTTCATGACAATCCCAGAGGCGGCGCAATTGGTCATTCAGGCGGGCGCGATGGCGACCGGGGGCGACGTGTTTCTTTTGGATATGGGCGAGCCGCTCAAGATCGTAGATCTGGCCGACCGGATCGTGCGGCTGAGTGGGTTGACCCCCTACCGGATGTCGCCTGCCCCGCATCCCTTCACGGGCCAGCCCTGTACGAACTTGGCCTCTTCCGAGGGAGATATCGAAATCTGCTTTACCGGCCTGCGCCCCGGCGAGAAGTTGTTCGAGGAGTTGCTGATCGGCGCCAATGCGAGCCAGACCCAGCATCCCCGCATCATGACGGCGAGCGAGACATATCTGGGCCCGGATCGTCTGGACCAGTTGCTGGATGCGTTGCTGGCGGCCTGCCAGAGGCAGGATATCGCCACGCTGCGCCGGATTATCGCCTCAGCGCCGGTGGGCTACACGCCGCTTGGCCCGACTGCCGACCTTTTGGGCGGGGACGAGGACGCGCTGCCTCTCGCAGCAACAGGATGATAGCGGCGCGCGCGGCCCCGGCCTCAGGCCGCGCGTGTGCACCACTGCGCCGTTGCTCACGTCCTTCTTCTGTGGCAAAACCCGTCGCAACGCACCTGAACGAACGAGTTTAGCATGATTGATTACGCACAGCGCCGCACCATGATGGTAGACACTCAGGTCCGCCCGTCGGACGTGACCAAATTCCCCATCATAGATGCGATGCTGCGCGTACCGCGCGAGGCGTTCGTACCACGCCCCCTGCGCGAGGCTGCCTATATGGGCGAAAACCTGGATTTGGGCGCAGGCCGCGTGCTGCTTGAGCCGCGCACTTTGGCCAAGATGCTGGATGCGCTGGATATCCGCGGCGACGAGCTGGTTCTCGACGTTGGCAGTGCGCTGGGCTATTCCGCAGCAATTATGGCGACCATGGCCGAGGCGGTTGTAGCGCTTGAAGAAGACGAGACCATGAGCAGCGAGGCCGAGGATCTGTTGATGGAGCATGGGGCCGATAACGTGATCGTCCACACCGCGCCCCTAACCGGCGGCGCGCCCGAACATGGCCCCTATGACGTCATCGCCATTGAGGGCGCCGTGCAGCATCTGCCTGAGGCAATCACTGACCAGTTGAAGGATGGTGGGCGGATCGCCTGTCTGTTCATGGAAGGTGCGCTGGGCGTCGTGCGCATCGGCTACAAATCAAACGGCAAGATCACTTGGCGGTTCGCGTTCAACGCCAGCGCGCCGGTGCTGCCTGGCTTTGAAAAGAAACCGGCCTTTACTCTTTAGCGCGTAAATCTGCGTCGGGGCCCAAGCCTCCGATTGTCGAAAGGACGATATGATGACTATCCGCCCACATATGGCACGGCGCACCCCGGCGGGCACGATCGCCGCATGGGCGCGTGGCTGGATCGCAGTTGCCGTTATCGCGGTTGCCGCGCCTGCCGCCCATGCCGATACTCTCGCCGACGCGCTGGCTGGTGCATACAACAACAGTGGCCTGCTAGAGCAGAACCGCGCCCTGCTGCGCGCCGCCGACGAGGATGTGGTCGGCACCGTCGCCGGACTGCGCCCCATTATCAGTTGGTCGACGGACGTCACGCGCAGTTACACCAACCGCTCGGGCGGGACGGGTGTTAATGCCTCGTTCAGCAACTCCAGCTCTGGGTCTACCAATCTGAATGCCGGCATCACCGCTGAATGGCTGCTCTATGATTTTGGCCGCACGCCGCTGGCCATTGACGCCGCCAAAGAGCTGGTGCTGTCCACGCGCGAGTCGCTGGTAAGTATTGAACAGCAGGTGCTGCTGCGCGCCGTTCAGGCCTATATGAACGTACAGCGCCACACGCGCTTTGTCGCGTTGCGCCGTAACAACGTGCGCGTCATCAGCGAGTCGCTGCGCGCCGCGCAGGACCGCTTTGACGTGGGCGAGGTGACGCGCACAGACGTCTCGCAGGCCGAGGCGCGCCTGTCGCTGTCGCGCAGTAATCTCGCGACTGCGCAGGGCGATTTGGAGCGCGCAATAGAGGAATACGTCGCCGTTGTGGGCAAGGCCCCCGGTAATCTGTCTCAACCGCCCAGCCTGCCTAGGCTGACGCGCAGCGAGGAGACGGCCAAGCAGGTCGCCCTGCGCAGCCACCCCGATATGCTGGCCGCTCAGCACGACGTTTCTGCCGCCAAGTTGAACGTGCTGGTGGCCGAGGCCGCGATGAAGCCACGCGTCTCGCTTAACGCTAACCTCGGCGTGACGGAGCGACTGAATGGCAATACTTCGGCCGATAACGGCAGCTTCGGTCTTCAGATCGGCGGTCCTATCTATCAGGGCGGAGCGCTATCCTCGGCCAAGCGGCGTGCGTTTGCACAGCGCGACGCCCAACTGGGCGCGCTGCACGTCACGCGTGATCGGGTCCGCCAGAATGTCGGCAATGCCTATGCCATCCTGCAAGCTGCCCGCGCCTCTGCGACGGCAACCGGCGAGGCGGTGCGAGCCGGCCGCGTCGCCTTTGACGGCGTCAACGAGGAGGCCAAGCTGGGCGCACGTACCACTCTGGACGTGCTAAACGCCGAGCAGGAGTATCTGGATGCTCAGGCTAACCAGATTTCTGCGCAGGCCGACGTTTTCATCGCCGCCTATTCGGTGCTGGAATCCACGGGGGAACTGACCGTGCGCGACCTACAGTTGGCCGTGCAAACCTATGATCCTGCAGCTTATTACAACCTCGTCAAGGACGCACCAGCGGCGCTCAGCGAGCGTGGTAAATCGCTGGACCGGGTGCTGCGAAAAATAGGAAATCAGTAAAACTGCGCCTATCCGTTGTGCGAAATGCGCCGCGGGGGTAAGCTGCGCAGGAGGCAAAAACTGAGGGCGATAAAAATAATGTCCGATCCCGTTACAAATATCGAAATCGAGGATGTCCTTTCGTCTATTAGGCGGTTGGTATCCAGCGACGAACGGCCGATAAAAACGCATATACGGCCCGCAGAGGAAGCCTTTGACGAAGGCTCATTAGATGACGGTGAGGCAGACCAGTCCGAAGCGGAGCCCTATGAGTCGAACAAGCTGGTTCTAACGCCCTCTTTGCGCGTCGATACACCTGCGCCCTTTGTCGCGGAACCCGCAGATCAGGTTGCAAAATCGGGCCGCCCAGAGAGCGACACGTCCGATGACGATCACTATGCAGACACGGCTGATGAGCATAGCGCGCCGCTGAGCCGATCGAACGAGTTGAAGGCCCGCGTTGCCGAACTCGAAGAGGTTGTTGCGCGGCAGAGCGATCAGTGGGACCCGGACGGTGCCAGTTCTGATGCAAATTCAGGCGAGACGGGATCTCCGCTTCCGTGGGAAGACGATTCGCACGACAGCGAGACGGCTGATGTGGACCCGGCACAAGATACCGATACGGACGCTGACCCCAACATTGACGACATGGTAAAAGCCGTTGAAGAGGCCGCCGGCGGCGCGGACGAGGATGCCGCAGACGAAGCTTCATCGACGCCGTCACAGGCAACGCCCGAAGACGATATCCCTGAAAACTTCGCAGCCGACGATAGCGCGCAAGGCTTGGATGACGCTCCCCGTGCCAAATCGCAGATGTCTGATAACGCAGAGTTTCTCAGCGC
>JAGXGX010000138.1 GCA_024636515.1 Roseovarius sp.
CGTGAACTATTTGGTGCAGGATTACGTCTTCCTCATTCATTTCTCGCGCGCGTGGGCGCTGGCGGTGACCAAGGCCGAGACGGTTGAGGAGATGCGCTTTGCTACGCGTATCCTTGATGCGCTGCTGAACGAAGAGGTAGCATTGCACGTCGCCACCTGCGCCAGCGAGGGCATAGACGAGGCCGCACTTTTCGCCGCGCCCGAGGCGATGCAAAATATCGCCTACACACGCTATGTGCTGGATGCAGGTCATTCGGGCGATTTTCTGGATCTGCTGGCTGCGCTGATGCCTTGCGTGATGGGCTATGGCGAGATCGGTCTGCGGCTGAACGATGCAAAATGTGACACGCCCTACGCGAGCTGGATCAGCACCTATGCGGGGGCGGAGTACCAACAGGTCTGCCGCGAAGCAGGTGCGCTTCTGGACGGCGCTGTCCAGCGCCGCCTTGGCGCCACACCGCAAGGAAGCCCTCGCCGGACAGCGCTATCGCACCGCTTCGCCACCGCCACCCGGCTGGAGGTAGGGTTCTGGAACATGGGTCTCGCGGCATGAGCGCGCCGGGCATTTTCCTGCAAGGGCATGTCGCCATCGGGGGCGCGCCCCTTGTGCCGCAGATCACGCTCGACGTCGCGCCGGGCAGTTGGACCTGCCTTTTAGGCCCGTCGGGCGTAGGTAAATCCACGCTACTGCGTTTGATCGCTGGCATCGCAGACGAGGCGACGCTGACCGGAACGCTTGCTGCCAGCGACGGCGCCCCCCTGAGGGGCCGCGTGGCCCTGATGGCACAAAGCGATCTGCTGCTGCCGTGGCTCAGCGTGCTGGACAATGTGACCTTGGGCGCACGCCTTCGCGGTGCTGATACCCAGCCAGAACGCGCCACCGCATTGCTGGAACAGGTGGGCCTGATCGACCATGCCGCCAAGCGGCCCGCTCAGCTTTCGGGCGGGCAACGCCAGCGCGCCGCCCTCGCCCGTACTTTGATGGAGGACCGGCCCATCGTTCTGCTGGATGAGCCATTCTCGGCGCTGGACGCGCGCACCCGCGCGCAGGTGCAGGATCTGACAGCACAACTGCTTAGCAATCATACCGTCCTCATGGTCACGCACGATCCGTCCGAGGCCGCGCGTCTGGGCAAAGCCATTCTCATCTTAAACGAACGCGGCCTCGCGCCATGGCCAGTCCCACCCGGCGCCCCTCCGCGCCCCGTGGACGACGCCAAGACGCTAGAGGCCCAAGGCGCGCTGCTGGCCGCCCTGCGAGCAGCCCCATGAGGCGCGCCGCCAATGCTGTCGCTGCCACGATCGTCGCGCTTGCGGTCTGGCAGGGGTTGATCATCGCCACTGGTGTGCCGCGCTTTATCCTTCCCGGCCCCGCGCTAGTTGCCGAAACCCTCTGGACCAGCCGCGCGTTGATCGCGCATCACACCATGATCACAGGGATTGAGGTGCTGGCGGGCCTTGCCCTGGGTGCGATCCTCGGTGGCCTCACGGCCATCGGACTTGCCGCCTCCCCGATTGCGCGAAACCTTGTGCGCCCAATGCTGATCTTCAGCCAAGCGGTGCCCGTCTTCGCCCTCGCGCCGATCCTGACGCTGTGGTTCGGCTATGGCATCGGATCGAAGGTCGTGATGACGCTGCTTGTTATCTACTTTCCCGTCACGTCAGCCTTCTTCGACGCGCTGATGCGTACGCCTCAGGCGTGGATCGATATGGCCCGCCTCATGGGTGCCAGCCCTGCGCGGATCATGCGCCACATTCGTATCCCCGCCGGCCTGCCCGGCTTCGCCTCGGGCCTGCGCCTTGCGGCAGTATATGCCCCTATCGGGGCCATCATCGGCGAGTGGGTTGGCGCGTCCAAAGGGTTGGGGTACCTCATGCTGCTGGCCAATGGGCGGGCCAAAACCGACTTGATGTTCGCGGCGCTGATCGTGCTGGCCGTCTGCACCGTGCTGCTGCACGCTGCCGTCGACCGCGCCTGCCGGGCGACGTTGGATAGAAACGCTTGAGGTTGCATGGCTTGGCCAAATCAGAAATCGGTTGGTGCGCCGCCTTCTGATTTGCGGCGGGCGACGAAGTCGGCCAGTTCTTCGTGGATCGCCGCGTCCATGGGCGGCGCCTCGAAACTGGCGATGATATCTTGGAATATCTGATGCGCGCGCTGCGCCGTCCAAACACCGCCTGCCGCCTCCCATGCCTCAAAGTTGCGCCAGTCGCTGAGGAAGGGCTGGTAAAACGCAGTCGTATAACGATCCTGCGTGTGCTGTGTGCCGAAGAAGTGGCCTTTGTTGCCGACCTCGGCAATCGCCTCGACAGCGATATCGTCGGGCGTAGTGGCCGTCAGCATCGGGTCCATGTAGCGTTGGATATGCTGGAGGATCTCGCAGTCCATCACGAACTTCTCGGGTGACGCGATCAACCCGCCCTCAAGCCAACCCGCCGCGTGATACACCATATGCGTGCCAGATTGCACGGCGGACCATAGGCTGTTCGACGTCTCCCACGTGGCCTGCGCGTCGGGCACGTTTGCAGCGCAGACGCCGCTAGCGCGCATCGGCAGTTTATAAAGGCGCGCAAGCTGCCCGGTCATTTGGGTGGCGCGCATGTATTCGGGCGTGCCAAAGGCGGGTGCGCCTGACTTCATGTCGACATTCGAGGTGAACGTACCAATGGCGCAGGGCGCGCCGGGGCGGACCAATTGGGCAAGCACGACGGCCACCAGTGCCTCGGCCAGTGATTGCGCCACCGCGCCTGCCATCGTCACCGGTGCCATGGCGCCCGCCAGCGTAAACGGCGTCACTACCAGCCCCTGCCCCCGCCGGGCAAGACGCATCCAGCCATCCAGCATCGGCTCGTCATGTTTAAGCGGCGAGGTGGAATTGATGTTGGTATACATACGCGGCGACGCGTCAAACTCGGCATGGCTCAGCCCGCCGGCGATGCGCACCATCTCCATCACGTCCTCTACGCGTTCCTTGCCCAGCGAATAGGCGTGCGCGACCTTGTCTGTCAGCGTCAGCTTGTCATAGAGCACGTCGAGATGGCGCACCGAGGGGTGGATATCTTGCGGCTCTACCGGGTAGCCGCCGGTGAAGTGGATACAGTTGAAATACTGGCTTAGCTTCAGCAGGTTCGCACACATCTCGCGCGTGCCGGTCACTTTGCGGCCCAGCTTCATGTCCCAGTAACTAGGCGGCGACGACACGTTACCAAAGTTCAGGTGCCGCCCGCCGATGGTAATTTGCCGCTCGGGATTGCGCGGTGTGATCGTCCATTGGTCGGGCGCGGTTGCGATCTTTTCCATCACAAAATCGCGGCCCATGCGTAGGTTTGTGCCGGAGATCGTGCAGCCGGTGGAGGCGCGAAATATCTCCACAGCCTCGGTGTTCAGAATCTCGACCCCAATCTCTTCGAGGATGCGCATCGCGCCGTCATGAACTGCGGCGACGCCTGCATCATCCAGCGGCTCGGTCGGGCGGTCGATATTGATGGGGGGATTCCACGGCATTTGCTCAATGACGGCGCTGCCGCGTCGGTCTGCGGCACCGGCGCGGCCGCCTGCGCGCTTTCTGCGCTGTGATTCGTCCGCCATCGGGAAACCCTCCGCATCTCGTGAGACTAGCGAACCACGGCGCGGATTTCAGATGTATTCACTTTGCGGCAAGGTTTGTCGTTTTCGCATATCGGCGGCGCCCTGCGTGCCGCGCGTGCAGCAAGTAGAGCGCGATAGCGCCCACGACGATCCCGCCGCCCAGCACCATAGGCGGCGTTAATGCCTCGTCCAGTACTAACCAGACCCATGCAGGGCCCAGCACCGTCTCAAGCAATAGTAGCAGGCTGACATTCGACGCCGCCGTATAGCGTGAGGCAAAAGACAACGACAAAAACGACACTGGCAGGATGATGCAGCCCGTGATTGCAACCGCCCAGACGTTACCGTCCGCCATCTGCGCGGGGCCTGTTGCCAACACGCCAGCCGCCCCGGCGCATAGCGCGCCCACGCCGATCAGCAGCGGTATGGGCAGGGCAGGCTGCGACCGCAGCACCACAAAGTTCATCGCCAGCATCATCGCCACGCCAAGCCCCGCTAGCGCGCCGAATATAACCGCGCCCGGCTCTGCCGACCCCTCGCCCCCGCCCAGCACAGCGATGCCAATGCCCAGCGCGACGACGGCGATAGTGATCCATGTCGCGCGCGCCGTCCGCTCGCCCAAGAGCATCCAGGCAAAAATCGCGGCCCAGATTGGCGTGGTCGCAACGCCGAACAGGACGATGGCAACAGGGGCCGCGCCGATGCCCAGCGCAAAGAGTGACGAGTTGAAAAACTGGCAACCGGCGATGGCGATCCCTGCGCCACTGGCGAGCAGGGCCAGATCAGCCCGCCGGACCCGGCTGGTCAGCATCCAGATCAAGATCAGTGACGTCCCCATGAACATCCCGCGCCAACCCAGCATTTGCGGCCCGTTCATGCCCGATAGCCGCAGAAACATAGCGTCGGGCGTCAACACCAGCGCCCCAAATGCCGCCAGCATCAGGCCAAAGGCTGGGTGCCGCGTCACCGGTCAAGCCACTCTGGGATATGTCCGATATGGGGCAGGACAGCGTCTGCAAGCGGCGCAAGCTCGGGCGTCTCGGCGATGCCGGTCAGCACACCCAGCGTGTGCATCCCCGCCGCACGCCCAGCCATCAGATCGTGGGTGCTGTCGCCCACCATAATGCAGCGCGCCGGATCCAAGCCTGTTTGCCGCGCAAAGGCCAGCAGTGGTCCGGCGCCGGGCTTGGACCCATGGCCGCTATTATATCCAGCGACGAAGTCGAAATGGTCCAGCACTCCTGCACTGCCCAGATGCGCGCGCGCGCCATGATCGCTGTCGTTCGTGACCAACCCGATCTTGATGCCGCGCGCCGCCAGCCCTTCCAGAAATGGGACCAGTGGCACGGCAGGTTGCAGCGGCGCCCCGGCTGACGATAAGTTCATATACTCCTCAATATTGTCTGCGTCCGCGCCCGGCATAGCAGCAGCCAGCGTTTCGGCACCTTCGCGGCTGGTTGCGCCGATCAATGGGCTGGTCGGCAAGAAGCGACACTCGGCCAGATCAAACTGGATCGCTAAGGCTAGCGCGACAGGATCGGCATTATGACTTGCCGCGAGATGATTAAGCAGATCGCGTGTCCAATTCGCCCACGTAGTGTGAAAATCGAACAGAGTGCCGTCCTTGTCGAAAATTATGCCGTCTATTTCGCGTGTGGCTCGGTTCATGTCCAATGCTCCTCTTGTCCGCCGGGCAGCATCGCGCGCGCGTGCATTGGTGCGTCGGTCGGCAACTGCGTGGAAGTGCAGAAATCGACGACCCAGTCATCGTTCATCATCACGAAATCCAAGACGCCCGCCAAGAAGGCCGGATCGCCCGCACCGCTGCGCAAATCGTCTTCGCCCGCGCCTGTCGCGCCAAGGAATACAGGGGTCAACTCGTCATTTGCGAGCAGCCATCCAAGGCAGCGTATGGCGATCGTCTCGGCGGATTCCCGCGTATATTTCATGAGTGTCACATTCCCAGAAAGGTTTTCTTAACTTCTGACACGGATAGTCGAGCGTGAGAATAGGGCAAGTCAGAAAGGCGTTCGCCCATGTCAGGGAAAATTTTGATCGTGGACGCTGTGGCGACCAACAGGATCGTGTTGAAGGTCAAGCTTTCGGCGGCGCATTTCGATGTGCATCAGGCGTCATCTGGCGCTGGTGCGCTGTCGATGGCGCGGGGATTGCAGCCAGACCTTATCATCATGGGCGCGGCTCTTACGGATATGACCTCTGCCGAATTGATCGGCGCTGTCCGTGCGCGGCCTGATCTGGCCATCGTTCCCATCGTCGCGCTGTTGCCCGAGGATACCGGCGAGGCCCGCGTTGCGGCGCTTGCTGCCGGAGCCGACGACGTCATATCCCAGCCAATAGACGAGCGGATTATGCTGGCCCGTCTGCGCGGCTTGCTGCGCCAGCACCACACGTTGCAGGACATGCGCCTGAACGCGGGACCAGATTGCGCTGCCGGATTTGGCGAGGCACAAGGCGGTTTGCTGCGCGCCGGGCGGATCACGGTGTTGGGCGTGCAAATGGCCGATGCGATGGCGCTCCGTACACGGCTGCGCAGTGTCTGCCGTCATCAGATCGCTGCGATCCAGTCAGGCGGTCCGATTTCCGGCGCGCCCGGTGACCGGGCGGCAGATGTCTTTGTCCTTCTGATTCCTGCCGGATACGAAGGTGCGGGCTTGGAACTTATGGCCGAATTGCGCGCATCGCCCGAAGCGCGTCATGGCCGCATCGTATGTCTCGTGCCGGACGGCGCCCGGGCGCTCGCTGCCAGCCTTCTAGATCTTGGCGCTTGCGACGTGATTGTCGGCGACATCGGACTGGACGAGCTGTCGCTACGACTAACCCGCCAGATCCAGCGCAAGCAGGCCATCGACAATCTGCGCACCCGACTGCATGACGGGCTTCGCGCTGCAATGATCGATCCCCTAACGGGCCTGTACAATCGCCGCTTTGCCATGCCGTTTTTGCGCGATCTCGCATCACGCGCAGGCCCGCAAGCGCGTGGATTTGCCGTGATGGTGGCCGATCTGGACCACTTTAAGCAAATCAATGATCGGCTGGGTCATGCAGCAGGCGACCGCGTGCTGTGCCACGTCGCCGACATTCTGGGCAATTCAGTGCGCGAGGGCGATATGGTCGCCCGCATCGGCGGCGAGGAGTTTCTGATCGTCATGCCCGGCACGAACGGCGCGGAGGCACGGCAGACAGCTGACCTGCTCTGCCGCCGTATCGGTGAGGCTGGGATCATGCTGCGCGGCCATATTGAGCCGGTAAACGTGACCGTCAGTATTGGTGTGGCCATGGGCCAGCCCGGTGCGAGCGGCGAGGATTTGGGCGGATATGTCGATACCCTGTTCGATCAGGCTGATCGCGCGCTTTACAGGGCAAAGGCGCGCGGGCGTAACACCGTCACAATCAGCGCCCGGCCCGCCGCCTGATGACTGTCAGCGGCATTATGGTCTAGCTGCTCAGCGGCTGTCTCTGCGTAGGCTTTGCGCGCGGCAAATGCGCGCGACAGGTAGGGCGGGGCATCCTTGCCCCTTTCAATTGTGGCGCATGTGGCCCAAATTGCGCATGACACAGTTCCGAGGCCTCAATGACAGATCAAGCAACCCCAACCGAAGAACGCGCGCTTTGGCCCGCCCTGCGCCGTGGCTTCCGCCGCAAATGTCCGAACTGCGGATCAGGCCCCCTGCTCAAAAGCTATCTCAAGGTCCGCGACACCTGCTCCGTATGCCGCGAGGATTTTTCGCAGCACCGCGCGGATGATGGTCCTGCCTATCTCACTATTCTGATCGTCGGCCACATCATGGCCCCCGGGCTGCATATCGTATTTGTCAATTTTCGCCCCGAGCCGATGACGCTGTTCACCATCTTCGCGGTCGGTTGTGTCGGGCTGTCGCTTTACCTTCTGCCTCGATTCAAGGGGGCCGTCGTGGCGTTTCAATGGGCGCGCCAGATGCACGGATTCGGCGCCAACCCATGAGCGCGGAGCTGCCTCCGATCCGCGATGCTGCCACCGTCATCGTGCTGCGCCGCGATCGGCCTGTCCCGCGGGTCCTCATGGGCCAGCGCGGCGCGACGGCGGCATTTATGCCCAGCAAGTTCGTCTTTCCCGGTGGCGCCGTGGATCCGGGCGATGCGCAGGTTCCGCTGGCGATGTCTCTGTCTACGCTTTGCTCAGACCGCTTGGCCGAGGACGCAGCGGCGGGCCTGCACCATGCGCTCGCCGCCGCCGCCATTCGCGAGCTTTGGGAGGAGTCGGGCCTGATCATCGGGCGCCCAGGCACATGGAACGCCGAAGTCCCCGCAGACTGGGCCAGCTTTGCCGCGCGCGGCTATCTGCCTGACGCCAGCGCATTGCAGTTTGTCTTCCGCGCAATCACACCGCCGGGCCGCCCGCGCCGCTTTGATGCGCGGTTTTTTCAGGTCGACGCTGACCAAATCGCCGACGATCCAGATGATTTCAGCGCCGCCTGCGAAGAGCTATCGCACCTGCAATGGATCCCCCTACCCGAGGTCCGTCGGTTCGACCTGCCTTTCATTACGGAGGTAGTTCTGGCGGAAATTGCGGCACGCGCAAATGATCCCGCGCCCCCTGCTTCGGTCCCTTTCTTTCGCAACAACGACGAAGAAAGCCTGTTCCTGCGCCTTAGCGGAGCAAGCCAACCGCGATGACCGACGCTGTGACCAGTGCAATGCCGACCCCTTCGCGCGGTGTCATCCGCTCGCCAAACACCAGGCGCGATGCGATCATTGAAAATATCAACTCGACCTGACCAACAGCAAAAACGTACGCCGCATTCTGCAACGTGAACGCGGTAAAAAGGCACAGACTGCCTCCAAGCCCCGCCAGCCCTATCCACACCGCAACGCGCCGCGCCGCGAACACGCGGCCAATCTGGCCCGGCTCACGCCAACGCAGCCATAGCGCCATCGAAACAGCTTGGGCCGCTACTACAGCGGCCAGCGTAACCACCGCGCGCATCAGCGCGTCGTCCGATGCTATCTGAAGGGTCGCGCCGCGATATGTAACCGCCGACACGGCAAAGAGCGCGCCAGCCAGCAGGCCTAGGCCTGCCGCCCGGTTGGCCACCTTCCAGCGCGCCGCGCCTACCCCTCCCGACAGGATCAGCACGCCGATCAGCCCCACCAGCATCGCGGCCAGCCCGGCTGCGCCCGTCCGGTCGCCTAGCAGCACCAGCCCGACCAACGCAGTCTGAACGACTTCGGTCTTCTTAAACGCGATCCCGACGGCAAAGTTGCGCGCGGCAAAGAGCGCAACCATGCACCATGTCGCCACGATCTGTGCCGCGCCGCCGGACAGCGCGTAGAGCCAGAAAAGCGGTGTGAAGTCCGGCAATCCGGCGCCCTGATGCCAGATGTACCAGGTGGCCAACACCAGAATGAAAGGCATTGAATAGCCGAAGCGTGCGAATGTCGCGCCGCCCGTCGACAGCGGCCCCATGCTCAGCTGTTTTTGCAGCAAAAAGCGCAGCGTCTGGAACGCAGCGGCAGCGACGGAGAGGAGGATCCATGCAGGCATGGCGCCCTCATGCCCTCAATTCAGGGCCGGGGCCATAGCGGATGCGGCACGCAGTCCTTAGCGCGCAGGAAATGCTGACGAAAAACCTCAGCGTAGCTGCGATAGACATAGCCATCATTGCGCGCCAGATAGTGCGCCCGGTTTTGCGCATAAAGCTGTGGCAGGCGATACCATGCAGTCTGCGGATGCATATGGTGGACGACGTGGTAATTGTTGTTCAGGAACAGTAGGGCCAGAGGCCCGCGATCCTCAATCACTACGGTGCGCCCGCTGGCGCGCGTGTGTGCGCGGTGCTCCAGAAAGGTGCGGATTTTCAGCAGCGACATCGCGCTATAGGCCGCCACCAGATAGGCCCAGATCGGCATGGGCGCGGCCCATACCCAGATCAAAACAGGCATTACGGCCATAATATGCGTCAGCCACGCGCGCCTGATACCTACGTCGCCCGCGCGGATCGCGCGCCAGTCGCCACGCAAGAAAACGGTCATTCCAACGATGGGCCCAATGGTTAGGCGCCCCAGCAGCGTGTTGTTGAACGTCAACGCCAGTTGGACTGCGCGCGGCAAGCGCGCCCAGACCACGGGGTCCAGATAGTTCGTCTCGGGATCGTCATAGGGATCGGTTAGAAGCGCATCGTTGTGATGCGCCAAATGCGTGTCGCGAAAGCGCAGATACGGTACCAGAAGGCCCAGCGCGGGCCAGACTGCCGCGACGTTGGCGCGCTCGCTTGCAAAGGGGTGACCGTGCAGCGCCTCATGGCTAAGGGACGAGTGTTGTGCAATGGCGAGCGCCGCCAGAACCATACCCAGCGGTAACCACAGCACCGCCGCCCATGTCGTAGCGATCACCCATAGCGCGTAGGTCAGGGCGAGCAACGTCAGTGTGGGCCATTCAGGTTTTCGCATCTACGCGGCCCCACGAAATGCGCGACCAAATTCGCTCATACAGGAAGTAAAGGCTCAGGCCGATTACGGTGTTGATGACCGCCATAGCGCCGCCTGCTCCGGCGGAGCCTGTCATCAGATAGCCGACGACGCTCATTATCGCGAGGCCGTTGATATTCCAGATGATCGCCTTGACCAATGTTCGCCGGGGCCGTTCCATGAATGCTCCATGAGTGATGTGATGCCTCAGGCGTATCTCGGCCTGTCGGTGTGGGACATTCCGTATGTAGTTAACATTTCACTGCATCTGTGATATTTATCACCAATGATGGTAAAAACCGACAAACGGGCGCGCGCGACGCTCTTTCGGTCGCGATTGACTGAGGCGATTGGGATGCGGCGGCTTAGTCAGAGCGCGCTGGCCCGTTCGATCGGCGTGGACCGCTCAACCGTGTCGCAGTTGCTGTCGGGTGCGGGTGCGCGCCTGCCCAACGCTCAGGTCGTGGCTGAATGTGCGCGTGTTCTGGGCATTTCCGCTGATTGGCTGCTGGGGCTAACTGACAGGCCCGAAACGGTGGCGGATATTCTGGCCAATTCGCTATCGCTGACCGACGCACCGCGCGCGCTGGTCGACGCGCAAATCTTTGAGTGGCACAAGGAGGCTGCGGGCTACAAGATCCGCCATGTCCCCGCCGCCCTGCCAGACATGCTGAAGACGCGCGAGATGCTGGAGTGGGAGTATGCGCCGCATCTGGGGCGCAGTACCGATCAGGTAATCGGCGCGTCCGAGGACCGACTAAAGTGGATGCGCGGCGCGCAATCGGACTATGAGATCGCCTTGCCGCTATACGAGATGCACAGTTTCGCGCGCGGCGAGGGGTATTATCGCGGCCTGCCACTCGAGGTGCGGCGCGCGCAGACCGCGCAGCTGATCGAGGTGACCGAGCAGCTATATCCGCGCCTGCGCCTATCGCTGTTCGATGCGCGGCGCGTCTATTCGGCACCGGTCACGATATTCGGCCCGCTGCTGGCAGTGGTCTACATCGGGCGCAATTACATGGCCTTTCGCGATACCGAGCGGGTTCAGGCGCTGACCGGACATTTCGATCATCTACTGCGAGAAGCGACGGTGGCCGACCGCGAGATGCCGGACTATCTGCGCGGTCTGGCTGCCGAGATGCCTTAGTAGGGCATCGGGTGCGCGCGGTGGGCGGTGTCGATCTCGCGCATCACCTCATCCGAAAGGGTAAGTTCTGCGGCGCCCAGCGCCACGTCTAACTGCGCCATCGTGGTCGCGCCAAAGATCGACGACGCCATGAAGGGCCGTGTCAGCGTCCAGGCAAGCGCCATCTGCACGGGGTCGAGGCCGTGGCGCGCCGCTATATCCAGATATGCCTGCACGGCGGCAAAGGCGCGATCCGTGGTGCGCCCGCCCAAATCGTCCACAATGGACATGCGCGAACCTGTCGGCACCGTCCCGCCCTGATACTTGCCCGTCAAAAGGCCCGCTGCGAGGGGCGAGAAGGCAAGCAAGCCGACATCCTCATTCACGCTCAGCTCGGCCAGATCGGTATCAAAAAGGCGGCATAGCAGCGAGTATTCGTTCTGGATGCTGGCAACGCGGGGCCAGCCGTTCGCCTCTGCGATGCGCAGGAATTGGCCAGTGCCCCACGCGCTTTCATTGGACAGACCGAAATGGCCGATGGTGCCGCGCGCCACTTCGCGGCCCAGAGCCTCAAGCGTCTCGTGCATATTGTCCAGCACCTCGGCGGGGTTCTGGCTGGACGGATCAAAATCCCAGTTCTGACGAAACATGTAGCTGCCACGATTGGGCCAGTGAAACTGGTAGAGGTCTATGTGGTCGGTCTGCAGTCGCTTTAGCGAGCCGGTCACGGCCTCCGGAATACTTGCCGCTGTGATCGGCGCGCCGCCGCGCACATATGCCAGTCCCTCGCCCGATATTTTGCTGGCGAGGATTACGTCACTGCGGCGTCCGCTGGCAGCCAGCCATGTGCCGATGATCTCTTCGGATCTGCCTTGCGTCTCGGCGGTTTTGGGGTTCACCGGATACATTTCCGCCGTGTCGATGAAATTGATGCCGCGCTCCAGCGCGCGATCAATCTGCGCGTGGCCCTCGGCCTCGGTGTTTTGTGTGCCCCACGTCATCGACCCAAGGCACAGCTCGGACACCATCAGGCCGGTACGGCCCAGCGCATTCATTTTCATCTGTAATCGTCCTTTTGTCTTTGCGGCGCAAACTAACCCGTTGGCGCGCGGCGTCACGCGCAAAGTGACTTGGCGCGGCGCACAAGAGTATTTGCGGGCATGGGGAATGCGCAGGCTTGGCTTTCCCCTGATTGCTGTGCAATCTCGCCGCAAGCTGGGTCGCTGAGCAAGGAAATGCACAGATGCGTATGATGATTTCCTTTGCGGCGCTGTTTCTGTCGGTCATTTTAATGCAGCTGGCGTCAGGGGGCCTTGGCCCTTTGGATGCGCTGAGCGGCTTGGCCCTAAGCTTTACCACATCACAAATTGGCCTTTTGGGATCGGCGCATTTCCTAGGCTTCTTTATCGGGTGCTGGTGGGCGCCGCGCCTAATGGGCACAGTCGGGCATAGCCGGGCATTTGCTGCGTTCACCGCCACGGGTGCGATGTCGCTGATCGCGCATATGGTGGTGATCGACGCGTATGCCTGGGCGGTCATGCGCATCGCGATGGGTCTGTGCGTTGCAGGTTGCTATACCGTGCTGGAGGCGTGGTTGCAGGCCAAGGTCACGAATGCGACGCGCGGGCGGGCGATGGGTGTCTACCGGGTGGCTGACATGGGCGCGTCGCTGGTTGCTCAGATGCTGATCTCGGTTTTAGAGCCTGCGTCCTATGTGTCCTACAACCTGCTGGCGCTGATTTGCTGCGCCGCATTGCTGCCCATTACGCTAACCAAAGCCGAGCAGCCTGAAACGCCAAACGCGCCGCGCCTTCGGCCCGGCCTCGCCATCGCATGCTCGCCCCTCGCCGCGGCAGGCGTGGTGACCGCAGCGCTCAGCAGCGCGACATTCCGCATGGTCGGGCCGCTCTACGGCCAGCAGGTCGGGTTGGCGATAGAGCAGATCGCATGGTTTCTGGCCGCCTTCGTGCTGGGCGGCGCGCTGGCGCAGTTTCCGGTGGGCTGGCTCGCGGATAAATACGACCGGCGTCATGTGCTGATCGGGCTGTCTATCGCCGCCATATTTAGCTGCGTCGTAACCGTATGGCTGGGCGCGCTGTCAGCGCAGGGTGTTATGCTAACCGCGTTCTTCTTTGGTCTGACGTCGTTCCCGATTTACTCAGTTTCGGCCGCCCACGCTAACGATTTCGCACGCGACGACCAGCGGGTGGAGCTGTCGGCAGCGCTGATGTTTTTCTATGCGTTGGGGGCAATCGCTGCACCATTGGCCGCCTCGAAACTGATCGAGGCGTTCGGGCCATCTGCGATGTTTATCATGATCGCCGCCGCGCATATCGCGTTGGTCATCTTTGGCATCAGCCGGATGCGCGTACGCCCCACCCGCACCGAACGAACTCGTTATGTGTGGAGCCCGCGCACCTCGTTTATCATCGGGCGCATGACGCGAGGCTTTCGCGACAAGGGCTAGCGCCCTGATCCTCTAGCCTTGATCCTCTGGCCCCGCCGTACCGCTTGCGCTAAAGCGGGCGCAAGCAATCAAATGAGGCACGGCATGGCACGGCATCTGATCACTTCTGCGATCCCCTATATTAACGGGATCAAGCATCTGGGCAATCTGGTGGGCAGCCAGCTGCCGGCCGATCTTTATGCGCGCTATCTGCGCGGGCGGGGGCACGAGGTGCTGTTCCTATGCGCCACGGATGAGCATGGAACCCCAGCCGAGCTGGCAGCCAAAAAAGCAGGCAAGCCGGTAGCGGAGTTCTGCGCCGAGATGCACGGCGTGCAGGCCGAAATCGCGCGTGGCTTTCGCCTTAGCTTTGACCACTTTGGGCGGTCCTCCAGCCCGCAGAACCATACTCTGACCCAGCATTTTGCGGGGCGACTAGCAGATCAGGGCCTGATCCGCGAAGTCAGCGAGAGCCAAGTTTACTCCAACGCCGATGGCAGGTTCCTGCCCGACCGCTATATTGAGGGCACCTGCCCCAATTGCGGCTACGAATCCGCGCGCGGCGATCAGTGTGAAAACTGCACCAAGCAGTTGGACCCGACGGACCTGATTGAGCCGCGCAGCGCCATCTCAGGCTCCACCGATCTGGAGGTGCGTGAGACCAAGCACCTCTATCTGATGCAGTCGGGAATGCGCGGGCAGCTGAACGCGTGGATCGACGAGAAGGATGATTGGCCGATCCTGACCACCTCCATCGCGCGCAAATGGTTAAACGACGGCGACGGCCTGAAGGATCGCGGCATCACGCGCGATCTAGATTGGGGCATCCCGGTGCGTCGCGGCGATGCGCCGTGGCCGGGGATGGAGGGCAAGGTGTTCTATGTCTGGTTCGACGCGCCGATTGAATACATCGCCTGTGCCGGGGAATGGGCCGAGGCGAATGGCCTAGACGACGCCGCGTGGGAGCGGTGGTGGCGCACCGACAAGGGTGCGGATGACGTGCGGTATACGCAGTTCATGGGCAAGGATAACGTTCCGTTTCATACGCTTAGCTTTCCGGCGACGATCCTTGGATCGGGCGAGCCATGGAAGCTGGTCGATTATATCAAGTCGTTTAACTACCTCAATTACGATGGCGGCCAGTTTAGCACGTCGAAAGGGCGCGGCGTTTTCATGGATCAGGCGCTGGATATCCTGCCGCCCGATTACTGGCGCTGGTGGCTTCTAAGCCACGCCCCCGAATCCAGCGACTCTGAGTTCACGTGGGAGAATTTCCAGACCTCAGTGAACAAGGATCTGGCCGACGTGCTGGGCAACTTCGTCAGCCGCGTGACCAAGTTTTGCCGCTCGAAATTTGGCGAGGCTGTGCCCGACGCGGGCGAATTCGGGCCAGATGAGCAGGCGCTGATCGAGAATATCACCACCCGCGTGCGCGCTTATGAGCACCACATGGAGGCGATGGAGGTGCGCAAATCTGCCGCCGAGTTGCGGGGAATTTGGGTGGCTGGGAATGAGTATCTGCAATCGGTCGCGCCTTGGACGACGTTCAAGACCGATCCCGATAAAGCTGCGGCGCAGATCCGCTTGGCGCTAAATCTTGTAAGGCTTTACGCGGTGCTAAGCGCGCCGTTTGTGCCGGATGCGGCGGCCGATATGCTGGCGGCGATGCAGACCGAGGATGACAGCTGGCCCGACGATGTGCCCGCCGCGCTGAATATGCTGAAACCCGGTCATGCGTTTACCGTGCCAGAAGTCGCATTTGCCAAGATTACGGATGAGCAGCGCGAAGACTGGCAGGCGCGGTTTTCCGGCGTGCGCGAGTAGCGCGCGCTAAGCCGGATAATTTCAGCACTGCAGGTCAAAGAAAAAGGAGCGAGCCTTTCGGCCCGCTCCTTCTAATTGCAAATAGCCGATAACCTGAAAATCAGGCTTCGTCGTCCAGCTTTTCGATCTCTTTTTGCAGCTCGTCCTTGGTGATCTCTTTCTCGGACACCTTGGCCTGCTCTGCGACATAGTCGATGACTTTGTCCTCAAAGATCGGCGCGCGCATCTGCTGCTGCATCTGCTGGTTCTGCTGGATGAACTCAAAGAACTGGCGCTCTTGGCCCGGATACTGGCGGGCCTGCTCCATGATGGCTTGCGTCATTTCCTGATCGGTCACCTGAATCTCGGCGCGCTGGCCCAGCTCGGCCAGCAACAGGCCCAGACGCACGCGGCGCTCGGCCAGCTTGTTGTGCTCGTCCGTCGTCTCGATCTCGGGGTGATCATGGCCCTTCACGTCAGGATTGTCGTCGTGCCACAGCTGATGCGCGATCTGCTTGGCTTCCTGCTCGACCATTGAGGGGGGCAGCTCAAAGCTGACCATCTTGTCCAGCTCGTCCAGCATCGCGCGCTTCATCACCGCGCGGGCGGCGCCGGCATACTCGGCCTCTAGCCGCTCCTTGATCTGACCCTTGAGGGCGTCCAGATCTTCGGCGCCGAACTTGGTGGCCAACTCATCGTTGATCTCGGCGTCTTTGGGCGCCTTCACTGCCTTGATGGTGCAGGCGAATACGGCCTCTTTACCGGCCAGATGCTCGGCCTGGTAATCATCAGGGAAATTGACGGTAACGTCCTTTTCCTCATCAGCCTTGATACCCACCAGTTGCTCTTCGAAACCGGGGATAAAGCTGTTGGAGCCCAGAACCAGAGGATAATCCTCAGCCGAGCCGCCCTCGAATGCCTCGCCATCGACCTTACCGACGAAATCCATCGTGATCTGGTCGCCGTCCTTGGCCTTGGAGCCTTTCTTGCGGTCATCGAAATCCTGCGCGGAGGATGCGAGGTTTTTCAGCGCCTCATCGACAGCGGCATCGTCAGGGACAACCTTCAGACGCTCTAGCTTCAGCTTGCTCAGGTCCAGATCGGGGATCTCGGGAAGTGCCTCGTAGGACATTTCGACCTCGACGTCGTCGCCCTCTTTCCAGTCCTCATTGGTCATCTTCATCGCAGGCTCGGCGGCGGGGCGCACGGCCTTTTCCACGAAATGGGCCTTCATGGCCTCATCAACGGCCTCTTGCATGGCCTCGCCAGTGACCTTCTGGCCAAAGTTTTTCTTCATCAGCGCAAGCGGAACCTTGCCCTTGCGAAAGCCCTTCATCTCGACGTCGGGCTGCGCTTCTTTCAGCTTATCCATGACCTTGGCGTCCAGCTCCTGAGCGGTCAGGAGCATTTTGTAGGCGCGCTTTAGGCCTTCGTTCTGGGTCTCGGTGACCTGCATTGTTCGTCCTCATCCATTGCAATCGGGCCGCGGAGGCGTCCGCAGCGGTCAAAATCATGCGCTTTCTATGGGCGGGCCGCGCGGGGTGCAAGTGGAGTCTGCGGCGCGCAGCATGCAGGTTGCAGGCTATTTTCGTTAGTCTCCATGCCGTCCAGCGCGAGACCCGCGTTCAGCCCCCAGAACACCGCGCGGATATGATCAGTCTAAGGTTTGATACGTTGACATCGAAGGTGACGGTAGCAGACGTCGCAATTGGCCACAGACTAGACCAAGCTGTGCTTGATCGAAATGCACATCAGAACGTCATTTCAGCAGGAGGATTTCCGTTTGATTAACTAACTTTGCCATTTTCTCAATGCATTGTTATAGTACAACCCAAGGTTGAGTTACTTGGAGAATTTTACATGCCAACGACGTTCAACGTTATCTTTTTGGGAAGCACCGGTACTTTTCGGTTGGATCCCACCGAAGGGAATAACACGGTTGAAAACGCGGCATCTCTTCAAGGTGCGTCAGCGGGAAGCGCAGCCAATCCTCTGTACAGTCGTATCGTTCAGTTTTCACCCGGCTCCACCGGCTTTGAAGGCGGAAACTCGACCGCGTATGATACAAACAACAACGCTGTCGGAGGCGGTGAGACTTTTCGCATCAATGGCGGGCCAGACCAGACGTTTGATGCATCTATGGTCTACAATTCGACCATTACCTATATAGACGGCACGACCGCCGCGATTTCGGCTGTTCTGTTCCAAGACACCAACGGAAACGTCTACCTCGCGCCAGAATTTACTGCCAACGCTGATCAAACCGCGTTAGAGGCAAAGCCAATCCAGTCGATCAGCTAGGGCAATCTGACCCAGAATCCCTTCCAGTCCAGTAGTTTGACTGGGAGTCGGCAGGCGGGCAACTTTGCTGTCTGTTTTACTCGCGGCACGCGTCTTTTGACCCCGCGCGGCTACGTGCCCATTGAGGAGCTTTGCCCCGGCGACTTGCTGACCACGGTCGACAATGGGTCGAGCCCCGTCGAATGGATCGGCAGCACGCAGATGGCTACAGGCGATACACTCGACGCGTATAACATGCGTCCCATCCGCGTTCGCCGAGGGCATCACGGCTTGACCCGCGATATTATGGTGTCGCCGCAGCATTGTGTCGCTGTGGGTGACAACTTTGTCAGGGCGCGGCACTTGGCCGAGATCCCAAGTGCGGGCGCGCGTGTGGCGTACGGCGTTGCGCGGGTCGAGTATTTTCATGTTCTTTGCGCGCGGCACGAGGTGCTGATCGCCGAGGGGATGCAGACCGAGAGCTTCTATCCCGGCCCGCAAGCGATGGGCGCGCTCGGGTCGCAGGCCTTTGCGGAATTGGAACGAATCCTACCCGATCTGTCGGGCGGGGGTAGTAGCGCGGCCTTAGCATCAATCGGACCCACGGCGCGTCCCATATTGCGGCGCCGCGACGTCCGCTGCGTTTCGCATCACGAGGATCTGGTCGCTATCGCCTGAAGCCTCCCACCTAGCGTCCATGCCGCTCCGGGCGAGACACCGCAGCTTTTGCATGGCCGATGGTCTGAATTAACCTTACAAGGATGCTACCCAAACGCAGACAAGCCCTGCGGTAACTGCGAAGCAGGAGTAGCGCCCATGGTAGAGCCAGAAACATTTACGTTCCTTGCAGATCTCGCAATGAACAACCGCAAGGCGTGGATGGACCAGCATCGCGGCGCGCGCGACGATGCCATGCGCAATTTCACCGGCATCGCGATGACGTTGCACGATTATGCTGATCGCTATGATCCCTTTGTGGCTGAGGCAGGAATCAAACCAAGGCAAAGCTACACCAAATTTTTCCAAGAGCCGCGCGACCGCATCGGGCGTGATCTGTACCGCGCCGACGTGGATGTTTTTGCCAATGCCGGTCATCCGTCCGAGGACTTGGGATACTACCTGCATATCGAGCCAGAAAATTGCTACGCAGGTGCCGCGCTTTTCCACCCCTCAAAGGAGGCGCTTGCACGGTTGCGGCAGCGTCTGGTCGATGATCCGGATGATCCGGATGACCTGAAAGACCTGCTGACGGATGCTGATTTCAAAGACACTTTCCCAGACGGATTGGTCTCTCGAAAGACGCTGAGCACTGTGCCGGACGGCTATGACAGTAGCGATCCCGCAGCGCCCTATCTGAAAATGGTCGGCTTTGGATGCCGCAAGGACGTGCCGGACGCGCTTTTGCTCGACGATGATGTGATTGATCTGCTGGTCGAGATATTTCGCGCCGCCAGCCCGCTCGTGCGCTACTTCGACTGATTGCACCCACGGAACATATCACGAACGTGGATGTTGTCGAGTGATATGATAGAAGGCATTACTCATGCAGTATTTTCATCCCGACCGTTTGAAATATTCGGGACTTGCTGCCATGATATGATTATGACGCCTGATTTCTCCAACAGCTTTCCTTTGCGAAAAGCCCGTGTTCACGAGGTTTGCGGCCCCAGCGCGTGTGGCTTTGCCGCGATCTTTGCCGCGCAGATACCGGGGGATATCATGTGGGTGCGTGAGGCGTGGTGCAAAGACGCGTTGCACCCAATTGGCCTTGCCTCCACTTTTGATCCCCAAAGGCTTCTGACGGCTCAAACCAGCAGTCAGATCGACAGCCTCGCCGTGGTTGAAGAGGCGCTCAAGGATGGAGTTCTAGCGCTTGTGGTGACTGAAATTACCCGGCCTCTCGATCTGCGTGAGGGGCGCCGACTACAGCTTGCTGCGAGGGCGGGTAACACTGTCGGGCTATGCATCATCCCCGAAGGCATGGGCAGCAATGCCGCCGAAACCCGGTGGCACGCCGCCCCAGTGCTGGATGTCGAAAGGGAGGACTCGACTCTGATGCGTTGGGAAATTATCAAGAACAAATCGGGAACGATTGGGGCTTGGGATGTTCGCTGGAATCGAGAAATGCGTCGTCTGCATGTGGTTTCCCCG
Source organism: Roseovarius sp. (assembly GCA_024636515.1). Lineage (GTDB taxonomy): Bacteria > Pseudomonadota > Alphaproteobacteria > Rhodobacterales > Rhodobacteraceae > Roseovarius. The sequence goes on from JAGXGX010000138.1 coordinate 19,861, forward strand.
GTTGGCCAGCGAGCGGGTTCTCAGGATGTGGCCAGTTGACGCGCCTTTTGCGCTGACGCTCAAACAGAACAATACCGAACAGATTTATTGCCTAAATTCGCAGGCCGAAGGCCAGCGGCTGTATCGCGGAATGAGCTTTGCAGATGCGCGCGCCTTTTGCCCAGATTTAGTAAGCCGCCCTGCGCGCCCCGATCTTGATGCGCGATTCCTTTCTGCGCTCCGCCGATCGGCCACACGCTATTGCCCTTGGGTTGGACGCGATGGCGAGGACGGGCTGATGCTTGATGTCACCGGCTCGACGCATCTTTGGGGCAGTGAGGCGGAAATGCTGGAGGATATGCACGTCCGGTCAGCGCGCGCAGGTCTGACGCTGCGGCTGGGTCTGGCAGGAACGCGCGGGGCGGCTTGGGCCCTTGCCCACTATGGCCAAGGGCCCACCTCCGTGGGGAAAACGCAGACCGCGCTCGCACATTTGCCTGTGGCGGCGCTGCGGCTGGATCAGGCCATGAGCACGTCCCTCCAACGGCTTGGCCTAAGGACTATCGGCGATCTTTGCGCCACTGCGCGCGCGCCCCTTGCCCGGCGGTTTGGGCCGAAACTGATGCTGCGCCTTGATCAGGCGCTGGGGGACAGCCTCGAAACGGTCAATCCCGAAATCGATCCGCCCCATTACGGCGTGCGTCTGACATTCCCAGAGCCTATCGGCCTGATAGCGGATGTAATGGCAGCCACCATGAGACTGCTGGAGCCGTTGTGCGATAAGCTCAAGGCACATGAGGCAGGCGCGCGTGCGCTGACGTTGACCCTGCGGCGCGCCGATCAAGGCAGCCAGCAGGTCAAGCTGCGCCTTGCCGCCGCGATGCGCGATCCCCAGCGGATTTTGCCACTATTCGAGCGCGGCCTGAGCGAGGTGGACGCAGGCTTTGGCATTGACCAGATGCGACTGGAAGGCACGGTGGTCGAACCGCTACCTGTGGAGCAGATCGGTGCAATATCCACGAGGACGCCCGGCCAGCCAGATCGGCTGAACGATCTGATCACCCGCATCGGGACACGGATCGGGCTGGAGAATGTGCAACGGTTCCTGCCTGCCGACAGCCATATCCCCGAGCGTAGCTTTATCATCGCGCCTGCGGCTTACAGCACAGCCGAGAGCGGCTGGTCCAGCACACGCCCGCGTCCTTTACGGCTGTTTCCGCCCGAACCGGTCGCAGGCACAGGACCGCGCCCGCCCGAGCGTTTTCGCTGGCGGCGCATGGCGCTTGCGACGGCGCGCGTCACAGGGCCGGAACGCATCGCGCCGGAATGGTGGCTGGACGACGACGGCTGGCGCTCGGGCGTGCGCGATTACTGGCATGTAGAGACCCGGCAGGGCCGTCGCCTTTGGCTGTTTCACACGCCTCAAAACCCCGGCTGGTTCGTGCAGGGAGAGTTCGCATGAGCTACGCCGAGCTTTGCGTGACCTCGAATTTTACTTTTCTGACCGGGGCCTCTCATCCCGAAGAACTGGTACTGCGCGCCGCCGAACTTGGTCTTGAGGCCATCGCCATCACGGATCGCAATTCGCTCGCTGGCGTGGTGAGGGCCTACAGCACACTCGAAGCCTTAAAAAAGGAGGTCAAGGAATCGCTGCGCATTCGCTCGACTCATCAGGTCGATTCATGTTCGCGGCAGGAAATCGGCCAGCCTCAGGACTTGATCGTGCCGGACAACCTGCATCTGCCAAAACTCATCGTTGGCACCCGCCTCGTGCTGCGCGATTGCCCGGTAGATTGGATCGCCCTGCCCACGGACCGTGCTGCCTATCAGCGGCTCTCCCGGCTTCTGACTTTAGGCAAGCGGCGGGCAGGAAAGGGGGAATGTCACCTTGATCTGCATGATCTGGCCGAAGGTTGCCGGGGCGTGATCCTCATTGCCCTTCCCCAAAAGGGTCTTGAGACTGTGGCGCCGTATATCCTGAAACTCCAGAAACGCTTTCCGGGTTATGTGTTTACGGGCGCGGTGCCGCGCTATGACGGCTCGGATCAGGCCTACCTCAAAGCCTGTGCGTGGCTCGCTCGGAAAACATCAGCTCCTATGGTGGCGATGGGCGACGTTCTGATGCACCGGGGCAACCGACGGCAACTTGCCGATATTCTGACCTGCCTGCGCGAAGGCATAACCATCGACGCGATCGGCACCCGCGCCCTGCCCAATGCCGAGCGGCGCCTGAAAGGCCACGGCGATATGGCACGGGTGTTCCACACCCATCCCGCCGCGATGCGCCGGACGCTTGAAATTGCGGCGCGGTGCAGTTTCTCCCTGAGCGAGTTGAGCTACGAATATCCTGACGAGATATCGTCCAACGAAGCGCCGCAAGCCCGCCTCGAACGGCTGGCGCGTGAGGGGATGGGGCGGCGTTATCCCAATAATGCGCCCGAGCGGGCACATGCGCTGCTGGACAAGGAACTGAGCCTTGTTGGTGAATTAGGCTATGCCGCTTATTTCCTGACCGTCCACGACATCGTGCAGGAGGCTCGCTCGCGCGGCATTCTCTGCCAAGGGCGCGGCTCGGCGGCCAATTCGATCCTATGTTATCTGCTGGGAATAACCGATGTCAGCCCCGACATGATCGGCATGGTGTTCGAGCGTTTCATCTCGCGGCATCGTGGCGAGCCGCCAGATATCGACGTAGATTTCGAACATGAGCGGCGCGAGGAAGTGATCCAGTGGATTTATGAGAAATACGGCCGTCATCGTGCCGGACTTTGCGCCACGGTCATTCATTTTCGCGCCCGCGCCGCGATCCGCGAGGTCGGCAAGGCCATGGGCCTGTCCCAAGATGTCACAGCGAGCCTGTCGAGTCAGATCTGGGGCCAGTCAAACAACGGGGCAGATCCAGAGCGGGTGCGCCAATTGGGCCTTGATCCAAACGACCGGCGCCTGTCTCAAACCCTTCGCCTGATTGGCGAGATCATCGGATTTCCGCGCCATCTGTCGCAGCATGTCGGCGGCTTCGTAATCACGCGCGGGCGGCTGGATGAGCTTTGCCCGATCGAGAACGCAGCGATGGAAGGGCGCACTGTCATCGAATGGGACAAAGACGACATTGACGCCCTGGGCATTCTCAAGATCGATGTGCTGAGCCTTGGTATGCTGACCTGCCTGCACAAGGGTTTTGACCTTTTGGAGCAGCATGAAAAAACGGCCCTAAGCCTCGCCACCGTGCCGCAAGAGGACAAGGCGACCTACCTGATGCTACAGCGCGCCGATGCTGTTGGCGTGTTTCAGGTCGAAAGCCGGGCACAGATGAATTTCTTGCCTCGAATGAAACCTGTGACGTTTTATGATCTGGTGATCGAGGTCGCCATCGTCCGCCCCGGTCCCATTCAAGGAGGGATGGTCAAACCCTACATCCGGCGCCGTCAGGGCTTGGAAAAGCCAGAACCATTCGGCCCCGCTCTGGAAGAGGTCACTCGCAAAACCCTCGGCGTGCCCTTGTTTCAGGAACAGGCGATGCAGATTGCCGTGGTGGGTGCAGGGTATTCCGCCGAAGAGGCCGATCAGCTCCGCCGCTCGCTCGCCTCTTTTCGCCGTATGGGCACTATTGGCGCGCATCGCGATCGGTTCATCAAGGGGATGCTGGGCAACGGCTATAGCGTTGAGGTTGCACAGCAATGTTTTGCCCAGATCGAAGGTTTTGCCGACTACGGGTTTCCCGAAAGCCACGCCGCGGCATTTGCCATGCTGACTTATGTCTCTTCATGGATGAAATGCCACCATCCGGCGATCTTTGCCTGCGCGCTATTAAATTCTCAGCCGATGGGGTTCTACGCGCCAGCGCAGATCGTTCGGGATGCGCGCGATCACAAGGTCGAGATCCGCCCAATTTGTGTAAACACAAGCGCATGGGACAACCTTTTGGAGCGCCGCGCCGATGGGCAGTTGGCGCTTCGGCTGGGTTTTCGGCAAATCAAAGGCTTTCGCGAGGAGGACGCGGGATGGATCGTGGCCGCCCGCGGCAATGGCTATACCGACCCCGAAAATCTTTGGCTGCGGGCGGGCATCACGCCTGTAGTGCTCGAACGTCTGGCAGAGGCCGATGCCTTTGCAGGAGTAGGCCTGACCCGCCGTGATGCCCTATGGCAGGTGCGCGCAATCCGTGCGCCCAAACCCTTGCCGCTGTTCAGCGATCCGCTTGACAGCGAAGGGGCGCGTGAGCCGGAGGTCGCCTTGCCAGCCATGCATTTGGGCGAAGAAGTTGTTGAAGATTACATCGCTATGCGTCTGACCTTGCGCGCCCACCCGATGGAGCTGTTGCGCCCGACCATGCCCGGCATCACGCCCCATAACCTCTTGATTGAAATGCCGCTGAAGCGCACAAGCGTTTGCGGCCTCGTCATCACCCGCCAACGCCCGGGAACAGCATCGGGGGTAATTTTCCTAACTCTCGAAGATGAAACTGGCGTCTCAAATGTAGTGGTCTGGCCAAAGATCTACGAAAAATTCCGCCGCGTTGTGATGGGCGGACGGCTCTTGCGCGTGACCGGGCGGTTAGAGCGTCAGGGCATCGTCGTGCATTTGATCGCGGGCCATATCGATGATCTCTCTCACCACCTTTCAAACTTGGGGCATCCGATGGACAACGCAGTCGGAATCACCAACCCACAAGCCGACGACGCCCCACGCCAGCGTCATACGCCAAGCGCCAAACACCCCCGCGAACAGGCAAAGCACTTGTTCCCAAGCCGGGATTTTCATTGAAGGTCGGCGCAACGCATTTTCGGATCTGCCCCCTTCAGAAAAGACACGGATCTGAATAAATTTTCTGGATATTTGGTGCGGTCGAGAGGCACCGAAGCATCTGTTCCAAAATTCTCCGTTCTGTTCCAATACAGCTGAATTAATTCACTTTTCATGTCACCTTGACCTTACACGCTGTTCAAAACTGCCTATTCTACTCCCCCATATGCCATGAAAATTGGGGGATATTGGGGGAATGAACTGAGTGGGCAAACTGGCGAGCAACATTCTGAAGACAGCAGGTGTCGGCAAGCAATCTGATGGAGCTGGGCTGTATCTGCTTGTCACCAATCATGACGCCAAGGGCAGTGCAAAAGGCAATTGGATTTTTCGCCATCCTATGGTCTGTTTTCTTGAAGGGATAGCGTAGGTTATCCATCTCGTTCGTTGCAAACGGTCGAACAAGCTAAAAA
>JAGXGX010000139.1 GCA_024636515.1 Roseovarius sp.
ACTTCGGCGCGGATGCCCGCCTGCCGCAGCTCGGCCACCATCGCCTGATAGTCGGCCATGCGTGCCCGGTCCATTACGGTCACAACGACTGGGCCGGCGGCGGCGGCGCCCACCTGCCCCTTGGCGCGCAACGCGGCAAGCAGGCGATCCACGCCAATGCTAACGCCGGTCGCGGGTACGGACTGGCCGGTGAACCGCTTGACCAGATCGTCATAGCGACCACCGCCTGCAACGCTGCCAAATTGCCGCTTGGCACCCTTGTCATCCAAAATATCGAAGGTCAGCTCGGCCTCAAAAACCGGTCCGGTGTAATAGCCAAGGCCGCGCACGACGCTGGGATCAATCTCGATCCGGTCCGCACCATAACCCTGCGCCCGCACCAGATCTGCGATCTCATGCAACTCATCGACGCCCTCGGCGCCCACCACCGATCCTGCGACAGCGGCGCGCAGATTGCTTAGTGTCTCGCCAGCATCCGCGCCCTTAGACGTCAGGAAGGCAATCACCGGCTCGGCCTGATCCGCACTCAGCCCCACACCGTCGATATATGCGCCTGACGCGTCCAGCCGCCCCTTGCCCAGCAGCTCGCGCACGCCATCCGCACCCACCTTGTCGAACTTGTCGATGGTGCGCAGCACGGCATCACGCTGGCCCTGATCATCCAGCCCCATGACCTCCAGCACGCCGTTCAGCACTTTGCGGTTATTGACCCGCACCACATAGTCGCCACGCGGGATTCCGACCGTCTCGAGGCAGTCGGCTAGCATCGCGCAAATCTCGGCATCTGCCGCTACAGAAGGCGCGCCGACCGTATCCGCATCACACTGATAAAACTGGCGAAATCGTCCCGGCCCCGGCTTCTCGTTGCGCCAGACGGGGCCCATCGCGTAGCGCCGGTAAGGTGTCGGCAGATCGTCTTTGTGCTGCGCATAAACGCGCGCCAGCGGCGCCGTCAGATCGTATCGCAGGGCCAGCCAGTCACCGGGTTTTTCGCCTTCGTCTTCCTGCCATGCAAAGACGCCCGCATTGGGCCGCTCCACATCTGGCAGAAACTTGCCCAGCGCCTCGACCGTTTCCACGGCGGCAGTGTCCAGCGCGTCAAAGCCGTAATGGTGATAGACCCGCGCGATTGCCTCTAGCATTGCCGCGCGTTCCACGACTTCGGCGCCAAAATAATCGCGAAATCCCTTGGGCGTCTGCGCCTTCGGGCGTGGGGTCTTTTTCTGCTTGGCCATTATATCGCCTTTCAGACGCTGTCTCAGTTGCCCGGCGGTCTAGCCCAAGCACCGCCCCCCGGCAAGCAGAGCACCGCGCCTGCGGCTTTTTCTTGGGAAAAATACCTAGCCTGAACGCGCCGAACGCGCGCCCGCTTGACGCTATGCCCGGCCCGCGCCACAAAGGCGCTATGGAACGCCTCGAAGAACAGATCGCCCACCTGACCCGTGCACTCGATGATGTGTCCGATGCAGTCGCGCGGCAGGATGCGGAAATTGCCGTACTTACCCGCCGGGTCGAGATGCTGATGCGCCGCGAAGCCGAGCGTGACGAGGGCGCAGGCGGCTCTGTCACCGTGGGCAGCGAGCGGCCCCCTCACTATTGAACGCGCTCCGGCTTAGATGTCCTGCACATCCATCACGCCGTCGAGGCTTTTGATCGCGCCTTTGATCTGGGGCGTCACCGGGTAGTCGCGCCCTGCCGACAGCTCTACCTCGCCGGGCAGCCCGCCGCCGATCAGGCAAAACCGGATCGGCCCCGGCCGCGCCGCGCGCGCGGCGTCTGCTGCGCCTTCCAGAACACGGGCGACCGATGCCATCGCCGATGGCTTATCGACAAAAATTCGTAGGCCAAGGCTACCCGCGTCCGCGACCACGCCGTCTATTGGCGCGACCGAGCGCGCCAGCAGTTTTAGCTGTTCGGATTCCATCGTCGCTTCGACCGTGATGACCACCTGCGCGCCCGTCTCGATATGCTCGCGCGATTTTTCCAGCGTCTCCGAGAACATGACGACCTCGTAGCCGCCCGTTGTATCGCTGAGCTGGACAAAGGCAAAGCGATTGCCACGCGCTGATTTCCGCTCTTGCCTGCCCGCGACGATGCCGGCCATTTTCACCACGCATGGTGCGCGCGCCGCTTCTTGCATGACCTGATCCAGCGTCTTGACGCTCTTGCGCTTTAGCGCTGCCATGTAATCGTCCAGCGGATGGCCCGACAGATAAAATCCGACGGCTTTGAATTCTTCGTTCAGGCGCTCAGCAGGCAGCCAGTCATCGACGGGCAGCAGGCGCGGCTCTGGCAGATCTTCGCCCGCCTCGCCAAAGAGCGACACCTGAGCCGAATTCTTCTGATCGTGGATCGCGGCTGAGTAGCTCATCAGCGGCTCGACCGCGTCGAACACGCGGCGGCGATTGCGATCAATCTCGTCAAACGCGCCGGAACGGGCCAGCATCTCCAACGGCCGCTTGCCGATCCGCTTGATATCCACGCGGCGGGCGAAATCATAAAGCGTAGCAAACGGCTTATCCTCACCGTTTGCGCCTTGCGCCCCGCCAGTGCGGCCCTCCACGATCAGCTTCATCGCCTCGACGCCGACGTTTTTCAGCGCGCCAAGGCCATAATGTAGCACGCCATTGCGCACCACAAACTGCGCGTCCGAGCGGTTGACGCATGGCGGTGCCCAATTCAGCCCCAGCCCCTTCTTTACTTCTTCGAAATAGACCGAGAGTTTGTCGGTGAGGTGAATATCGCAATTCATGACACCTGCCATGAATTCGGATGGGTGGTTCGCCTTCAGCCACGCCGTTTGGTAGCTTACCACCGCATAGGCCGCCGCATGGGATTTGTTAAATCCGTAATTTGCGAACTTATCCAGTAGGTTCCAAACCTCCAGCGCCTTGGCGTCGTCGACGCCGTTTTCCTTGGCGCCGGCAATGAATTTGGGCCGTTCGGCATCCATCGCCGCCTGAATCTTCTTACCCATCGCGCGGCGCAGCAGGTCCGCGCCGCCAAGGCTATAGCCAGCCATTTCCTGCGCGATCTGCATCACCTGTTCTTGGTAGACGATGATGCCCTGCGTCTCGTCCAAAAGATGATCAATGGTCGGGTGCAGCAATTCGCGCTCGGATAGCTCGTTTTTTACCTCGCAGAATTTCGGGATGTTCTCCATCGGGCCGGGGCGATAGAGCGCGACCAGCGCGATGATATCTTCGATGCAGTCCGGCTTCATCCGCTTGAGCGCGTCCATCATGCCCGAGCTTTCAACCTGAAACACCGCGACAGTCTTGGCGCGCGCATAGAGCGCGTAGGTCTTGGCATCGTCCAGCGGGATCTGTCCGATATCGTTTTCAGCCCCCGCATGCGGCTGGTAGATCGCGCTGCCATCCGCGGCGGTGTGCAGATTGCGGCCCTCGCCGTGGATCTGCGCCATCGCGTTTTGGATCACGGTCAGGGTTTTCAGCCCCAGAAAGTCGAACTTGACCAGCCCGGCCTGCTCGACCCATTTCATATTAAACTGGGTCGCAGGCATGTCACTGCGCGGATCTTGGTACAGCGGCACCAGCGCGTCCAGCGGGCGATCGCCAATCACGACGCCAGCCGCGTGGGTCGACGCGTTGCGCAGCAGTCCCTCGACCTGCATCCCGTAATTCAGCAGGCGGTCGACGACCTCCTCATTACGGGCCTCCTCGCGCAGGCGGTCCTCTTGGATCAACGCCTGTTGAATGCTGACGGGTTTAACACCCTCAACGGGGATCATCTTCGACAGACGATCCACCTGCCCGTATGGCATCTGGAGGACGCGGCCAATATCGCGCACGGCGGCCTTGGACAGCAGCGCGCCAAAGGTGATGATCTGGCCCACGCGATCGCGGCCATATTTTTCCTGCACGTATTGAATCACCTCCTCGCGGCGATCCATGCAAAAATCGATGTCGAAGTCGGGCATACTGACACGTTCGGGGTTCAGGAACCTCTCGAACAGCAAGGAATAGCGCAGCGGATCAAGGTCGGTGATCGTCAGAGCATAGGCCACGAGCGATCCCGCACCCGACCCGCGCCCCGGACCTACCGGAATGTCGCGGTCTTTGGCCCATTTGATGAAATCGGCAACGATCAGGAAATAGCCGGGAAAGCCCATGCCCTCGATAATGCCCAGCTCAAACTCCAACCGTTTTTCGTACTCCTCCACGCTAACGGCGTGGGGTATGACGGCCAGACGCTCAGCCAGTCCCTCTTTGGACTGGCGGCGCAGTTCGACCACCTCGTCATCGGCGAATTTGGGCAGGATCGGATCGCGGCGATAGGCGCCAAAGGCGCAGCGTTTGGCGATTTCCACGGTGTTCTCAATCGCCTCTGGCAGGTCGGCAAATAGCGTCGCCATTTCCTTGGGCGTCTTGAAGTTATGCTGCGGCGTCAGGCGGCGGCGCGGTGCAGACTGATCGACATAAGTGCCCTCGGCCACGCAGAGCATGGCGTCATGCGCCTCATACATCGATGTTTTCGGGAAATAGACATCGTTGGTCGCGACTAGCGGCAGATCCATCGCATAGGCCATTTCGATATGGCCGCGTTCCGACGCGCGCTCTGCCTCGGGCAGGCCATCCTCGCCGGGATGGCGCTGCAACTCGACGTAAAGGCGATCCCCGAATATCTCGGCCAGTTGGCGCATCATCGCGCCCGCCGCGTCGCGCTGCCCGGCCCGCAAAAGGCGCCCGACGGGGCCGTCCGGCCCCCCGGACAGGCAAATCAGGCCAGCAGCATTTTCGGCCAGATCCATCCGCGTAACATGCGGCAGCGCGCCGTCACCGCGCAGATAGAGGCAGGAGTTGAGCTTCATCAGATGCTCGTACCCCTGCTCGTTCTGGGCCAACAGCACGATGGGTGCGGGAGTGGCAGGACGCTCGCCCGGCGCAACATCTACATAGGCCAGATCAATCTGGCAGCCCATGATCGGCTGAACGCCCGCCTCAGCCGCCGAAACGGCAAATTCGAGGGCGGCGAACATATTGTTCGTGTCGGTAACGGCGACGGCAGGCATCCCCGCATCGACGCACATAGCCGGCAGCTTTTTCAGCCGCACGGCCCCTTCTAGCAGGGAGTATTCGCTATGGACGCGCAGGTGGATGAATCGGCTATGGTTTTTCATGGCCTCACTTTAGGCCAGCGGCAGGGATGCCGCCAGTGCCACCCCGCGTCACGCGGCATGGGTGATGCTCCCGCCGCAGATAGTGACCATCGCGCGCGCGGCATGGATAGCATCCGGCGCGCAGGCCTCCAGATCGCGGTCCATGATCACCACATCGCCCATCTGGCCCGCTACCAGCTGCCCCTTGCGGCCCTCGTTAAATTCCACCCACGCATTGCCCGACGTATATGAGGCAAGCGTATCCGTCAGCGTTTGGGGCCGCACATCCCACGGCGCGCCGGGCTGCAGTGGCGCGATGGCGCATTGGATATTACGCATCGCGTCAACAGGTATGACCGGCCAATCGGTCGAAAAGATCACCGGCGCGCCCGTGTCGCGGATGCGCTGCCATGCATAGGCATAGGGGTATTGGTCGTCGTGCAGCAGTGTGCCTTGGGGGAGAAGGGGAAAATAATCGCCCAGCGGCGAATGGCGCGGCTGAAGGGACGCGACCGCGCCCAGCCTGCGGATGCGCGGCAGGTCATCGGGATGGATCACCTCAATATGCTCGATCCGGTGGCGGGAATCGCGCGTGCCATTGGCCTCACGTGCGGCGGCATAGCCATCAAGCGTGCGCCGCGTCGCCAGATCACCGATAGAGTGAACGCTAAGTTGCAGTTCCATAGCGTCAGCGCGCACGCAGGCCGCGTTGAAATGATCGGGCTCGAAAACAGGCTCGCCAATCGTGTTGGTGCCGGGATAGGGGCGCGTCATCAGCGCGGTATGCGTGTCGAGCACACCGTCCATGAACATTTTAACCCGGCCCGACCAGACGCGATCGCCCGTATAGAGGCGGCGCATCTCGGCGGCCTCCTCCAGCCGGTCGAGTGGGTCGTAATTCTTCAGGTGGAATGGCACCTGCATCCGGCATTTAAGATCGCCTGCGGCGTCCAGATCGCTAAGCAGCTCCAGCTGGTAAAAATTCCCGTCCATGTTGTGCATCGTAGTGATGCCATGCGATGCGGCGTGGGCCAGTCCGCGGGCGATCAGCGCGCGGTCGGCGGCGCGCTCGGCCTCCGTGGCGGGCGGCTCGGGCTCCGCCCCTGTTACATAGCCCAGCATGTCGCGTCCGCCCGTCCGGCTAAGCGTCAGGACAGGGCCAAACGCGCCGGTTTCCTGCAATTCGCCGGTGGCTGTCCCGCCCTCCATCACGATCACGCTGCCCTCCGGCACCGGGGCGCCGTGCAGCAGGTTTGCAGCCTCCAGCGCCATCGTATTGGCCCATAGCGTATGGATATCAGGCGATAGCAGCGCCATGGGCCGATCCGGCAGGATCGCATCCAGATCGTGACGCGTGGGGTTGCACCCGTCCATCAGGCCATAGGCGGTGCCGGTGCCTAAAATCATCGGCTCATTCGGGTTCGCATCTGCATAGGCGCGGATGGTGCGGGCGGCGTCCTCGGCCGTCTCAACCCCCTCCATCGCCATGAACTCCAGCGCGGCGGACCCTTGGAACAAGTGCACGTGGCTGTCGATCAAGCCCGGCATCACCGTGCCGCCTGCCGCGTCGATCACACGCGCGTCTGGCGCGGCCAGATCGCGCATCTGAGCCGTGCTGCCCACCGCCAGTATCACGCCGCCCGCCAGCGCCACGGCCTCCGCGCGGGGATGCCTCGGGTCCATTGTCAGAACCTTGCCGTTGACGATTACCAGATCTGCCTTGCCTGCCATAACCGGCCCCTTTTCTGTGCGGACACGCGCCCGCGGATGATCCTCTGTTGCGGTTCAATCTGGGCCATAGGCCGCGCGGGGTAAATACCCTTCGCACCGGATCTGGCACAGGCCGGGGTACCGGGCGGGGCTGCGCGTGAATAAGGCGATGAGGTCTTTACCTTTGCGGCTGCTGCGCCCTAGTCTGCCTGAACACCCCCGGCAAGGAATCGCACGCGGGGCCATAAAACGAAGGGGGACACGCCGCATGGTACAGCAGGCGCAGACAGCCGCGACCGCATCCGGCGCCGCACAAGACCCGGCAGATAACGTTATGGTGCATGCCGAGCGCGTGACCAAGACGTTCGGTCAGGGCGCAGGCAAAATCACTGCGCTTGATGCCGTATCGGTCGACATTCGTAAGAACGAATTCTTTACCCTGCTGGGCCCATCGGGCTGCGGCAAGACCACCCTTTTGCGCCTTATCGCAGGGTTTGATTTACCGGATGAGGGCCAGATCCTGCTGGATGGGCAGGAAATCGGCCACCTGCCGCCCTACAAGCGGCCCGTGAACACGGTGTTTCAATCCTACGCGCTATTCCCGCACATGAGTGTGGCGCGCAATATCGGCTTTGGCCTAGAGATGCAGGGCCGCCCAAAGGCCGAGATCAAGGAGGCCGTGGAGCGCATGCTGGCTCTGGTCCAGATGGAGCATTTGGCAGACCGCCGCACCGATCAGCTGTCAGGCGGGCAACAACAGCGCGTGGCACTGGCCCGTGCCCTTGCGCCGCGCCCCAAGGTACTGCTGCTGGACGAGCCGCTATCGGCGCTGGACCTCAAGCTGCGCAAGGAAATGCAAATCGAGCTAAAGCGCCTGCAAGAAGAGACGGGCATAACTTTTGTCTTTGTCACGCACGATCAGGAAGAGGCGCTGACCATGTCCGACCGGATAGCAGTCATGCAGTCTGGCGCGATCCTGCAAGTCGGCGCGCCCAAGGAGATCTACAACAATCCCGCGCGCCGCTTTGTCGCGGATTTCATTGGCGATATCAATATCCTGGAGGGCGATCTTAGCGATAATGGCGCGAAGGTGATCCTGCCTGGAGGAACCAAAATCGGCGCGCTGCTATCAGAGGGCGCCGCCCGCAAGGGGCGCGCCTCGGTCGCGATCCGCCCCGAAAATATGGGGCTAACCGCGCCGGATGCCTCCGATGCGGCGCTCAAGGGTCGCGTGACCAATATCGTCTATTTCGGTGCGGGCCATAACGTGCATATCGCGCTGGATGGCGGCGGGGAGGTACTGGTGCGCCGGGCGCAAACAGATGCGCAGGTCGGCCGTCAGGTGGGCATTTCTGTGCCGGATGCCGTTCAGGTTCTGGTAGACTGATGGCAGACCTCACCGCAACCCTGCCGGAAAGCGCAACCACTGCAGACCGCCTTGCCGAAGCGCGCCGCCAGACCGAGGCGTCCGCGCGCCTTCGTCGTTGGCAGCTCTTGTCGCCCGCGCTGATTATCATTGGCATCTTTGGGCTCTTTCCGCTGACGATCACGCTGATCTATTCGTTCCTCACCCCCGGCACGTATGGCGGCGTCACGTGGAAATTTTCAACCGACGCATACGTGCAGTTTCTGTTCGACCGCGACATCTTTGACGACACGCTGCAATTTTCGGGCACCTACCTCAGTATCTATGGCCGCTCTATCGGGCTGGCATTCGGCGCGACCGTCGGTGCGCTGATTATCGGATTTCCAACCGCCTATTTTATCGCGTCCAAGCCGCTGGAGCAGCGCAATCTGTGGCTGTTTTTGATCACCCTGCCCTTTTGGGTGAACCTCTTGGTGCGTACCTATGCGATCTTGTTGATCATCCGCGACGAGGGCATCATCAACATCGGGCTGATGAATATGGGGGCCATCGACCGCCCTATCGGGATGCTCTACACTGATTACGCCGTCTTTGCGGGCCTGATCTACAGCTATCTGCCTTTCATGGTGCTGCCGCTTTATGCGTCGCTGGAAAAGCTGGATTTCCGGCTGGTTGAGGCGGCATATGACCTCTACGCCAGCCGGTTTCAGGTGCTGCGCCATGTTATCATCCCGATGGCAAAGCCGGGCATCGTGGCAGGCTGCATCCTCGTGTTTATCCCCGGCCTTGGCGCCTATATCACGCCCGAATTGCTGGGCGGCGGCAAAGAGTTGATGATCGGCAACCTGATAGCGCTGCAGTTTTCAGGGTCGCGCAACTGGCCGTTCGGTTCGGCGGCGGCACTGATCCTGATGGTCGTGGTGATGGCATCACTCATCATCTACGTCCGTTATTCCGGCAAGGAGGGCAACGGTCATGGCTGATCCGAAAATCACGCAGACCCCCGCGACCGTCGCCAGCCCCGATCCTGTCGCGCCGCCGCGTCGCCGCCGGATGAAGGATCTACGCAAGCA
>JAGXGX010000140.1 GCA_024636515.1 Roseovarius sp.
ACTGCTGTCTCTGCCGCATCTATCGGTGCGAGGCCCCGCGCTAGCAGCCCGGTAACGAACCCGGCCAGAACATCCCCTGCCCCAGCGGTTGCCAGCCATGGCGCTGCGCGCCCTGCGGCAGCAGCGTGCAGGCTGCACCGCCCGTCCGGCGCGGCAATGACCGTATCCGCGCCCTTTAACAGTACCGTCGCACCTGTGCGCGCCGATGCCTTGCAGGCGGCATCAACGCGCCCCTCCGGATCGTCCGCTCCGCCATGAAGCTCGCTTGCAAGATCGGGAAACAGTCGACGAAATTCGCCCTCGTGCGGTGTTAGCACGCAGTTATCATGCAGCAGGCCCATTAACGTTGGATCCTGCGCGAGCGCCGTCAACGCCTCCGCATCCAGTACCGCTGCGCGGCCCTGCGCAGACAGCGCCTGTGGCAGCAGATTTGCCGCACGCTCCACGCCCATCCCCGGCCCTAGGCAGAGCGCGTTAATACGCTCATCATCCAGCAAACTAGCCAGCGCAGCGGCGTCCTTTACGCGCGTTAGCATGACGGCCGTACAGTGCATCGCCACCTCCATCTGGGCGGCGGGCGGCACCCCCAGTGTCACCAGCCCTGCACCAATCCGCAGCGCGCCGCGCGCTGCCAGCCGTGCCGCGCCCGTGGCCCCGGGCCCGCCGGACAGCACCAGCGCATGCCCGTAGTCGTATTTATGTGAGCGCCCCGTTTTGCGCAGGCTTTGAACGCGGCGGGCAGTCATCTCGATAACGCGGGGCGTGCGGTGCATTCTTGCCTCCTTTTACGGGTCTTATAAATCGAGGATGCCGCCGGGCCGCCGCATGATCAAGCAGCGCGGCGAGGTCAATCGACTCATACCTGCCCAAATTTCGCGCACCCTGCCTAATTTTTAAGCACCACACCAAACATATGCGTCGTTTACGGCCATGACGCATGGTGGGCCATTGAGACCGCGCGCAGCGCATGATTTATCAGGCGCGAAGATTGGTTTTCCAAGGAGCCCGCCCCGTGAAAAAGATCGAAGCGATCATCAAGCCGTTCAAGCTGGACGAGGTCAAGGAGGCCTTGCAAGACGCCGGCATCCAAGGCCTCAGCGTGATTGAGGTCAAGGGATTTGGCCGCCAGAAAGGCCATACCGAGTTGTATCGCGGCGCTGAATACGTTGTCGATTTCCTGCCCAAAGTTAAGATTGATGTGGTTCTGGACGATGACCAGGTTGACGCCGCCATTGAGGCCATTGTCGAGGCCGCCAAGACCGACAAGATCGGCGACGGCAAGATTTTCGTCAGCCATGTCGAACAAGCCATCCGCATTCGCACAGGTGAAACCGGCTCCGACGCATTGTAGAGACACACCCCCGAAAATATCCAAGTGGAGGAATGCCCCATGAGCGCATCCGATTTTCTCAAGGCTATCAAGGACGAAGGCGTGGAATACGTCGACATCCGCTTTACCGACACCCGCGGGCGGCTTCAGCACGTGACCATCGTGTCCGATCTCGTCGATGAGGACTTCATCGAAGAAGGCTTCATGTTCGATGGGTCCAGCATCGCCGGCTGGAAGTCGATTGAGGCATCGGACATGAAGCTGATGCTGGATACCGAGACTGCATATATTGATCCCTTCTATGCCGAAAAGACGATTTGCGTGCATTGCTCGATCGTTGAGCCGGACACGGGCGAGCCCTATGAGCGCGACCCCCGCGGCACAGCCGAAAAGGCCGAGGCGTATTTGAAATCCACAGGCATTGGCGACACGGCCTACATGGGCCCCGAGGCTGAGTTTTTCCTGTTCGACAACGTTCGCTACGCCAACACCGTCAATAAGGTGTCGTACGAGGTCGACGCGCAGGACGGGTCGTGGAACACGGACACCGAGTATGAGATGGGAAACATGGGCCATCGTCCCGGCCTGAAGGGCGGGTATTTCCCGACCAACCCAACAGACGACGCGCATGATATTCGCGCTGAAATGCTGTCGACGATGAAGCGCCTCGGCATGAAGGTGGACAAGCATCACCACGAGGTCGGATCGTGCCAGCACGAGCTGGGGCTGATTTTTGGCACGCTGACCAAGCAAGCCGACGAGATCCAGAAACACAAATACGTCATCCACAACGTCGCGCAGGCCTATGGCAAGTCGGCGACATTCATGCCCAAGCCGATCTATGGCGACAACGGGTCCGGGATGCACGTCAACATGTCGATCTGGAAAGACGGCAAGCCGCTGTTTTCAGGCGATAAATACGCTGACCTCAGCCAAGAGGCGCTGTGGTTCATCGGCGGCATCCTCAAGCACGCCAAGTCGCTGAACGCGTTCACGAACCCCACAACCAACAGCTACAAGCGTCTGGTCCCCGGCTTTGAAGCACCTGTACTGCGGGCCTATTCGGCGCGCAACCGGTCGGGCTGCGTTCGTATCCCGTGGACAGAATCGCCCAAGGCGAAGCGGGTCGAGGCACGATTTCCCGATCCGGCGGCAAATCCCTATCTGGCGTTTGCGGCGCTCCTGATGGCCGGCCTAGACGGCATCAAGAACAAGATCGATCCCGGCGAGGCGATGGACAAGAACCTGTATGACCTTCCCGCCGAAGAGCTGGAAGGCATCCCCACGGTCTGCGGCAGCCTGCGCGAAGCAATGACCGAATTGCAGAACGATATGGATTATCTGCTGGCTGGTGACGTCTTCACCCGCGATCAGGTGCAGGGCTATATCGAGCTGAAGATGGAAGAGGTCTTGAAATACGAGATGACTCCGCATCCGGTAGAGTTCCAGATGTACTACAGCTGCTAACGCAACACGCAGCGACCTTTAGCGGCAGCGGCGCAGCAATGCGCCGCTGCCACACTCGCCTTTAAGTCGTGTTCCACATAGTTAACACAATCTTATCGAAATTTACTCTTGATTGCAGCGCTAACTGATCCCGCAGACAAACTTCAGGATCAGTTGAAATGATGCCATTGCAATATTTCGGAACAGCTGCCGCTTTGCAGTTTTCCAGCCCTCCACCGCTGAGCTTCGAAGACATCGTCAAAGAATTTGACGCGAAGCTGAACTGCGGCGGCGATGGCCAAAGACACATGACGCGGGACTGCGACGACATCGCTATCCTTGATCGCGGACCCATCCGCGTCGCGCTTGCGTGGGTGCGTCCGAGCCAGCGCAAAAGCAACTGGTATCTCATCATCGCGGTCGGCCCATCGCCCATGGCCAAATGCCTTATCCCAGACGACAACATTATCGACGCATTTGCGGACAAGCTCATCTGGCAATCCGATGCGCACCTTCCGGCGGAAAGTGTGCTGCGCTGCGAGGTGGTTCGCCCGATTGATTCCGAGTATATTGATCTGGTGACCGAGCTCCTGCTCAGCGCGGACGATGCCAGCACCGACGAGCGCATCACTGACGAGCCGATCGTACAGATGCCCAAGTATTGTGAAGCTGGCCCGCCCGTGACCCCGCCGCGCAGGTCAATCGACCTCCTGCCGACGCGTCGCACCGACAGGCCGTCGATCGACGAGCATGCACGCACTCAAACATTGCGTGCAATATTGTCAGAAGCGGACGCGGACAAGCCCATCAGCCTGCCTATGCACCTGACGATATACACCTTTAGCCTGTCGATGATGCTGCAAGTGCCCCCCGTCGGGATTGCGATGCTCGTCTACACTATTCTGCGCGAGGACGCTCTGCGGTTCCTGTAAACTTAGCCCATATGCGGCGGCGGCGCGTCGGAAACAGAGATGACGCCGCCCTAAAGCTGCGTCACGCTGGCTCTACCAACTGCCGGAGCCAGTGCCATGAACCAGCATTTTTGCGACACCCGCAAGATTGATCCGACGCGCGGTGCAACCTTGGGCGACAACACCCCGAATGATGCCGACCGTATCGAAATCGGTCCGACGCGGCTGGCCTATGGCGAATGGGCAGCGGCGGGACTGAATCTGCCTGACTTGCAGGCGATGCGCCGCTATCGGTGGGAACGGCTGACGCGGCATGTCGTAGAGCGCGGCTATGCCGGCCTACTGGTCTTTGACCCCTTGAACATCCGCTATGCCACCGACAGCACCAACATGCAGTTGTGGAATACACACAATCCATTTCGCGCCGTGCTGATATGCGCCGATGGCTACATGGTGATCTGGGACTACAAGAATTCCCCGTTCCTTAGTGAATTCAATCCTTTGGTGCGCGAGCAGCGCAGCGGCGCAGACCTGTTCTATTTTGACCGGGGCGACAAGGTGGACGTGGCCGCCGACGTATTCTCGAATGAAGTGCGCATTTTGTTGGCCGAGCACGCGCCCGGCAATAGCCGCATGGCCGTGGACAAGATTATGCTGCACGGCCTGCGCGCGCTAGAGGCGCAGGGACTGGATATCATCCCCGGCGAGGAGCTAACCGAGAAATGCCGCGCCGTTAAAGGCCCGGACGAGATCAAGGCAATGCGCTGCGCGTCCCATGCCTGCGAGGTGGCCGTGAAACTCATGGAGGATGCGGCCCGCTCGGGTGTGCCCCGCGGCGACATGTCCGAGGATGATATCTGGGCCGTTCTACACGCCGAAAATATCCGCCGCGGTGGCGAGTGGATCGAGACGCGCCTGCTAACATCCGGCCCGCGCACGAACCCATGGTTTCAGGAATGTGGCGGCCGTATTGTCCAGAACAATGAGATTGTCGCCTTCGACACCGACCTGATTGGCAGCTACGGCATCTGCGTCGATATTAGCCGCACATGGTGGATCGGAGACGCCAAACCGCGCGCCGACATGGTCTATGCCATGCAGCACGGGGTCGAACATATTCAAGCCAACATGGATCTGCTGCGCCCCGGCATCACCATCCCCGAACTGACCGAACAGGCGCACAAGCTGGACGCGCAGTATATGAAGGGCAAATACGGCTGCCTCATGCACGGCGTAGGGCTTTGCGATGAGTGGCCGCTGGTGGCTTATCCCGATCAGGCTGTTCCGGGTGCGTTCGACTATCCGTTGGAGGCTGGGATGACGCTGTGCGCCGAGGCACTCATCAGCCCAGAGGGGGGCGATTTTTCAATAAAGCTAGAGGACCAGGTGCTGATCACCGAGGATGGGTATGAAAACCTGACCAAGTATCCCTACGATGCGGCGCTGATGGGGGGCTGACCCGCTGGCCAGCCCCGCCGTTTTTACGGTGGCGCCAGTCACTCGGACCAATGCGAGCGCATGACATTGCCGTGCCAGTCGGGCAGGTCCGATGCGCCCAAGCTAAGGTCGCCCCCAGTCGGTGCCAGAGGGACGCCGCTGGCCAAGATCAGCCACATTGCAAGCGCACCAGCCACTAGCCCAAGAAATAGGCCCCGAAGTTCGGCAGGCGGGCAAGGGGCATGGCCTGCAGGACGGGTCGAAGACATAACGGTCATTGTGATCTCCTTTACGTTTTAATCGGTATGTGGGTCACATTACTCCTCAGCCAGATATGATGATAACGAATATTTACTTGGTATATCATCACAATTGGTGATGATATAGTGAGACTGACAAACGAGGCGCTCTGCCGTGGCACCTATCCAGTTCGGGTATTTAGCGAATTGGCAGGCCTAGTTTTTCTGATCGGGGCGCCAGCCAGCAAGACAAAGGCTCGCGTCTTAATTACTCACCTTCTCGTGAAAACCTTTGCAAATAGATGCAACCGGCCAAATGCCAGCCTACCTTATTGCTAGCAGCTAGAAGGATCGCGCCATGCCCACCGAACGACTGACATTCACTGGACATGGCGGGGCCGAACTGGCCGCGCGGCTAGATCTGCCCGAAGGTCCGCATCTGGCCACCGCGCTTTTTGCGCACTGCTTTACCTGCTCCAAGGATATTCCTGCCGCGCGCCGCATCTCGGCGAGGTTGGCCGGGGCGGGCATTGCGGTGCTGCGCTTCGACTTTACCGGGCTGGGCCATTCGGAGGGGGAGTTTGAGAACACGACCTTTACCTCGAATGTCGATGATTTGTTGCTGGCCGCCGCCGCGCTGGAGGCGCGCGATATGGCCCCTGCCTTGTTGATCGGTCATTCGCTCGGCGGCGCAGCAGTATTGCGCGCGGCGCGGCAGTTGCCGTCTGTGCGTGCGGTTGTGACTATCGGCGCACCCTTCGATCCGGGCCATGTCACGCATAACTTTTCCGGGGCGCTGGACACGATCACAGCCGATGGCGCGGCCGAGGTCACGCTGGGCGGGCGAGCCATCCGCATTGGCCGCGACTTCGTCGAGGATGTCAGCGCCGCTGCGCTCGCGCCGGACATTGCCAAGCTTGGCCGCGCCCTGCTGGTCATGCACGCACCGCGCGACAAGGTGGTTGGCATTGACAATGCCGCCGAGATTTTTCGCGCGGCAAAGCACCCTAAGAGCTTTGTCACTCTGGGCGAAGCTGACCACCTGATTACCCGGCCGGGTGATGCCGAATACGCCGCCGAGGTGATCGCCGCATGGAGCGCACGATATCTGGACCTGCGCCCACCGGCGCCGCCCCCCGGCGCACCCGAGGGTATTGTGCGCGTCAGCGAGGCCGATCCAAACGGCTTTTTGCAAGACATCAACTCCGGTCCCCGCCATCACGCCGTAGCAGACGAGCCGCTGGCCTATGGCGGCACGGACCGGGGCATGTCGCCCTACGGGTTTTTGTCGGCTGGGCTGGGTGCCTGCACGTCGATGACGATCCGCATGTATGCGCGGCGCAAGGAGTGGCCGCTGACGCATGTGCGAGTTGATGTGTGCCATGATAAAGTCCATGCGCAGGACGCTGGCGGGGCCAGTCCCGAAAAGATCGATCGCTTCCTCCGTACCGTGTTTATCGAAGGGGATCTGGACGCCGATCAACGCGCGCGCCTCTTGGAAATAGCAGACCGCTGCCCGGTTCATCGCACCTTGGAGGCGACATCGCAGATCGTCACGCGCGCGGGATAACCAGCGCGCGACTTGGCATCAGGCGGCGGGCGGGCTAAACCCCGCCTAACCGCCCTAAACCTGAGGCCACGCGCATGATTCCCCGTTATTCCCGCCCCGAAATGGTCGCCATCTGGTCGGCTCAGACGAAATTTCGTATCTGGTACGAGATTGAGGCACATGCCTGCGACGCTATGGCCGATCTGGGCGTGATCCCGCGCGCCAATGCCGAGGCCGTGTGGAAAGCCAAGGATGTCGAGTTCGACGTAGCGCGAATTGACGAAATCGAGGCCGTGACCAAGCATGACGTCATCGCCTTCCTCACCCATTTGGCCGAGCATGTCGGCAGCGACGAGGCGCGTTTCGTCCATCAGGGCATGACGTCGTCGGACGTTCTGGACACCTGCTTTAACGTGCAACTGGTCCGCGCAAGCGACATCCTGATCGCGGATATTAAAGCGCTGCTTGAGGCGCTGAAACGCCGCGCTTACGAGCACAAAGACACCGTCCGCATCGGCCGCAGCCACGGCATACACGCTGAGCCGACAACCATGGGCCTGACCTTTGCCCGCTTTTATGCGGAAATGGACCGTAACCTGAACCGTCTGGAAACGGCCCGTTCCGAGATCTGCACTGGCGCAATTTCCGGCGCAGTCGGCACATTCGCGAATATCGATCCCCGCGTCGAAGAACACGTCTGCAAGCAAATGGGGCTGGAGCCCGAGCCGATCAGCACGCAAGTCATCCCCCGCGACCGCCACGCGGCTTTCTTTGCCGCGCTTGGCGTGGTGGGCAGCAGCATCGAAAACATCTCGATCGAGATCCGGCATATGCAGCGCACCGAGGTACTGGAGGCCGAGGAATTCTTTAGCGCCGGCCAAAAAGGCAGCTCTGCAATGCCGCACAAGCGCAATCCGGTGCTGAGCGAAAATCTGACTGGCCTCGCCCGCCTTGTCCGCATGGCTGTCGTCCCGGCGATGGAGAATGTCGCGCTCTGGCACGAACGCGACATCTCGCACTCCTCGGTTGAGCGTAACATCGGCCCCGACACCACCATCACGCTGGATTTTGCGCTGGCTCGCCTTACCGGTCTGGTCGATAAACTGGTGATCTATCCAGAGAACATGCTGGCAAACATGAACAAATTCCGTGGCCTAGTGATGAGCCAGCGCGTGCTGCTGGCCCTGACACAGGTCGGCGTCAGCCGCGAGGATGCCTATAAAATGGTGCAGCGTAACGCGATGAAAGTCTGGGAAGACGGCAAGGATTTCAAGACCGAGCTTCTGGCCGATCCCGACGTGTTGAAGGTGCTAAGCGCCGAGCAGATCGAGGATAAATTCGACCTTGGCTATCATACCAAGCATGTCGATACGATCTTTGCCCGCGTCTTTGACAAGTAAGCCTGCGAAAATGTGATTAGGTGTAGCGGCGCTCTGCGGTTACCCTTGCGTCACCCAATCACAGGAGGCCTGCAAATGAAGACGTTGACCATCGCCGTGACGCTCACGCTGTTGCCGACATTGTCGTTGGCACAGGGCTGTAATCACGGCAAAAGCGCGCAGATCATGTCCTGCGCAGCCGGCACTAGCTATGATGCGGACGCCAAGGCATGCGTGCCTGTAAGCAGCTAATCTGGAGGCGGTGACAACGGCTCGCCGCATTGGCGGGCCGTTTTAGATCGCATGATGCAGCCGGCAGAGGCCATTATATTCAAATCCACCTTTTTTGCGGCGCTGCTTGCGCCCGGCCTCGTCTTCGCCGCTGGCAGCGAGTCAAAGACGGGCCGGATCTTTAGGTATTGCTCAATAGCTCTGGCACGCTTCGCTAGCGGCTCAGACGCTAAATGCGTGCTGCGTGCTCGTCTTTTAGACATTTATTCACTTCTCGCGGCCTACCCTCGCAGATAACGCCCCGAAGCCGGGGCAATCACGAGGATCGACATGAGCCTACCGACCCCGCTTGCCCGCATTTCGCCCACTGCGCCGTCTGGTGCGTCCACCGCCACGCGCCTGACGCGGCGGCAAAAGGCGGCAATCATTGTGCGCTTCTTGCTGAATGAGGGGGCCGATATACCTCTGTCGGACCTGCCGGATGCCTTGCAGGGCACGCTGACAGCGCAAATGGGCTCAATGCGCTACGTTGACCGTGCGACACTGATATCCGTCGTGACCGAATTCGCGGCCGAACTTGAGGCGATGGGCCTGACATTTCCGCACGGGATGGCGGGCGCGTTGATTGCGCTGGATGGGCGCATCAGCCCTCAGACTGCGGCGCGCCTGCGCAAGGAGGCCGGCGTGCGGCAATTCGGCGATCCGTGGGATCAGATACGCGCGGCCGATCTGGCCGATCTGATCCCCATAATTCAGGCCGAAAGCACAGAGGTCGCCGCCGTCATGCTGTCCAAACTCGACGTGACGCGCGCCGCAGATCTACTCAGCCGCTTGCCCGGCGATACGGCTCGGCGCATCACCTTTGCCGTGTCGCACACGGGGGGCGTCACGCCCGGCGCGGTCGATCGCATCGGCCTGTCGCTTGCCGCCCAGCTAAACGACATGCCCGAGGTCGCATTCGACGATGGTCCGGCGAACCGGGTCGGTGCAATCCTCAATTCCACGTCATCGGCGCTTCGCGACGATGTGCTCGATGGCCTTGAGACAGAGGATCAAGCGTTTGCTCAGCAAGTTCGCCGTGCGATCTTTACCTTCGTGAACATTCCGGAGCGGGTCGGCCCAGTTGATGTGCCAAAAATCGTGCGCGATGTGGAACAGACAGTGCTGGTTACAGCAATCGGCTCCGCGTCGGCGGGGGAGTTGGGGCATGTGGCAGAGTTTATCCTAGACAACATGTCACGCCGCCTAGCTGACGCACTGCGGGAGGAGATAGAAGAGAGAGGCCGCATCAAGCCCAAAGAAGGCGAGGAGGCCATGACGCAAGTCGTCAACGCCATTCGTCGATTGCAAGCCGCGGGCGAAATCACACTGATCGATCCAAGCGCTGACAGCGATGACGATGACGATGACGATGACGATGACGAAGGCTAGTTGCATCCGATCCTGAGAGGTAATCCTGCGTAGCCGGCCCTTGGCGTGCCTTGTGATAGCTGCCTTGCCAGCGTATGTCTGCGCCACCCAAGCAGTGCGACGAGGCGATCTATGACCGACGAAAGCGATACCTGGTTTCAACGAGCCCGCGAATATCTGGTCAACCTTGCGCTAGGCATGCTGATCACGCTCGCGGCTCTGCTGCCTTATCGCCTACGAATTCCTTTGCTGGGTTGGCTGACTTCGCGGATCGTCGCCCCGCTCGCGGGCTACTCTGCCCGAGTGCGCGAAAATCTCGCGCTGGCGATGCCTGACCTGCCCGAGGCCGAGGTGCGCCGCTTGATGCGCGCAGTGCCGGATAATGCCGGGCGAAACCTGATGGAGCTTTACTCGGCCAAGGAGTTTTCGGCGCGCGCGCGACATTCGACCGTGTATGGCCCTGGCTTGCCGTTTATTGAACGTGCACGCGCCGAGGGCAAACCAGTGATTTTTGTCACCGGCCATATGGGAAGTTTCAACGCAGCGCGCGTCGCCATGGTAGAGCAAGGTTTCGAGATGGGCGTTTTCTATCGTCCTATGAAAAACCGCTACTTCAACGCGCATTACGCCGAAGCAATGGGATCGCTCAGCCAACCGATGTTCGAACAGGGCAGACGTGGCATGTTACAGATGGCCAAGCATCTGCGATCAGGCGGGGTGTTGGCTATCTTGAATGATTTGAATGCACATGGCGGCGTGCCGCTCGATTTCTTTGGCGAACCTGCGCTGACGTCTTTGGTCACGGCGGAACTGTCGCTGAAATTTGAAGCGCCGCTCGTCCCGGTCTGGGGTATACGCCGCGATAACGGTCTGGATTTCGACATCTACGTCGAAGCGCCGATCCCACCTGGCGATCCCGTCGAGATGACGCGCGAATTCAACGCTCGATTAGAGGTGCAGGTGCGCGCCCACATGGACCAATGGTTTTGGATCCACCGCCGCTGGAAAGATGGCACTGGCGAGATGGCAGATCGCGGTGCGGCCCGCCTTGTTGAAACGACTGATGGCGCAGACACTACTGCCGAGCTACCGAAGTAGCGCCGCCGCCTCGACCCTGCCATAGGCGGGGCGCTGCAGTATGACGACAACAGCCGCGTCATCCTTGGCGCGCACTTTCATCGCCAGTGGGCGGGCCATATCCCATTGGCCTATTTCAATCAAATCAGTGACGATGTTTACATAAGAGTAAGTGTGTCCGGCGTTTTCGCCGCGATCTATCGTGACGGTCTGCTGCGGAATATACCGCGCGATTTGCACGATTAAAGGCCCGCTGATCCCCGGTTTTGCAGTTGCCGAAATGCTCAGGTTGCCGCCGTCACGCGTCACCGTCAGCGCGACGGGGCGCGGAGCAGCCAAGTGTCGGTTAATGAGCGCATTTACGTCCTTGGGCCGATTACCGACGACATGATCGCTTCCGTCGATGATCATTTGCGGCGTATAGA
This sequence comes from Roseovarius sp., assembly GCA_024636515.1. Lineage (GTDB taxonomy): Bacteria > Pseudomonadota > Alphaproteobacteria > Rhodobacterales > Rhodobacteraceae > Roseovarius. The sequence goes on from JAGXGX010000140.1 coordinate 11,435, forward strand.
CCATATCGCGCCCGCCAGCTGCAGCATAGCCGTATTGCCGCTTGGTATGGGCCGCTTTGCCGAAAACGTCGTCAAAGATATAGTCCCAATAATCCACATGCAGCGCCAGCGCGATCACATCGTCCCGCGCTGCCAACTCATGCAGGAAAGCATCGGCGGGCGGGCAGGACGAACACCCCTGAGACGTATAGAGCTCAACCAGAACAGGCGCACGTTCCTCAGCGGCAGCGAGGCCCGGCAGCGCAAGCATGACAGCGGTCAGAAAAATGGATATGAAGGTGCGCATGAATGGCCCCCGATAAATGCATATATTAAGGTTGCGACGCTATTGGCAGACCACGTGAAACACCAATCAAGGTTTCGTCAGCGGCCATCTGTCGCGGAAAACCTCTTTCAGTGTGCAATTGTATACATAAAGGGTTATGACCACTTGATCGTTCATTTCAAATGCGCCAAAACCGTGCAAGATAGGGGCGGCGCGGCACAAGCGTTCAGCGCAGGTGGCAGACGAATGCAACGAAACGTACTGCTCAGGCGTTATCGTACGAGATGTTCTGCCTTGCCGCACGCGGCCGCTACGCACGCCATTCCACGCACGCAGCCCCACGAGGCCGTGCACCACGTATTTTAATGACCCGAAAAGGATAGCCCGATGCCAATCAACGTGGGACATGACGCGGCCAAGACGCGCAAGACGCTTAAATCCGGCGATCAATCGATTGCTTATTATTCAATCAAGGCTGCCGAAGAAGCCGGTCTTGGCGATTTCAGCCGCCTGCCTGCCGCCTTGAAGGTGGTGCTGGAGAACATGCTGCGCTTTGAGGACGGCGAAACCGTCACGCTGGACGATATCAAAGCCTTCTCGGAATGGGCGACCAAGGGCGGCAAAAACCCGCGCGAGATCGCGTATCGCCCTGCCCGCGTGCTGATGCAGGACTTCACCGGTGTTCCCGCCGTCGTAGATCTGGCCGCGATGCGGGACGGGATCGTTGCGCTGGGGGGCAAGGCCGAGCAGATCAATCCGCTGAACCCCGTCGATCTGGTTATCGACCACTCGGTCATGATCGATGAATTCGGCAATCCACGCGCGTTCCAGATGAACGTAGACCGTGAATATGAGCGCAACATGGAGCGCTACCAGTTTCTGAAATGGGGTCAGGGCGCGTTTAATAATTTCCGCGTCGTACCCCCCGGCACTGGTATTTGCCATCAGGTGAACTTGGAATATCTGTCCCAGACGGTCTGGACCGACAAAGACCAAAATGGAGAAGAAGTCGCGTATCCCGACACGCTCGTTGGCACCGACAGCCACACCACGATGGTCAACGGCGTCGCCGTCCTTGGTTGGGGCGTCGGCGGGATCGAGGCTGAGGCGGCCATGCTGGGCCAGCCCATTTCGATGCTGATCCCCGAAGTCGTCGGCTTTGAGCTAACCGGCAAAATGACCGAAGGCACGACCGGCACCGACTTGGTGCTGAAGGTCGTCTCGATGCTGCGCGAAAAGGGCGTGGTTAGCAAATTCGTCGAATTCTACGGCAAAGGTTTGGACAACCTGCCTCTGGCTGACCGCGCCACCATCGCCAACATGGCGCCGGAATATGGCGCGACCTGCGGCTTTTTCCCCATCGACGACGAGACACTGCGCTACTTGACCAACACCGGCCGCGACAAGGACCGGATTGCGCTGGTCGAGGCATATGCAAAGGAAAACGGCCTCTGGCGGGATGCGGACTATGCGCCGATTTATACCGACACGCTACATCTGGATATGGGCGAGATTGTTCCGGCCATTTCCGGTCCCAAGCGCCCGCAGGACTATATCGCTCTCGATAAAGCGGCAGTATCCTTTCACAAGTATGTCGAAGGGCAACGGAACGCCAAGCACAGCAGCGAAAATGCCGAAGACCGGTGGGAGGCCGAGGGCGGCCAACCAGAACCGCAGGACATTCCTGGCGACGAGGGCAACCACAAGCGCGGTTATGTTCAGACCGACGAGCCCTACCAACTTCACGACGGCTCAATCGTGATCGCGTCGATCACGTCCTGCACCAACACGTCGAACCCCTATGTGATGATTGGCGCGGGCCTCGTCGCACGCAAGGCCGCCGCGAAGGGCCTGAACCGCAAGCCGTGGGTCAAGACGTCGCTCGCGCCCGGCTCTCAGGTCGTTTCGCACTATCTGGAAGCCGCAGGCCTGCAGGAAGATCTGGACAAGATCGGGTTCAACCTCGTCGGATATGGTTGCACCACTTGCATCGGCAACTCTGGCCCCTTGGCGCCTGAGATCAGCAAATGCATCAACGATAGTGACCTTATCGGCGTGTCTGTCCTGTCGGGCAACCGTAACTTTGAGGGCCGGATCTCGCCGGATGTGCGCGCCAACTATCTGGCGTCGCCTCCACTGGTCGTGGCCTATGCGCTGATCGGCGATATGAATATCGACATCACCACCGCGCCGTTGGGTCAGGACCACGATGGCAATGATGTCTATCTCAAAGACATCTGGCCCACTCAGGCCGAAATCGCCGAACTGGTCGAGGCAACGGTGACACCCGAAGCGTTCCAGTCGAAATATGCCGACGTGTTCAAGGGCGACGAGAAGTGGCAGGCGGTTGAGACGTCGGAGGGCAAAACATATGATTGGCCCCCACAGTCAACCTACGTACAGAATCCGCCCTATTTCCAAGGTATGTCCAAGGATCCGGGCAGCATCGAAAACATCACTGATGCCAGAGTTCTGGCCCTCTTGGGCGATATGGTCACGACCGATCACATCAGCCCGGCCGGCAGCTTCAAGGAATCGACGCCGGCGGGCCAATATCTGCGCGAGCGTCAGGTGCCCGTGCGGGAGTTCAACTCATACGGATCGCGCCGGGGCAACCACGAGGTGATGATGCGCGGCACCTTTGCCAACATCCGCATCCGCAACGAGATGCTGGACGATGTTGAGGGGGGCTACACCCTTGGGCCGGACGGTAAGCAGGCCGCTATCTTTGACGCCGCCATGGCGTATGAGAAAAACGGCACGCCGCTGGTCATCTTTGGCGGCGAGCAATACGGCGCGGGATCCTCGCGCGACTGGGCGGCCAAGGGTACCGCTCTTTTGGGCGTCAAGGCTGTGATTGCCGAGAATTTCGAGCGTATCCACCGCTCAAACCTTGTCGGCATGGGCGTCATTCCATTCGAGTTTACCAATGGCGACACGCGCAAGACGTTGGGCCTGACCGGCAAGGAAAGCGTTTCGATCACGGGGCTGGATAAAATCAAGCCGCTGGCCGAGGTGCCTTGCACGATCAAGATGGAGGACGGAAGCGAGAAAGAGATCACGCTGAAGTGCCGGATCGATACAGCCATCGAGGTCGGATATGTCGAAAATGGCGGTGTGCTGCATTACGTGCTGCGAAACTTGGTGAAATCCGCCTAATAGACGCATCGCGCTGAAACTGAAAACGCCCGCAGCCGTAAGGCTCGCGGGCGTTTCTTATTGGCCTTTGGCCTCTTGCAGCGCCTTGTCCAACGCAGGGCGAAACCGCTGCTCATAATCGCTGCCGATCAATGGTCCGGCATAGCGGAACAGCACAGTGCCATCGCCGCCCACGATAAACGTCTCTGGCGGCGCGGTGACGCCCCAGTCGATAGCGGTCGCCCCCTTGGGATCAAAGCCGAGGGCGAAAAAGGGATCGCCGTCATCCTCCAAATACCCTTGGGCCTGCGATGCGGTATCTTTGAAGTTGATGCCCGCGACACGCAGGCCTTCGGCATTCAATGCCTTCAGCGTGGGGTGTTCGGCGCGGCAGGGTGGGCACCAGCTTGCCCAGAAGTTGACGATAGTGACATCGCCGCTGCGCAGGTCTGCATCCGTGAGCAGCGCACGCCCCTCCAACCCTTTGGGCGCGACCGGCGGTGCGGGCTGACCGATAAAAACAGACGGCAGCGCATCAGGGTTGCCACGCTGCATTCCGACAAAGAACAGCCCTGCGAGAAGGGCGAACAGCACAGGCGGCGCAATCATCAGGGGCGAAATTTTAGCCATTGCCGCGCATCCGTGTCTCCAACGTTTTAAGCTGCTGGCGCACACGTCGCGCGCGCATCAGACTGACCGCACTTAGCATCCCCAGCAGCGCAAGCGATACGCCATAGGACGCCAGCACGGCGAGGGCATATTTCCCCAGTTCAGGCATCACAGCATCCTCTCGCGAGCCAGCAGCGCGCGCATCCGGCGCGCCCGAATTTCGGTTTGTGTGCGCATCAGAACAAGCGCGACGAATAGCAGTACGAACCCCGCAATGCACACCAGCAGGGGCAGGTAGAACACATCTGCCACGTTCTCTTTCTTGTCCAAGCTAAGTGATGCGCCCTGATGCAGACCCTGATTCCAGAACAGCACTGCATAGCGGCTAAGAAGCGCGAACACCGAACCTACAAGGCAGAGAACCGATGTGAGGTCGGCAGCGGTATCGCCATCCTCGATAGCGGACCACAGCGCGATATAGCCCAGATAGAACAGGAACAGGATCAGGAATGACGTCAGACGCGGGTCCCATACCCACCACGTCCCCCAGATCGGCTGGCCCCACAGCGCGCCAGTGACCAGCGCGATCACCGTCATCACCGCGCCCACCGGCGCAGCGGCGCGGGCGGCCAGCGCGCTGACATGATGCCGCCGCACGATCCAGATCAGCGAGGCGACCAACATCATCAGCCAAGCATTGATCGCCATGAGGGCGGCGGGGACGTGCAGATAGATGATCTTGACGCTCGCGCCTTGGCGGTAATCCTCGGGGGTAAAAAAGAAGCCCCAGATAAGGCCAACGGTCAGCGACACCAAGGCCCCCGCACCGACCCAAGGCAGCACGCGGTCCGATGTCGCGATGAATTTGCGTGGGTTCGCGTATTCCCAAAGCGAGGCCATGAAATTCCTTTCCCCAGCGTCTAGCGCAGGTTGACCCTTACTACCGCAGCCGAGGCGAAGGGCAAGAGGGCGATGGTCCCGCAGGTGATCCCGGCCAGCATTATCAAAGGCGTGCTGTAGGATAGCCCGTCGGCGCCGCGCCGCGCAGCCTCGGCGCCAAATATCAATGTAGGCACGTAAAGTGGCAGCACCAAGAGCGACATCAGCAAACCGCCCCTGCGCACCCCCACGGTCAGGGCCGCGCCGAATGTGCCAATGACGCTAAGGGCTGGCGTGCCCAGTGCCAGCGACAGGATCAGCGGCACATATCCCGGCGCGGGCAGGTTCATCAGCACGCCAAGAACCGGCGCGGCCAGCACCAGAGGCAGGCCGGTCGTCAGCCAATGGGCCAGCGCCTTGATGCAGGTCAGCGCCTCCAACGGCAGCGGCGCCGTGGCAAGCAGATCTAACGATCCATCCTCATGATCCAGCGCGAATATCCGGTCGAGCGACAGAAGGCAGGCAAGCAGCGCGCCCAGCCACAAGACCCCCGGCGCGATTACGCGGTGCAAATCGGCCCTTGGGCCGACCGCAAACGGCACTAGCACCACAACGATCAAAAAAAACGCGAGGCCAAGGCCGAAGCCACCGCCCGCCCGCACAGCAAGGCGCAAATCGCGGATCAGCAGCGCTATCACAGAAATGCCTCGTCGAAATCATCCAGCGCGGTGACGCGCGCCTTAAAGGGGGTGATGTCTAGCACTGCCGCCTCATCCAAGCCCAGTTCAATATGAGTGGCGATGATGGCCGATCCGCCAGCGTCTAGATGCGCGCGGACGGCGGCCACAAACATCGCTGTTGCAGCGGTATCCAGCGAGACCGTCGGCTCATCCAGTAGCCAAACAGCGCGGCGCGCGACGATCAGGCGGGCCAGGCCGAGACGGCGTTTCTGTCCCGCCGACAGCTGCGCCGCCGGGCGATCCGCCAGCGAGGCCAGCGCGTAGGTGTCCATTGCGGGGTGCACATCGCCGCCGCCAAATATCGCGGCCCAAAATTCTAGGTTTTCGCGCACGGTCAGCGCACCCTTGTTGCCGTCGGCATGACCGGCATAAACCAGTGCGCCCTCGTCGGCTTGCAGCGTGCCTTTTAGCAGCGGTTGCAGCCCGGCCAGCGTGCGCAGCAACGTCGTCTTGCCCGCACCATTGGGGCCACGCAAGATCAGCGCCTGCCCGGGCGCCAGCGCCAGCGTCACGCCCTCCAGCACGGCGATACCGCCGCGCGAGACGCTAAGATTTTCGGCCGATAGCAACATATTGTCACGAGTAGCGTAATCCGCGCGAAGGGGGAAGCTACACCGGAAGCACGGCTGCCGCGACGCGCCGTCCCTCGGACAGCAGCACGTTGTAGGTGCGGCAGGCGGCGGGCGAACTCATCGTCTCGACCCCCATTCCCGCGCCCTCCAGCGCGGCGCGCAAATCTGCCGGGATATGCGCAATCTCGGGGCCGGTGCCGATGAACACGACATCGACAACTCCAACAAGGTCCAGAAGCGGCTGCGCATCGTCCAGCCCGCCCCAACAGCGCGCGCCCGTCTCGGTAACGAGGACCGCGCCCCTGACGATGCTGCCGCCTACCCGAAAAAAGCCGGGGCCGTAGCCGTCGATTGGCGTCGCCTCCGCAAATGTAACTTCGTTCAGCTGCATGTCATCGCTCCCTATTCCCAGATCGGCAGGCCGGTGGTGACCGCCAACGCTATGACCGCCAGCGCAGCACGGCGGTACAGACGCTCTCGCGAGGGGTGGAACAGCGCCTGTCCGATCATTGTGGTGACAAAGTAGGGCACGGCCAGCAATCCGGCCAGCCATACCATTTGAAAAGTCGTGATTCCGCCCAAGAGCAGATTGGCCACGATCACTAGGTCCAGCGCGGCAAGGAACAGGATCGTGTTGGCCCGCACCGATTGCGCCGCGCCCTGCCCCGCGAGGTAAAACAGGATAACGACCGGCCCAGTCAGGCCTGTCATGCCGCCTAGCAGCCCCGCCGCCGCGCCGATGGCCAGCAACATGGGCAGTCGTACTGCGCCCGCATAGCGCCAGCCGGACATCAGCGCGCCCAGCGTCACCGTGCCGATGGCCGCGACGATCCAGCGCACTGTGGTACTGTCCAAATGCTCCAACACCATCAGGCCCAACGGGACGGTCGGCAATGCGGCTAGTATTAGTAGACCTACCTCGCCCCTGTTGCCCTGCCGCCATGCGCGCGGAAGCAGTGCGGCGGTGCTGGCTAAGCCAAGCATTGTAATCGTTGCGACAACTTGGGCGGCTGGCAAGAAAAGGCCCGCGACAGGGACAAAGATCAAGGCTGTGCCAAACCCGGTAAAGCCGCGCACGATGCCCGCCACCGCGATTGTCGCAGCCAGCCACCAAAAGCCGGGCAGCGCCAGCGCGGCGAAGGCCGCGTCAGGCATCTACATTGGCGAACTGATTCCCCGAATTGGCGTCAGGCTTGGACCAGTCACGCTTGACGCCCATCCACAACAGCATCGTAGAGGCGACAAAGATCGAGCTGTACGTACCCACCACGATCCCCCACATCATCGCAAAGAC
>JAGXGX010000141.1 GCA_024636515.1 Roseovarius sp.
AAAGGCAGCGATTACGACATCGCGGGCGAGGCTGCGATTGATGGCTTGGCCAGTCCGATCGATCCGCGAATTACTGCCAAAGTGCGGGTGAACGCAGCCGATCTGTCACGCTTTGCGGGTGTCGCGGGCGCGGATTTGGCAGGTAGCGCGCAGGTGAACGTCGATGGTGCGATCACGCCCAGTCAAGGGACGATGGAGGCCAGTGTGACCGGCACAGCGCAGGATCTGGCTGTCGGCCAGCCGCGCCTTGATCCGCTGCTGCGCGGGCGTGTTGAGCTGGACGTTGCGGCACGGCGCGGCAAGGACGGGACGTTCCTGGACCGTCTGCGCGTCACCTCACCCACCACCGATCTGACGGCGACGGCCATCTACAAAAGCGACGGCAGCATGGCTGATATTGAGCTCGCACTGGCCGATGTATCGCTGGTGGAGCCTAGCCTGCAAGGCCCGGCCAAGCTAACGGCCCGTGCTGATCAGGCGGGCAATGTCTGGACCATTCTTGCGGGAGGCTCCGGTCCCGGCGAGGCGACTGTGACTGCGGATGGCACCGTGACCGTCACTGGCGGCAAGCCGGGCCTTTTCGACATGCGCGCCAGCGCCGTTGCAAGTGATTTCGCGCCCTATTCGACGCTTGCGGGCCGCGATCTGGGCGGCGCGGCCAGCGTGGTCGTCGATGCGCAGGGCGATGTTGCGACACTCAGCGGTCAGGCTGATCTGGTGCTGAACGGCCAAGATCTGGCAGTTGGTGTCGCGCAGCTCGACCCAATCCTGCGCGGCACGTCCAGCGCAGAAATCTCGGCGCAGCGCAGCGCCGATGGCGCGCTGACGCTTAGCAAGGGACTATTGAAAACGTCTCAGATTGATGCGGATGTTCAGGGCTACATGGGCGCGGACAGCACGGCGCAAGGCTCCGCCGATGTCACAGGCACCGATCTGGTTGTCGGCATTCCGCAGGTTGATCGCATCCTGCGCGGCCGCTCGCGCGCACAGATCGATGCTCTTCGCGGCGCGGACGGCACCATTACGCTCAAACGCGGCGAGTTTGAGACGCCAATGGTCAATGCGACCGCCACCGGATTTTACTCCGCGAATGGCAGCGCAGAGGCCGATGTTGATGTGACAGGCGATAACCTTAGCTTGGGGATTCCGCAGGTCGATCAGCTGCTGCGCGGCCGCTCCAGCCTCACGGCCAAGGTCGCGCGTGATGCGGACGGGGTTATCGTCATCGACCGCGCCGATCTGGATACATCGCAGCTAACGGCTAAGGCGTCGGGAACACTGGGCACTGACGGATCGTCTGCGGCGACCATTGACGCGCGGCTGGCTAATGTAGCGCTGTTCGCGCCCGGCATCCCCGGCCCCGCGACGGTAAACGGCACTGTTCGCGGCGATGGTAGCGGCTATGTCGTCGATATCGACGCGACTGGCCCGGCAGGCATCAGCGCTGATATTACGGGCCGTGCAGGAAGTGACGGCACTCTCGACATGAGCATAAATGGCAATGCGCCACTCGCGCTTGCCAACTCCTTCATCAGCCCACGCAGCCTGTCGGGCCTTGCGCAGTTCGACCTGCGGGTTAATGGCCCGCCGGCGCTGTCTTCAGTGACCGGGACAATCACAACCAGCGGCGCCGGGCTGGCTCTGCCCAAGGTCAAGCTGGCGCTGGAGGGGATTAACGCCAACATCCGCCTCGCAGGCGCCGCTGCACAGATTGATATCGGCGCAGGTGTCAACACGGGCGGTCGGCTCTCCGCGAGCGGGCGCATCGGCCTGACTGCGCCCTATCAGGCCGACATCGCCGTCGATTTGCAGAATATCGGCATCACCGATCCGGGCCTCTACACGACCACGGCAAACGGGCGCATCACCTTCAACGGCCCTGCAACAGGCGGCGCTAACATCGCGGGCAACATCGATCTGGGCGAGGTTAATGTGCGCATCCCCAGCGGCGCCATCGCCTCCGGCGCGGACCTGCCAGGCCTGCGGCACGTGAACGAGCCTGCGCCGGTGCGGCGTACCCGCGCCTTTGCCGATCTGCTGGACACGGGCGGTAATGGCGGTCCCAACGGTAATGGGAATGGGGGCGGCGTGGCCTACGGACTTAACGTGACGATCAACGCGCCATCGCGCATCTTTGTCCGGGGCCGGGGTCTGGATGCTGAGTTGGGCGGCAGGCTGGGCCTGCGTGGAACCACTGCGCAGATCATTCCGGAGGGCCGCTTTAACTTGATCCGTGGCCGCCTTGATCTACTGGGCAAGCGGCTGGACCTGACCGAGGGTTATATTCAGATGCAGGGCAGCTTTGTGCCCTATCTGCGGTTGGTAGCGCAGACGACAAGCGGCGATATTCAGGTCATCATCGCGATCGAAGGCCCGGCGGACGAGCCGGAAATTACCTTCTCGTCCCAGCCAGATCTGCCCGAGGATCAGGTTGTCTCGCAACTGATCTTTGGCCGCGACCTAAGCCAGATTTCAGCGTTCCAGGCGCTGCAACTTGCCTCGGCTGTGGCCACGCTGGCGGGCAAGGGCAGCGGCGGCATCGTGAGCAAACTTCGCAGCGGTGTCGGCCTCGACAATCTGGACGTGACGACTGGCGCGGATGACGAAACCGAGGTGCGGGCGGGTAAATACCTGTCGGAAAACCTCTACTCCGAGGTTGAGGTCAATAGCGACGGCGAATCGCAGATCAATCTGAACTTGCAAATTAACAAGAGGCTCAAGGCCAAGGGTAGCTTTGGCGCGGGCGGCAACAGTGGTTTGGGCCTGTTCTTTGAGAAGGACTACTGAAGGGCTGCCATTGGCTGTTTTGCGCGTCTTGCACGCCGCCTAAAGACCAGTGTTGGCGGCTCTCACTTCGTCGGCTAACCTAGCTTGAAAACACCAAGGGAGGACGCCCGATGCAAATGAGCGACACGCGCACGATAGAGGCAGACAAGGCTACCGTTTGGGCCGCGCTTCTTAGTCCTGAGGTTCTGAAGGAATGCGTGCCGGGCGCGACCGAGGTGACAGGCAGCGCCGAGGACGGCTATGAGGCCGTCGTCACGCAGAAGGTTGGCCCGGTCAAGGCGACGTTTCGCGGTACGGTCACTGTCAGCAACGTCGTAGATCAAACCAGCCTTACCCTGACCGGGGAGGGCAAGGGCGGCGCGGCAGGCTTTGCCAAGGGCGCTGCCGATGTGCGCCTTGACGAGGCGGATGGCGTCACTACCCTCAGCTATGATGTTGAGGCCAAGGTTGGCGGCAAGCTGGCACAGCTGGGCAGCCGCATCGTCGACGGCTTTGCCAAGAAGATGGCCGATCAATTCTTCACCCGGTTGGAGGAAGTGATCGAAGGCCCAAAAGAGGGCGACGACGCGCCTGAGGCGGAGAAAAAAAGCTGGCTCAAGCGGATTATTAGCTAACCAGCGCCGCCATTCGCCCCGCCACATCCCGCCCACTAGCATAGGCACCGTGCGCTGTTGCCTGCCAGTTTGGTGAAAACGCTTCGCCCGCGAAGACCACCCTTCCAGTGTCACGCGTTATCATATCGCGCCGGAATTGCGCCGATCCCGGTAGAGCGTGAGAATACGAGCCCAGCACCAGCGGATCGTTCGTCCAGTCGGTCGTCGCTGTCGCAATGATGAGGTCCTCTATCCGCGTGCCGAAGGCGTCTATCAGCGCGCCGCGCGCGTAGTCTGTCATCGCCTCCGGCCCCGCCATCACCAGCGCATGTGCGTATGATCCGGCCATGTGGCACAGCATCATTGGTGCATCCCCATGCATGATTTGAAAATTCGTCGCCATGTCGTGACCGCTTTGTTGCACTGACAAAAACCGGGTCTGCGCGATCTCGTCCGGCAGGGCATCCATCGCAAATGCGACCTTTTCATAGATACCGCATGGGACACGATCCAGCTGAAACACCAGATCGGCGGCGGGGCCGGGGGCAAAGTGGATTGCGCCGCGCGCGAGCACATTGGTTGACGCGGTGACGATCACGCCCGACGCCTCCAGATCGCCCTGATCGGTAGTCACGATCGCGCCGCCTTCGCGCTGGTGAATTGCCTTCACGGCCACGCCAGTGCGGATATTCAGCCCCTGCGCCATAGCCGTGATTAGCGCGCCACAGCCCGACAGCACGGGCCAGTCGTGTTCGGTATCGACATAATCGGCATAGGCGGAGGCCGATACGCCCGTCGCATCATCGCCCGCCATCAGCGCAAGTATCAGCTTCACCGATGGTTCCCAGCGCCCGGCATCCGGCAGCACATCGGGGATCGGCACATCAAGGCCCGACGCCTCGACCGTCTCAAACGCGCGGTCAATCGCGCTCCCGTAGTCCTGCACGCCTTGCGCGTCGGCAAACGCGCCCCCGTCCCAAACCTGAAACGGGTTGGCAACATCTTGTGAGCGATAGGTCGCGCCGAGCTTGTCTGCCCATTCAACCAGTGGGTTCACGTCCGCACAATGCAGCCAGTGACAGCCGTGATCCCACGCGGCAGGCAATCCGGCCGCCGCCGTGTAGGCCCGCCCGCCGACACGGTTTGCCGCCTCCAGAACGATATATGGCACGCCGCGCGCCTTGCACTCTAGCGCCGCTCCGATGCCCGCCGCGCCAGCGCCGACGATGATGATAGGCGTGTCGCTCATGTCTTGATCCTTGCTGCTGGCCGCAGAATACAGGCCAGCCGCGCCTGCGCAAGCTTGCGGCGGCCCAATGTGCGCAGGTGCAGACCCACCCGTTGGCGGCTGCACGATTGCCTCTGTGCCCAATTAGGTTAAGTTCCGCCGGGCGTGCAACACCCGGAGGCCGAACCATGACCGCGATCGTCGACGTGCAAAATATGGGCAAAGTCTATGATGGCGGGTTCACCGCGCTTAAAGACGTCTCGCTTCAGATCAAGGAAGGCGAAATTATTGCGCTGCTTGGCCCCAACGGCGCGGGCAAGACCACGCTGATTTCGGCGCTCTGCGGCATTGTCACACCCAGCAGCGGGCGCGCGACGGTGGGCGGGCACGATGTGGTCAGCGGCTATCGCAAGGCGCGCGCGATGATCGGGCTCGTGCCGCAGGAAATCGCGCTGGAGCCGTTTGAGAAGGTTATCAACACGGTCCGTTTCTCGCGTGGCCTTTTTGGCAAGACGCGCAACGATGCGCTGATCGAAAAAATCCTGCGCCAGCTAAGCCTCTGGGACAAGCGCAACGCGCGTATCCGCGAGTTGTCGGGCGGGATGAAACGCCGCGTTCTGATCGCCAAGGCGCTCTGCCACGAGCCGCGCGTTCTGTTTCTGGACGAGCCGACGGCAGGCGTCGATGTCGAACTGCGCCGCGATATGTGGCAGATCGTCGAGGAACTGCGCAAATCCGGCGTCACCATCATCCTGACCACGCATTATATCGAAGAGGCCGAGGCGATCGCTGATCGTATTGCCGTCATCAACAAGGGCCAAATCCTGCTGGTGGAGCCAAAGGCCGATCTGATGGCGCGCATGGGCAGCAAGACCCTGCGCATCGACCTGAACGAGGCGCTTGACGGTGTTCCACCCGCGCTTGCAGATTACGCTCTGGTGCTGGGCGAGGGTGGCCGCTCGCTGAGTTATACCTATGACGCGACCGGCGAGCGGACGGGCATCACCCGCCTGCTGTCGGCGCTCGCTGCCGAAGGGCTGGCCCTGCGCGACATTCAGACCACGCAAAGCAGCCTTGAGGAAATCTTTGTCGGGCTGATCAAGGAGGGCGCCGCATGAACCTGCCAGCAATATGGGCGATCTACCTCTATGAAATGAAGCGCTTTTTCCGCACCCTGATGGAAAGCCTGCTGTCGCCTGTCATTTCCACCTCGCTCTACTTCGTGGTCTTCGGCGCCGCCATCGGCAGCCGCATCGACGAGGTCGAGGGCGTCAGCTATGGCGCGTTCATCGTGCCCGGCCTCATCATGCTAAGCGTGATGACGCAGGCGATCAGCAACGCATCCTTTGGCATCTATTTCCCGAAATTCATCGGCACGATTTTCGAATTGCTGTCGGCCCCGGTCAACTTCCTAGAAATTGTGCTGGGCTATGTCGGCGCCGCGGCGACCAAGTCGCTGCTGATCGGTATCGTAATCCTTATCACCGCAGGGTTTTTCGTCGATATCCAGATCATGCATCCATGGGCGATGATCGCGTTCCTGCTACTGACCTGTATCAGTTTCAGCCTCTTTGGCTTTATCATCGGCATCTGGGCGGAAAACTTCCAACAGCTTCAGTTGATCCCGCTGCTTGTGATCACGCCGCTGGTTTTCCTCGGGGGGGCGTTCTACTCCATCTCGATGCTGCCCGAAAGCTGGCAGAGCGTGGCGCTGTTCAATCCGGTCGTCTATCTCGTCTCGGGTTTTCGCTGGTCGTTCTTCGGCGTGGCCGATGTAGGCGTCGGCTGGTCGCTACTGGCGATTGCCGCCTTCACCGGCATCTGCATGGGTGTCGTCTGGTGGATCTTCAAGACGGGCTACCGCATCAAATCCTAAGCCGCGACGTGGATTTTTTTGCATTAAGGCGGCGGCAGATCTGCGCGCCGCCTTGTTTCATGCGCCTTGGGATTATACATCGCGGGAATGATAAATTGGTCCGCAATCAAATCCCGCCTCCCCTTCACCAAATCGCCCTCGCGCGTGGCAGTCGTTCGTCTGTCGGGCTCGATCGGTACTGGGCGCAACGCATTGAATGACGAGGGCCTCGCGCCCATCCTTGAAAAGGCGTTCATAAGGGGCAAGCCAAAGGCCGTCGCCCTATTGATCAACTCCCCCGGCGGATCGCCCGTGCAATCGTCGCTGATCGCAGGCCGCATCCGCCGCCTAGCGGTGGATAAGGGCGTGCCGGTCCATGCTTTTGTCGAGGATGTGGCGGCATCTGGCGGCTATTGGCTGGCAGCGTCTGCCGACGATATCTGGGTCGATTTCGGCTCAATCGTCGGGTCCATCGGCGTGATCTCGGCGGGCTTCGGATTGCCGGTATTCCTTGCTCGTCAAGGAATCGAGCGGCGCGTGCATACCGCAGGCAAGTCGAAATCGACGCTGGACCCATTCCTGCCGCAAAAGGAAGAAGATGTGGACCGCCTGAAGGACATCCTTGAGGATATGCACAGTGGCTTTATCGCCTACGTCAAGGATCGGCGCGGTAGCAAGCTGGCCGATGATCCCAACATCTTCACCGGTGATTTCTGGCTAGGCCGCCGCGCGGCCAAACTGGGACTAGTCGATGGAGAGGCGCATATGATGCCCAAGCTGCAAGAGCTTTATGGCAAGGATGTGCGTCTGATGCGCTACGGCGCCAAGAAGGGCCTGCTATCGCGCTTTGGTGTTACGCTCGCCGAAGATGCCATGGCCGCGGTTGAGACGCGCGCGCATTACGCGCGTTTCGGGCTGTAGCGCGCCGTGATTGTAAAAATTGTCATGCTCTTTCTGGTCGGCATGGTCGTGCTGGCCATGTTCGGCAAGTTGCGCTTCCCAGGGCAAAAGAGACTGGCAGCGGCCAAATGCAAAAAATGCGGTAAATTCAGGATCGGCAAGGGGCCATGCTCTTGCCAGAAGGGCATAGGGAAATGATGGTCTGGGCACTTGTGGCGCTGGGGCTGGTTATCCTGCTGCTAGCCGGTGACGCGCTGGTTAAGGGTGCGGTAAACCTAAGCCTGCGG
>JAGXGX010000142.1 GCA_024636515.1 Roseovarius sp.
CTTGGCGCCGAACACGCGCAGCCACTCGGCCTCGATCAGGTCCGGCATCGAATGAACAGCCTCGGTGAAGTCGGCGATCGCGGCATCCTGATCGGGCATCAGCGGCACCAATGCGGTCGCCAGCTGCGCTATGTTCCAGACGATCACTTGTGCTTGATTGTCATAGGCATAGCGCCCGTTCCGGTCGATCGCGCTATAGACGGCGTGCGCGTCATAGGCGTCCAGAAAGGCACACGGCCCGTAATCTATCGTCTCGCCAGAGATTGAGGTGTTATCGGTGTTCATCACGCCGTGGATAAATCCAATGCCCAGCCAGCCAGCGACCAGCGCGGCCTGCCGCGCGATGACGGCGCGCAGAAATGCACCGGGCGTTTCAATCTGCGGGTAGTGCCGTTTGCGGGCATAGTCGAACAGGCGGCGCAGCGCATCCACGTTGCCGCGCGCAGCGAAATATTGGAATGTGCCGACACGCAGATGGCTCGCGGCTACCCGTGTCAGCACTGCGCCGGGCAGACCGCCCTCTTGGCGGTAGACCATATCGCCGGTCGATACAGCCGCAAGTGCGCGGGTAGTCGGTATCCCCATCGCGTGCATTGCCTCGCTGACCACGTATTCACGCAGCACAGGGCCCAGCCAGGCGCGCCCGTCGCCGCCGCGCGAGAATGGCGTCTGGCCCGAGCCCTTGAGCTGCAGATCGCGCCGCTGGCCATGTTGGTCCACAACCTCGCCCAAGAGCACGGCGCGTCCGTCGCCCAACTGCGGGGAAAACCCGCCGAACTGGTGACCCGCATAGGCCTGCGCAATCGGCTCAGCCCCTTGGGGAAGAGCGTTGCCGCCGAAAATCTGCGCCAATTCGGCGTCGGTGCCTAGCGCAATACCCAACTCGCTCGCCAGCGGGCGGTTTACCAAAATCAGCGCAGGGGCGCTGACAGGGGCAGGAGCCTGGCGTGCATAAAAATCCGCAGGTAGCTGCGCATAGCTGTTATCAAAGGGTATCTGCATTTCCATACGCTCCATATAGCCCCGCAGGGGCGGGCCGCCAATGGTGCGGCGCAATGCTGACTACGGCATTTTCAAAATTTACCACGAATTGGCGTGTGGCACGCCGTTTCAAGTTTTCGTACCGAGTCAAATACGCTGCGCAAAGGCGGTCTACATTACGCGCGACATCAGGATGTATCCCTCACGCGCTGAAAAATGCATCCTCTCGTAAAAGGCGCGCGATTTTTCGTCACCGCGCGCGACCTCGAGGTGCATCGCGCAAAGACCTGCACCTGCCAGCGCCTTGGGCAGGGCCGACAGAAGGTCCGACCCTATGCCGCGTCCGCGCACGCCGGGGCGGATGTAAATCTCGTCCAGGATGCCGTCGAGCCCGCCAAATTCCAATGACCAGCCAAAACTGATGGCAGCATAGCCGATGGGCGCGCGAACCGGTCCTGCGATGTAGATCGCGCCGTGGGGCGATCCATCCAGCAGGGGCTGCACGGCGGCGCGGCGTTTAGCATCCGATTGGTCGATGTTCATCTCGGCGTGAAAGGCCGCGATGAGGGGCACAATGCGGTCGATATCATCCGGTTTGGCAAGGGTCAGTGCGGTCACGGG
This sequence comes from Roseovarius sp., assembly GCA_024636515.1. Taxonomy (GTDB): domain Bacteria; phylum Pseudomonadota; class Alphaproteobacteria; order Rhodobacterales; family Rhodobacteraceae; genus Roseovarius. Next base: position 1,603 of record JAGXGX010000142.1, read on the forward strand.
CGGCGGGCCTTTCAATCAGGGGAACGCGGCGACCATGCCTGTGCAAGGCGCCGCTGTCCATTCACGGCGCCTCTGCGCCGCGCTTTTCCGCCGCTGCGCGGTAGTGGCGCAGAACGTGCAGGCGAATGGCCGATGCAAGGCCTAGGTCGGGTCCGCGTGCGGCGTCTATTTCCGCAGCAAGGGCGTTGATCGGCGTCCCGCCTTCGGCGGCGATGGCGCGGAAAGCGTGCCAGAACTCAGGCTCCAGCGTGACGGAGGTGCGGTGCCCGCGAAGGGTGAGCGAATGTTTTACCGGGCGCAGGGTCATCGCTGCATCATGTATCGCGCTTAGCGTCGTCGAGGTGGCGCGCGGCGCGTGCGGCATCCATGCGTTCCGCGTCTTTTTGCGCCTTGGTCTGGCCAAAGCGGACGGAATTCTCATCCGCCTGCGCCTTGTCTCCGGCCCGCGCGCGGTCTTTTCGCGCGCGGTTCAGGTTGATGGGCGTCTCGCTCACTTTGGGCCGACCATGTCTTCGGGGCGCACCACGCGGTCGAACGTCTCGGCGTCGACGAAGCCTAGCGCGATGGCCTCTTCCTTCAGCGTCGTGCCGTTTTTATGCGCTGTTTTGGCGACTTTGGTGGCATTGTCATAGCCGATTTCAGGCGCGAGCGCGGTGACCAGCATCAGCGACTCGCGCATCAGCTTGTCGATGCGCGTCTCGTCCGCCTCCAGCCCGTCCACCAGATTATCGGTAAACGCGGACGCCGCATCCCCTAAAAGCTGCATGGATTGCAGCACGTTATAGGCCATCATCGGCTTGTAAACGTTCAGCTCGAAATGGCCTTGGCTTCCGGCAAAGCCGACGGCAGCGTCGTTACCCATCACATGCGCGCAGACCTGCGTTAGCGCCTCGCATTGCGTCGGGTTCACCTTGCCCGGCATGATGGAACTGCCCGGCTCGTTTTCGGGCAGGATCAGCTCGCCCAGACCGCAGCGGGGGCCGGAGCCGAGGAAACGAATGTCATTGGCAATCTTAAAGAGGCTACCTGCGACCACGCGCAATGCGCCCGAAATCTCAACCATCGCATCGTGCGCTGCCAGCGCCTCAAACTTGTTGGGCGCGGTGACGAAGGGCAGGCCGGTGATTTCGGCCATGTTTGCCGCGACCGTTTCGCCCCAGCCCTTGGTGGTGTTCAGACCGGTGCCAACCGCCGTGCCGCCTTGGGCCAACTCATAAATCCGCTCCAGCGCGTTGTGGATACGCTCGATCCCCATGGCGACCTGGTGGGTGTAGCCCGAAAACTCCTGGCCCAGCGTAAGGGGGGTGGCATCTTGGGTGTGGGTGCGCCCAATCTTGATGATATGCGCCCATTTTTGCACCTTGGCCTCAAGCGCGTCCTGCAACTTCTCTAGGCCGGGGATCGTAACGCCATGGGCCATCATCGCGGTGGCAATGTGCATGGCCGTGGGAAAGGTGTCGTTGGAGGACTGGCCCATGTTGACGTGATCGTTCGGATGAACCGGATCCTTGGAGCCGATGGTGCCGCCCATGATTTCGATCGCGCGGTTGGCGATCACCTCGTTGGCGTTCATGTTGGACTGCGTGCCCGAGCCTGTCTGCCAGACGACCAGCGGGAAGTTGTCGTCGAGATCGCCAGTAATAACCTCGGTGGCGGCCTCGATGATCGCGTCGGCGCGCGCATCATCCAGTTTGCCCGACGCCTGATTGGCCTGCGCGCAGGCCTTTTTAATCACACCAAGGGCGCGGACGATGGCGATAGGTTGCCGCTCCCACCCGATGGGAAAGTTGATGATGGAGCGCTGTGTTTGAGCGCCCCAATACTTGTCGCTGGGCACCTCAAGGGGTCCAAAGCTGTCAGTTTCTGTGCGGGTGATCGTCTCGGTCCGGCTCATTCGGGCGCTCCTTGGTCAGGTTTGCCTCTGTCTGACTCAACCGCGAAGGAATTTCAATGCGGCGCGCTGGGGGTCAGTGCTTGCGAAAGCTGTCGAGGCTGACGATATCGGCGTTCGGCTTGGCATCATCGTCGCCGTCCTCATCATCATCGCCGTCCTCATCGTCTTTTTCCTGCGTCTCAAAGCGCAGGCCAAATTCGACGGAGGGGTCCACGAAGGTTTTGATCGCGTCGTAGGGCACATAAAGGTTTTCTGGCGCATCGCCGAAATTCAGTGTGATGCCAAAGCCCTCGTCGCTGACCTCAAGGTTGTCGTACCAGTGCTGCATCACGACGGTCATCTCGTCGGGATAGCGCTGCTTTAGCCAGTCGGCCAGCGCTGCCTCGGGATGGTTTGTATCAAAGGTGATAAAGAAGTGGTGCGCGCCGGGCAGGCCATGCTCGTCAACGTCCTCCAGCACCTCTTGGATCAGGCCGCGCATGGCCCGGTGCATCAGATTACCGTATTCGATCGTGCGAGACATGCTTCGCCCTCATTATGTCAGCTATCACAATAGGGGATTCGAAGGGAAGTAAAAGGCCTTGCACACACTTAGACCGCGAGTTGCGTTAGCCCGCCTGCTGCCGCCATTACCGCCAGTGCAGGTAGCATTGGTATGCGCAGCGCCAGCAGCACGATGGCGGCAAGGGCTGTCAGTATGGCTGCGGTCGGATCGAGTGTGGCTAGCACAGGGTATGCGCCCAGTGGTCCGCGCATGATTTGCCCGAATAGGACGTGCAATGCGAACCACAGTGACAGATTTGCGATCACGCCGACCACCGCCGCCGATATGGCCGCGAGCGCGCCGCGCAGGCGCGGCTGCGCGAGCAGGCGTTCCAGATAGGGTGCGCCGGTAAAGATCCACAAAAAACACGGGACGAACGTCACCCACAGCGTCAGCGCGCCGGCCAGTAGCGCCAGCCCGGTGCCGCCCTCGGCAAAGCCTGCCAGCATGGCCACGAACTGCGTGACCAATATCAGCGGGCCGGGCGTCGTCTCGGCCAGTCCCAGCGCGTCGATCATCTGGCCGGTAGTCAGCCAGCCATGGGTCTGCGTGACCGCCTGCGTCATGTAGGCCAGCACGGCGTAGGCCCCGCCAAAGGTGACGACCGCCAGCGTGCTGAAAAAGACGGCGATCTGCGTGAGGAACGTGGCGCCCATAGCATAGGCCAGTGCGATAGGCGCCGACCAGAGGACGGACCAGACGATGACTGTGCGCATCGTGCGCGCCGTCTGGCCGGTGGCAGGGGCCGGTGCGTCCCCTGCGGGATCGCCTCGCGACGCCCAAATGCCCCAGAGGGCGGCAGCAGCGATGATGGCCGGGAACGGGACGGACCCCGCATAGATCGCGGCAAAGGAGACCGCCGCAATCACCCAATGCGCGCGCCCAGCTAAGGCACGCCGGGACAAGCGCCAGAGCGCCTGCGCGACAATTACGAGGACTGCGGCCTTGACTCCCAAGAATAACGCCTGCACCAGCGGCACGTTACCCCAATGCGCATAGGCCAGCGCCAGCGCGAGGATAACGGCGGCCCCCGGCACCACAAACAGCAGCCCGGCGATCAGACCGCCCAACGTGCCGCGGAGGCGCCAGCCGGCATAGGTGGCCAGTTGCATCGCTTCGGGGCCGGGCAGCAGCATGCAAAAGCTGAGCGCGCCAAGGAACTGGCGCTGCTCCAGCCAGCCGCGCCGCTCTACCAACTCATGCTGCATCAGCGATATCTGCGCGGCAGGCCCGCCAAAAGACAGCAGGCCAATGCGCGCGAAGGCGGCGATGAAATCGCGTGTCGATACCTTCATCTCAGGCACCTTTGTGGGGCCAGTCGTGCCCCTCGTCCAGCCCGTCGCGCGCCCATCTGTATAGCGCGTCATAGAGCGCCATACCCGCCTCCAGCTGTTCGTGATCGCTGCGATACTGGCGCGACAGGCCGACCGATAGTGCCAGAAGGCCGGCAGCGGCGGGGTGTAGATCATGGGCGTTGGTATCTGCGCCGCGAATGACCAGCGCCATTTGTTCGAGCGCCGGCATGGACAGCCCAAACCGCGCAATCATGGTATCGAACGTGCAGAGCGCGCCATCATGCGAGAACTCTGCGCCTTCAATGTCGAAGGGTGTTGCGTTGAAAAGCTCCGCTGCAGCCGTCACCTCGGCGGGTGCGACAAAAAGAAACCGCGCATCCGGATCGACAAAGCGCCGGATGAGCCAGGGGCAGGCAATCCGGTCAATCTTGGGGCGCGTGCGGGTGATCCAGCAGGTAGCGCCGTCCTTATCAAAGGGGACAGCGGCAACAGGGACCAGCGGCGCGCCTGCATCCCGCCATGCAACAACACCGCCCGCTAGATATTCGGCGTTAATCCCTTTGGATTGAAGGGCCGAGGCGACACCTTGGCTTAACTTGCGTCCTTTTTGGCAAATGACGATTGCGTCGCGGCCAGCTAGTCGCTTCTCCAACCCCGGCAGGTCGGTATGAGAGTGGCGCACTGCGCCCGGTATCAGCCGCGGATCTACGTTAAAGTCGCCGGGAAGGCAGACGTCGATTAGGACGGGGCAGGCGGGCGTGCCTAAAAGGCGCAGCAGTTGCGTGGGTGTGATTTCATTCGGGGCTGGCATGAGCATCCTCTGAGTAAACAGGTTCAGGATGCGACATTTGGGCCAAAGCCTCACGGGGCAGTCGCGGCAGTCCCCATAAAGTAATAGTGCGCTGAATGGAGTTGATCTGTCAACGTTCAGTAGCTGAGCGAAGGATGCGCCGCGCAAGTCATCAAAATGGGGGGATAAAGTGCAGGCTTCTGTTGCCAGGTGCCTGCGAACCCCGCCTTACGCTGCTAGGCGCAAGGGCTTAGTTTTCAGTCTCTCCGACCGCTTACGCGGCCATTGCTACTGGAGCACGATTGTCATTTGCAATTGTACTTTTTGGGCCGATACGGTGGCACCCAGCCGAGACAAAGCAATACCCCTTTAGACGTTCGTCGATCCTGTTTCGACCCCGATCCGCCCTCAAATGAAGGGTTGTTGGTGGAGTCGCCGGGTACCGCCCCCGGGTCCGATCCGCGTATTACGAGCGCGTTTATGTCCATAGTCTCCGAGGAGACAATTTGAATATAGGCGCGGTATGGCGTGATTGCAAACCTCTGCGCGGATAGCGAGTGATATTTTTTTCCGGCTTGCAAAGCCAAAACGCCCGGCAGGGTGTGCCGGGCGCTTTCCTCTCACATCCGGGCTTTTTTAACCAAGGTTGAACTCAGGGTAGGCTTCCATCCCCAGTTCGGCCATGTCGAGGCCCTGCATCTCGGCCTCCTCGCTGACGCGCAGGCCCATGGTGGCCTTCAGCACCAGCCACACGGCACCCGATGCGACCACGACGAATGCGCCGACTGTCAGGATAGAAATCGCCTGCGTCACGATGTTGGCCGCGTCATTGGTGAGCACGACCGCTAGGGTGCCCCAGATGCCGGCAAAAAGGTGTACAGGGATGGCGCCTACCACATCGTCGATACGCAGCCTGTCCAGCAGCGGTACGGCAAAGACCACGATCACACCCCCGATGGCGCCGATCAGCGTCGCTTGGCCCAGCGTGGGCATCAGCGGCTCGGCTGTGATCGACACCAGACCAGCCAATGCGCCATTTAGCACCATCGTCAAGTCAGGTTTTTTGTACATCAACTGCGTCAGGATCAACGTCGCCACCGCACCCGCTGCAGCGGCGGCATTGGTGTTGGCAAAGATGCGGCTGATATCGGCCACGTTTCCAGCGGTATCCATGTACAGCTGCGACCCGCCGTTAAAGCCGAACCAGCCCATCCACAGGATAAACGTACCAAGCGTCGCCAGCGCCAGATTGGAGCCGGGGAAGGGCGTGACCCGCCCATCCTTGGCGTATTTGCCCAGACGCGGGCCAAGGATGATCGCGCCAGTGAGTGCGGCCCAGCCGCCCACCGAATGAACCACGGTCGAGCCTGCAAAGTCCTGAAAGCCCATGGCGTCAAGGAAACCGCCGCCCCATTTCCAACTGGCCTGAACCGGATAAATTACGGCCGTCAGCACGACGGTGAACACGAGGAACGGCCACAGTTTGATCCTCTCGGCCAGTGCGCCCGATACAATCGATGCTGTCGCAGCGCAGAACATGAGCTGAAAGAAGAAATCCGATCCGACCGATGCGTAGGTCAGGTCCGGCTCCGCGCCCTCAAGGCCAACAGGCTCTAGCCCCGCTTGCGAGAACGCCCCAAGGATGCCTGTGACCGTCCAGTCGCCCCCGGGATACATCAGGTTGTAGCCGATGATGTAGTAAAAGATCGACGCCAGTGAGAAGAGCGAGATGTTCTTCAGCAGTTGCATTGTCACGTTCTTACTGCGCACGAGGCCGGCCTCCAGCATGGCAAAACCTGCGGCCATAAAGAAGACCAGAAAGCCCGACACGAGGAACATGAATGTCGTAAATATGAAGCCGATATCGGCATTGGTGGGCGTGATGGCTGCCTCTTGTGCAAGGCCGATCTGCGGCAATGCGATCAACGCGGCGGCGAGGGCCAGTTTGCTTGTGATTGTCTTGTTCATAATCCTGTCCGTTTGAATTGAAATGTCATGTACGGCGCGCGCCGCCTTGCCAATGCGCATGCAGGCAGGCGTCTGCGCATTGCGCGCCTTGTCCCGCTTGAACTGCTTGATCGTCGCAATGATCAGTTTCACGAAAGTCCTCTCCTTTGGTGCGTGCTCTGGGATGGCACATCGGCAAAGGATGTCGATTTCTGCGCTGCGGCGTAAAGCGACGGACCGCATTTCGCGGGCAATATTCCGGGACGCGCCTAAAAATGAGGCACTGGGAAAGATACGCCTAAAAATGAGGCAGGCGGTGTTTGGAGGGCTGAGTTATGTGGTTAAGGCTTGGGCGTTGGGCGTTGGGCGCTAGACGTGGGCACGGTTTGCTCTAAGTGGCAGACGCAGCAGCAACCAAGACCGAGGAAGATATCATGACCCGCGACAATCCCGCCGCCCACAAGTCAACAAAAACAGGCCCCACCCGCCGCAGTATTCTGGCCGGGGGCGCTGCAGCTGGACTGGGCGCGGCTGTGCCGATGACTTGGGCCAAGCCAGCGAGGGCGGCGCCCAAGCGCGGCGGCGTTTTCCGCGTGGGCGTGCATGACGGCAGTTCGACCGATGGCTGGGATCCGGCGACGACCGAGACCATCATGATGATCCAAGCCAACCACGTTGTGCGGTCCTACCTGACTGAGATCACCAACACGAATGAGTTGGGTCCGGACCTAGCCACCGCGTGGGAGTCCACAAAGGACGACGCGACCCAGTGGCGGTTCGAGTTGGCAACGAACGCCACATTCCATGATGGGCGCAAAGTGACGTCTGCCGATGTGATTGCGTCGATGAATTATCACCGCGCCGAAGGGTCCACATCCGCGGCCAAGCCATTGATGGAAGATATCACCGACATTAGTGCCGACGGCGATCACGCTGTGGTTTTTGAGTTGGGTCGCGGCAATGCTGACCTGCCGTACCTTTTGTCCGACTACCATCTGACGATCCAGCCCGCGACACCGGATGGCGGCGTCGAATGGCAGGGCGGCATAGGCTGCGGACCCTACAAGCTCTCTGATTTCGCGCCCGGTATCCGCGCCGACTTTGTTCGCCATGACGCCTGGCATCGCGCGGACGAGGGGGCGTGGTTTGACGAGGTCAAAATGACCGTGCTGAATGATCCAAACGCGCGGCAGGCCGCAATCGTGACCGGCGACGTTGATGCCGTCACGGATGTCGATCTGAAAACGGCCAGCCGTCTTGCACAAGCGCCCGGCGTCATCCTTGATAATGTACCGTCGGGCACGCATATCACGATGCCGATGTTCTGCGACGTCGCGCCTTTCGACGATGTGAATGTACGGCTTGCGCTGAAGTATTCGATCAACCGGCAGGAAATCGTCGACAAAATACTGTTTGGATATGGCACCATTGGCAATGACCAACCGATCGCGCCGACCATGCCCTATTTCGCTGATCTGCCCCAGCGCGAGCAGGATCTGGACAAGGCAAAGTTTCACCTGAAAAAGGCGGGCCATGATCAGCTGTCGGTCGAGATATCCGTTAACGATGCGATCCTGTCCGGGGCGACAAATATGTGCAGCCTATTCGCAGAGCAGGCAAAGCCAGCCGGCATCGATATCAAGGTAAACCAAGAGCCGGTGGACGGTTATTGGTCAAATGTCTGGCTGAAGAAGCCGTTTTGCGTCGTCTCATGGGCCGCGCGCCCGACACCTGACATCATGTTCAGCCAAGCCTACAAGTTTGGCGCCGACTGGAACGAGAGCCACTGGGAAAATGAGCGATTTAACGAACTGCTGCTAAAGGCAAAGGCCGAAACCGACGACGCGCTGCGGTCTGAGATGTATGCCGAGATGCAGATGCTGTGCCGCGACGATGGCGGCACGATTGTGCCATTCTTTCGCGAGCGTATGTCTGCGCGGCGTGACAACGTCATGCACGAGGACAGCATCGCCGCAGTGTGGGAGCTGGACGGCGCGCGCGGCTATCACCGCTGGTGGTTCGCCTAAAACAGCCTGCCGCGCGCCTGCGATTGACGCGGCGCGCGGCAAGTGCAACCTGAGCGCAAAGATACGCGCAAGGAGCCGCCCCATGGATGACGTAAACGCCCGCCACAACGAAAAGATGAAGCGCCTCAAGGCACAGCGCGACGCGCTAATGAAGCACAAGACCGAGGAAAAGGGCCTGATCATGGTCCACACCGGCGATGGTAAGGGCAAGTCGTCGTCAGGCTTTGGCATGATCATGCGGTGCATCGGTCACGGGATGCCTTGCGCTGTCGTGCAGTTCATCAAGGGCAATTGGGAAACTGGCGAAAAGACATTTCTGCGGACCCGCTTTGCTGACGAGTGCCGCTTTTTCGTATCGGGCGAGGGCTTCACCTGGGAGACGCAGGACCGCGAACGCGACGTTGCTGCTGCTCAAAATGGTTGGAAGATTGCGCAGGAGCAGATCTTGGACCCTGAGATCCAGTTCGTCCTACTAGACGAGATCAATATCGCACTGCGCTATGACTATCTGGATATCGACGAGGTCGTGCAATTTCTGCTGACGCAAAAACCGCATATGACGCACGTCTGCCTGACGGGCCGCAACGCCAAACCCGAGCTGATCGAAGCTGCCGATCTGGTGACAGAAATGAGCCTGATCAAACATCCCTTCCGCGACGGTGTGAAGGCACAACTGGGCATCGAATACTGATCAACAGGCGATAGTGGCGCGAAAGCGCTCCGCGGCCCCTGCGGCGTAGCCAGACGCTTGCTCGCTTGGATATTGCCAAGACTATCGGGTTTGGAGCGGTGCGCGATAGGAATGTCTTAAAGGATTTGGCTGAGGAATTGCTGCGTGCGCGGGTCTTGGGCATTGTCAAAGAAGGTCGCGGGCGGGCCGGATTCCACGATGACGCCGCGATCGGTGAAATAGACGCAATCGGCAATCTCTCGGGCAAAGCCCATCTCGTGCGTGACGAGGATGCAGGTCATGCCTTCGGCGGCCAGATCCTTGATCGTGGTTAGCACTTCCTTAACTGTTTCGGGGTCTAGGGCGGCAGTCACCTCGTCGAACAGCATCACATCGGGGTTCATGGCGAGTGACCGCGCAATGGCGACGCGCTGCTGCTGGCCGCCGGACAGCTCGCCGGGATACGCATCTTCCTTGCCGTTCAGGCGCACCTTGGCAATCAGGGCGCGGGCGCGATCCTCAACCTCGGTGCGGTTCTGGCGCAGCACCTTGATGGGGGCCATCATCACGTTTTGCAGCACGGTTTTATGCGGAAACAGGTTGTACTGTTGAAACACCATCCCGACCTTCTTGCGCAGCGACAGCTTGTCCAGCTTGGGATCGTTCACCTCCAGCCCCTCGACAGTAATGGAGCCTGCCTGTATGTCGTTCAGCGCATTGATGCAGCGGATCAGGGTCGATTTTCCGGACCCTGAGGGGCCGATGATGCAGATCACCTCGCCCTTCATCACGTCGAGGGTGATACCGCTCAGCACCTCTACCGTGCCAAAGGATTTGCGCACGTCCTTGAGCGATACGATGGGCTGATCAGGGGTCCAGGTCATGGCGGCCTCGCTCATAGTTTTACCGAATATTTACGCTCAAGCAGCCGGGTCACCGCGCTGATTGGATAGCAGTAGATGAAGAACCAGCTGAGGATATACAGATACATCGGGATCAGCAGGTCGACGCGCCCTTCGGCGCTGAGGGCTGCACGGGTTAGCGCCATCACATCGCTAACGCCGATGATCGACACCAGCGGGGTCGCCATTGTGAGGACGGCGTAGAGGTTCATCCAGCTCGGCAGCACGCGCTTGACCGTTTGGGGCAGGATAATGCCGGTCATGATCTGGCGGCGTGAAAAGCCGAGCGATTCCGCCGATTCCCACTGGCCGGTCGGGATTGATAGGATCGCGCCGCGTATATATTCGGACATGTAGGCCATGACGGGCAGCGACAGGCCAATCACCGCCTTGATCCAGCCGGGGAATGGGATTTTGGTCCCAAAAACCTCGATCTGGAACGGGATCAGCAGGATGCAGTAGAACAGCAGTACCAGCCAAGGTGAGTTTCGAAAGAACTGCGTGATCAGCCATGCAACACTGCGGATGGGCCGGATAGGCGACACTTGCAGCACGCCAAGGCCCACGCCCAAAATTGTGCCGATGGCCATCGACAGGATCGAGATCAGCACGTTGAAGCCAAAGCCGCCTGCCAGCGTCGGTGTCCACTCTAGCAAGATCGCGATGATGCTGCGCTTTTCCGGCGCGGCGTCCTGCGCAAAGGCGGGCGCGATAAGCACGGCTGCGAGCGCGAGGACAAGCGCCGCAGCCGTCCAGACGTTGAACATCCGGTCGGCCAGCGGCAGCGCATCGCTGCGGATACGCATGGGGTGCAGCACAGCCATATGGCCACGAACGGGAGCGTTGGGGCGCATCGTCATTCTCCGTACCCCGGTATGCGCAGCGTCTTTTCCCAGCGGTGCAGCACCCAGACGAGGATCGCGACGAGGCCGACATAGGAGACCAGAAGCACGTTCATCATCTCGCGCACGTTCAGATCCTCGGACCATATCTGCGCCGAGATATACAGCAGTTCCGGCACGGCAATCGCGTAGGCAAGCGTCGTAGTCTTCACGAGGTTGACCAGATTCGTCCCCAGCGCGGGCAGGGAAATGCGGATCGCCAGCGGCAGCACGATGTCGCGGTAGATTTGCAGGCGGGTGTATCCCAGCGCCTCGGCCGCCTCGACGGTTGAGCGCGGCACAGCCTCGACTCCCGCGCGAAAGATTTCGACATTCAGCGCGCCGGCAAAGAGCGACAGCGCAATCACCGCCCAACCGAAATTACTAACGAGAGGCTGTGGCAGGCCATTCTCGCCAGTGATGCGCAGGACGGTGCCAATGGCAAAGTAAAAGAAATAGAGCTGCACAAGCGGCGGCGTATTGCGAAAGAAGGCGACGAAGGCACCGACCAGAACCCGCAGAGCGCGTGAGGGCGCGCCCTGAACGGCAGCGCCGAGAATGCCGATGATCAGAGAGAAGAAGATCGACAGCACCGACAGTTTGACCGTCATCCAGAGGCCAGCCAGATAGCGGCCACGATTGTAATCGTCGCTGATGACGACGAGGTTCAAAAACCAATCAGGCCGCAGCCAGTCTATCAGGGTATTCGCAAATTCCATGCGTGTGTGCGGCCTATCAATCTATGGAAGTTCGGCCCGGCAGGATCATCGCCGGGCCGGAGTAGGGGCTTATTGTAGCTTGTCGTGCTGCTCTTGCAGGAAGGGGCTGGGCGCGATGCCGTTGCCTTCGTTCCGCTCCAGCAGGTAGCCGGATTTGTGCCAGTCGGTGACAATCTCGCTCATCTTCTTGCCATAGGCGCTATCTAGATCGTCCAGCGGGACGGCGATGGCCCATGCCTGCGGGTCCTCGGTCTCGAAGGGCATCACGTAATCGGCCCACTGATCGTCTGACGCAATCTGCGACTCGATCCATGTGTTGTCATAGAGGAACGCCACGCAGCTGCCGTTTTGCAGCGCAGATGTCACCTCGGGAATGCCAGCAAAGGCCACCAGATTGGGGCCGTAAAGCTGGGTCACGCGCTTATTGTAGTAGGAGCCTTGCAGGGCGCAAACATCCTTGCCGCGCAGGTTCTCCCAAGTGTTCAGGCCGGCGGCCTTGGGGGCGATCACATTGGTGCCGCCTGCGTAATATGCAGGCTCGATCATGCCGACGACTTCGCGGCGCTGTGGGTTGTCGCCCATCGTCGCGATGATCAGGTTGATACGGCCCTGCTGCAGAAATTCCATGCGGTTGGATGCAACGACGGGGACCAGCTCGACTTCGACGCCGAGGCGTTTTGCGACGTCGCGGGCTAGATCAATCTCGAGGCCCTTCAATTCGCCGTCCGAGGTGAGGTAACCCCAGGGCTTGTAGTCCTGCTTGACGCCGACGACTATTTTGCCAGCATCGTTGATGTCCTGAAGGGTGTCGGCCCATGCCCCAGTGCCGATGACAGCGGCAACGGCGGCGGCGGCGGCGGTTTTAATGTAATTGTTCATTGCGGTCTCCTTGTTGGTGTTCTTGTCCGGCGCGCAGACGTGCCGGTTGACCAAAAGATGAGGCTTCGGTGCACCGGAGTCTAGGCCATAGTCAAATCCGCTATGGCCTCGCAGATGTGGTTTCTAGTTGCCTTGGGCAGCGAGGCCTTCTGGCCGCGTCGCTAAAACGCCGTCCTCTGTCACGATCAGGTCCATCGGGATGTCATGGGGCTGTGGGAAGATCGTCGCCAGTTTGGCTGATGCATACCCGACGCCGATCTTGAATGGGCGCGGATCAAGCGACGCAAGCGTGCGGTCAAAATAGCCGCCGCCATAGCCCAACCGGTAGCATTCACCATCCCATCCTACGAGAGGCGCCAGCGATATGTCGGGTGTGATGATCTTTGCGTCCGCAGGTGGGACGGGGATGTTCCAATCGCCTCGGACCATCTTTGTGTCCGGCGTCCAGAGGCGAAAGACAAGCGGCGCCGCTTTTGTCTCAACCAGTGGAAGCGCAATCACAACGCCCGCGCCGTGAAGCTTGGCCATTAACGGGCGCAAATCCGGCTCACCTTTGATTGGCCAGTACATAGAGAGGGTGAGGCCTGTTGCCCCGTCGAACTTGGCTTTCAGAACGCCCTCTAGCGCTTCTGCTAATCGCGCCGAAACTGATGTATGTTCGTCTACGCTCAACGCTTTGCGCGCGGCCCTCAATTCGTCCCGTTTAACCTTGCGCCACCGCGCGACATCACGCGCCTGGTCTGGATCAACGGCCGAGGCGTCAAAATAGGTCGGGTCGACCTCATGCGCCATGCAGGGCGGTGATGCATAGGAACCTGTCGAAGTTTTCTTGCTTTCATCGTTGGTCAAAGCTGGCCCCTTTCCAAGAATTCAGGCCCGTCATCCAGGCAAGAAACGGCTTCTTTCATTATCTGTTCGATGCGTGTGCGGGCTGAAACCACATCCTCAATCAGTCCGGCACCTTGGCCTGCGTAGTTGGGCATCGCTTCGAGATCGCCAGTTGTCGTGCGCAGCGGCGAGTCTGTACTGAAGCGGTATCGCCCTTGATCATCATCCCAAGCAATCACGTCTCGCGGCATCGTGTCCGGGTCGTGGCCCAATAGATCCCCGTCTAGCGC
>JAGXGX010000143.1 GCA_024636515.1 Roseovarius sp.
CAGATCAGCGCGATCTTTTCCGGCGTGGCGGACCTGAAAAAAGTGTTTCAGGAGGCGCGCCATCGCCGCCAAAACGGGCAGGGGACGCTGCTGTTCGTCGACGAGATACACCGCTTTAACAAGGCGCAGCAGGATGGGTTTTTGCCTTATATGGAGGATGGCACCATCCTGTTGGTCGGCGCCACCACCGAAAACCCCAGTTTTGAGCTGAACGCCGCTTTGCTCAGCCGGTCCCAAGTTCTGGTTTTGACGCGGTTGGCGCTGTCGGATCTTGAGCGTCTCGCCCAGCGGGCCGAGCGAGAGATGGACCGCGCGTTGCCGCTGGACGGCCCTGCACGCGAGGCACTGCTGGAGATGGCCGATGGCGACGGCCGCGCGCTGCTGAACCTGATCGAGCAGATCGCCGCGTGGAAGGTAGACGGCAAGAAGCTGGGTGTAGATGGCCTGTCTACCCGGCTCATGCGCCGCGCTGCGAAATACGACAAATCGGGCGATGAGCATTACAACCTGATCTCGGCCTTGCATAAATCGGTGCGCGGGTCTGATCCCGACGCTGCGCTGTATTGGCTGGCAAGGATGCTGACCGGGGGCGAGGATCCTCGATACCTCGCGCGGCGTATCACGCGCATGGCGGTCGAGGATATCGGACTGGCCGACACGCACGCGCACCGCGTCTGTCTGGACGCGTGGGAAACGTATGAGAGGCTAGGTAGCCCCGAGGGCGAGTTGGCGCTGGGGCAGGCCGTGACCTATCTGGCGCTAGCGCCAAAATCGAACGCAGGCTATGCCGCGTTCAAAGCGGCCATGCGCGAGGCGAAAAAGACCGGGTCTGAGCCGCCGCCCAAGCATATCCTCAACGCTCCGACCAAGCTGATGAAGGACGAGGGATACGGCGCAGGCTACGCCTATGACCACGACGCCGAGGATGGATTTTCCGGGCAAAATTACTTTCCCGAGACGATGAAGCGCCCCGTCCTCTACCAGCCGGTCGAGCGCGGGTTTGAGCGTGAGCTAAAGAAGCGGTTGGACTATTTTGCCAAGCTGCGCTCAAAGCGGAATTGAAATCTGACCACACTAAAATAGCCTCGTCGCGGAATTTTGAGACCGCACACGCGTAGATTTGCCGTAAATTAACATAGCGTTTGGTGAGTCTTTTCCCGCCATAGACTATGTAAACATTGAAAATAAACAGTTTTTTGGATTGTAGGGTAGCCGCGCAGCATGACCTATGTTCTAATGCACGAATGTCGCAATCGAGCAAACTTTTTGCAGATCGCTTTTCCACGCCCCCTCACGCTGTGCGGGTCGCAGGTTTGGACAGTGCCCACTAGGGCGCCTGATTGCACCAAATTCACTTAACAAATTTTACGGGAGGTCGCCGCATGACCAAGATAACAGATACACAAATGATGGCACGTATGAGCGTTGCCGCCAAAGATGGCAGCATCTCGCGCCGCTCGTTCATGAACTATTCGATGGCCGCTGGTGCCAGCGTCAGCGCTGCAACGGGCCTTTGGACGACCAAGGCAAACGCGGCCCCGCAAAAGGGTGGCACCTTCCGGTTTGGTATCCACGACGGCAACTCGTCGGATACGCATGACCCCGGCACCTATGTCAGCCGCCAGCAGATTTATCTGGCGCACCAGTACCGCAGCTACCTGACGATGATTAATCCAGACGGTAGCCTCGGCAACGATCTGGCCACCGGGTGGGAGCCGAACGACGACGCCTCTGTCTGGACGTTCGAGATCAATCCCAACGCCAGCTTTCACAGCGGCAAGCCTGTAATGGCGCAGGATGTGGTGGATTCGCTAAACTTCCACCGCGGTGAGAATTCATCGTCGGCGGCCAAAACGCTGCTGTCGTCGGTGACCGATATCCGCGCGGACGGCGATTTTACGGTCGTCGTAGAGCTGTCGGGCGGCAACGCAGATGTGCCGTGGCTGATGACTGACTATCACTTCGCGGTCTGCCCCAGCAACGGTGACGGCAGCATTGACTGGCAGTCGGGCGACGGCTCTGGCCCCTATAAGATCGACAGTGGTGAATGGGGCGTACAATTCCGCCTGTCACGTCATGACGGATGGCATCTGGAGGGCGCGTATTTCGATGATTTGGTGATGTTGGTCCTCAATGACCCTAATGCGCGTCAGACCGCGCTTGTGACGGGCGATGTCGATGCCGTGTCACTGGTCGATCTCAAGACTAAATCCCTGCTGGAGCGCGATAAGAGCCTCAGAATTATGTCGGTGCCCTCTGCGGCCGCTATTACGATGCCGATGTTCTGCGACACCGCCCCGTTCAATGACGTGAACGTGCGCAACGCGCTAAAGCTGTCGATGGACCGCGAAGAGATCATCAACAAGATCGCGTTTGGTGAGGCGACGATGGGCAATGACTTCCACCATAGCCCAGCGATGCCGTACTACCCCGAAGGGATTGAGCAGCGCACCTATGACCCCGATCAGGCCAAGTCGTTGCTGAAAAAGGCGGGGGCCGAGGGGCTGAGCATTAGCCTCAGCACTGCCGATTCGGTGTTCTCTGGCGCGGTCGATATGTGCGTTCTGTACGCAGAGCAGGCCAAGGCGGCGGGTATTAACGTCAATGTCGTGCGCGAGCCGAACGATGGCTACTACTCGGATGTCTGGCTGAAAAAGCCGTTCACCGCAGTTAGCTGGGGCGCGCGTCCTACGCCCGACGTGATGTATAGCCTTGCCTATGCGTCAGATGCCGCCTGGAACGAGTCGCACTGGCAGAACGAGCAGTTCAACGAGCTGCTGGTCAAGGCAAAGGCGGAGCTGAACGACGAGTTGCGCGCAGAGATGTATCGCGAGATGGCCGTTCTGGCAAAGGATGATGGCGGCACAATCATCCCGTTCTTCAACAACTTCGTCTACGCTGTACGTGACAATGTGCAGACCGGCGAAAACCTGGCCCCCAGCTGGGAATTGGACGGCGCTCGAGGCCCTAGCCGCTGGTGGTTCGCCTCATAAATAGCGACCTGGCGATGATGACGATTGGGTCCGGCAGTGCGCCGGGCCCAAGGTTGTTTCGGACGGCACAGGTTCCCCTTGTGTCACTTAACAAAAAGCGATCGTTCCGCATAAATGTGTGGATGCAGGCTTTCATTCGTGTTTTGTTATTAATGCGTCGCTTTCAGGCCCACGGGGGCCGGGCGTTACGCCAACACTGTCTAGGCGCCGTATAGAGAGATGCGAGCGTACAATAGCAGATAAAAAATATCGCAACGATATCGACTCTCAGGGAGAAGAAATGACAAACATTAAAAACCAGCAGATGCTGGACCGTTTGGCCGACGCTGCACGCGAAGGTCGCGTTTCGCGTCGCTCGTTCATGAATTATTCGATGGCTGCAGGCGTCACCGCCAGCGCCGCGACCGGCCTCTGGGCCACTGCCGCTAAGGCGGAGCCAAAGCGCGGCGGCACGTTCCGCATCGCGCAGCATGACGGCAATTCTGGCGATACGCACGATCCGGGCATCTACGAATCCAACGCCGAGATCCTGTTGGCGCACACGTTCCGCGCGTTTCTCACTCAGATTAATACCGACGGCACATTGGGCGCGGACGTCGCGACTGAATGGTCAGCGACACCGGATGCATCCGAGTGGACGTTCAAGCTGAACCCCAAGGCGACATTCCATTCGGGCGGCAAGGTAACGGCAGAAGACGTCGTTGCGTCGATGAATTTCCACCGCGGCGAGGACTCCACTTCGGCGGCCAAGTCGCTGCTGGGATCGGTGACTGAGATCGTTGCAGACGACGAGAACACCGTGACGTTCAAGCTGGACGCAGGTAACGCTGACCTGCCGTGGCTGATGACCGACTACCATCTAGTCGTTCTGCCCCGCAATGAGGACGGCACTGCCAACTGGCAATCCGGCGACGGCTGCGGCCCTTATGTTCTGGACAGCTGGGAGCCGGGCGTAAACGCATCGCTGACGCGCTTTGACGGCTGGCACGGCGAGGGCGCGTATTTCGACGCGATCCAAGTCACCTTCATCAACGATCCGAACGCGCGCCAAACGGCCCTCGTGACCGGCGATGCCGACGCGACTAGCCTGCTAGAGAACAAGACGATGTCCCTGTTGGAGCGTCAGCCGGACGTCACGGTCATCAATATTCCGTCGGCGCAGGCGATCACGATGCCGATGTTCTGCGATCAGGCACCTTTCGACAATGTTGACGTGCGCAAAGCGCTGAAACTGTCGATGGACCGTAACGAGCTGGTCGAGAAGATCTCCTTTGGTGCAGCCACGGTCGGTAACGACTTCCACCACTCGCCCGCGATGCCCTACTATCCCAAAGACATCGAGCAGACCGAGTATGATCCCGAGCAAGCCAAATCGCTGCTGAAAAAGGCCGGCGTGGAAAACCTGTCCGTCAGCTTTAGTGTGGCGGACTCGATCACGGCAGGCGCCGTCGATCTGGCGATCCTCTACTCCGAGCAGGCGAAGGCGGCGGGCATCGACGTCTCCGTCTTGCGCGAGCCGAGCGATGGCTATTACTCCGACGTCTGGCTGAAGAAGCCGTGGTGCATGGTCGTCTGGGGCGCACGTCCCACACCCGACGTGATGTATTCGCTGGCGTACAAGGACGACGCGGCCTGGAACGAATCGCATTGGCAGAATGAGGAGTTCAACAAGCTGCTCCTGCAAGCCAAGGCTGAGCTGGATGATACCCTGCGCGCGGAAATGTACCGTGACATGGCAGTTCTGGCCAAAGATGACGGTGGCACAATCATTCCGTTCTTCCCGAACTTTGTCTATGGCATCCGCAGCAATGTAGGCACCACGGGTGAGTATGCGGCCAGCTGGCACATGGACGGCTATCGCGCCGCCAGCCGCTGGTGGTTCAACTCCTGATCGAGACAATAAAAGGCCCGGCGCAACAGCGCCGGGCTTTCTTTTCCCCTTGCCTCACCTGCGGTGAATCATGGGCCAAATCAATGTCATGCAGGCTTCCGTCCGGGGACCAAGTGGGCAAGTATCTGTTAAATTGCGCCGCATCATGCTAGCGATGACAGATCAAATAAAAAAGCAGGAGGGATAAATGGGTGACATTCTAGGGCTCGTTGCAAAACGGCTCGGTATGGGGCTGATGATTCTACTCATCATTTCAGTCATCATCTTCTTCATGGTTGAACTGCTGCCCGGCGACATCGCCGAAGCGGTTCTGGGCCAAGGAGCGACCGAGGAAAACGTCAGGGTTCTGCGCGAGCAGATGGGCCTGAACGATCCGGCACTGTTTCGCTATTTCGAATGGCTTAAAGGGGCAGTGATGCTCGATTTTGGCAGGTCTATCGTGACCCAAGAAGCCGTGATGAGTGTCATCGGTGAGCGTTTCCGCAACACCTTGTTTCTCGCCACCTACGCCGCCGTTATCGCCGTTCCCTTCGCTATCATCCTTGGTGTGATCGTCGCGCTTCTGCGCAACTCGGTCTTTGACCGGGTGGCGAACGTGCTGACGCTGACGTCGATTTCCAGCCCTGAATTCTTCTTGGGCTACATCCTGATCCTCTTCTTCTCGGTCAAGTGGGGCATGTTCCCCGCCATTGCCAGCCTGAACGACAGCATGTCCTTTTGGGAGTTGCTGAACCGCACATTCCTGCCGGCACTGACGCTGGTTCTGGTTGTCACCGCACACATGATGCGGATGACGCGCGCCGCGATCATTAACCTTCTGGCCTCGCCCTATATCGAAATGGCCAAGCTGAAGGGCACACCGCCATGGAAGGTCATTGTGCGTCACGCGCTGCCCAATGCGTGGGCGCCAATCATCAACGTGGTTGCGCTGAACCTTGCCTACCTCATCACTGGCGTGGTGCTGGTCGAGGTGGTCTTTGTCTATCCCGGTATCGGGCAGGCACTGGTCGATGCGGTCAGCAAGCGTGACTTCCCGGTGGTGCAGGCTTGCTGCCTGATCTTCGCCGCGACCTTCATTCTGCTCAATCTTGCGGCAGATGTCGGGGCTATCCTGACCAATCCGCGCCTGCGGCATCCGAAGTAAGGGAGAAAAAACATGGAAGATATTTCGACCCTTTGGTACTTTGGCCTTACGCCTTCTACCTTTGCGCTTACCTACTTCACCGCGCTCGTCGTCGCCTCTTGTGTGGCGGCGTTCTATAACCATCGACAGCCGTTTATGATGATCTTTTCGTTAACCCTCGTATCGATCATCGTGGGTATTATCGGTGGGGTGCACGCGCTTTGGGTGATCGCGCTGATCGCGTTTATAATCGCGATGGCGGCCATGGTGTCCTACGCGTTCCGCGAATTCCTGATCCTGATCGCTTCGACTGAACTGGCCAAGGAATTGCGCACCGCGCCACTGACAGCAGCCTTCGGCATGTTTGTGATCTTTGTCTACGCAATCGCGGGCATCTTTGCCCCGTGGATCGCACCACATGGCGAGGCCGAGGTGATCACGTCCGCCTTCGCGCCGGCGGATGCAAACATGCTGCTGGGTGCCGATCAGCTGGGGCGCGACATGTTCAGCCGCCTGATCTATGGCACGCGCAACTCTGTCGGCCTCGCGCTAACGGCGACGCTGCTGGCGTTCTTCATGGGTGCGTTCGCGGGCCTTTTGGCGGCCACCAAGGGGGGCTGGCTTGATAACCTGCTTGCGCGGTTTGCGGATGTGATCATGTCGATCCCGTCGCTGATCTTTGCCCTGTTGATGCTGTCGATCTTTGGCCCGTCAATGCCGGTAATCATCATCGCGGTGTCGATCATCTATGCGCCGCGCGTCTTCCGCCTGACACGGGCGGTTGCGGGCAATGTGGTGGTGATGGACTATATCGAGGCCGCCAAGCTGCGCGGGGAGGGGACCGGCTACCTGATCCGCCGCGAGATCCTGCCAAACTCGACCGCGCCGCTGATCGCCGAATTCGGCCTCGAATTCTGCTTCGTGTTCCTGCTTGTTGCGGGTCTGTCGTTCCTCGGCCTTGGTATCCAGCCACCTACGGCGGACTGGGGCTCAATGGTGCGCGAAAACGCGACGCTGATCTCGTTTGGCGAAATCACACCGCTTATCCCAGCCGCCGCCATCGCGCTGCTGACCGTCGGGGTCAACTTCGTGGTGGATTGGATGCTGCACCGGTCCTCCGGTCTGAAGGAGTAAAAGGCAATGAACGATAAAAAGAAAAAAGACGTCCTGCTCAAGATCCGCAATCTCAAGATCCAAGGCTATACGGACGAAACATGGATCGACATCATCAAGGGTGTCGACCTGACCCTGCACCGCGGTGAGGTGATGGGCCTGATCGGAGAATCCGGCGCAGGTAAATCCACCATCGGCGCTGCCGCCATGGGCTATGCCCGCGACGGCACGCGCATCTCTGAGGACAGCTCGATCGAGTTTGACGGGATGGAGCTGATGACCGCAACCGAAAGTGAGCGGCGTGGCCTGCGTGGCAAGCGCATTGCGTATGTGGCGCAATCGGCGGCGGCATCCTTCAACCCGGCGCACAAGATTATCGACCAGCACACCGAGGCGCCGCTGCAATACCGGCTGAAAAAGCGGATGGAAGCGCAGGAGGACGCAGTCGATCTTTATAACCGTCTGCGTCTGCCGAACCCCGAGGAAATCGGGTTTCGCTATCCCCATCAGGTGTCGGGCGGTCAGTTGCAGCGCGCGATGACGGCGATGGCCATGTCGTGCCGTCCCGACCTGATCATCTTTGACGAGCCGACGACGGCGCTGGACGTCACCACGCAGATCGAGGTTCTAGCCGCGATCCGCGATATCGTTGACCAGTTTGACACAGCCGCGCTGTACATCACTCACGACCTCGCGGTCGTCGCGCAGATGGCCGATACGATCAAGGTGCTGCTGAAAGGCGAAGAGGTCGAGCAGGCCACGACCAAGGAAATGCTGGCCAATCCCAAGGAGGAGTACACCAAATCCCTCTGGGCCGTGCGCAGTTTCAAGTCCCCCCAGCGCACGCGCGAAGGCCGCGAATGCCTGATTTCGGTCAAGAACGTGGACGCATCCTATGCATCTGGCCCCAAGATCCTCGATGATGTCAGCTTCGACATCTACGAGGGCATGACAGTGGCCGTGGTGGGCGAATCCGGCTCGGGCAAGTCAACGGCTGCGCGGGTTATCACCGGCCTTCTGCCGCCGCAAAAGGGCGAGGTTCTGTTCAAGGGAGATCCGTTCCCCGTGGATTATCGCAACCGCAACAAAGAGCAGTTGCGCCAGTGCCAGATGATCTATCAATCGGCCGATACCGCGCTGAACCCCAAGGTCAGGATCAGCGAAATCATCGGTCGGCCCGCCAAGTTCTATTCCGGCCTGACGGGCGCCGCGCTGAAACGCCGCGTGGACGAATTGCTGGACCTGATCGAGCTGGAGCCGTCGAAATACTATAACCGCTATCCAGCAGAGTTGTCGGGCGGCCAGAAGCAGCGTATCGGCATTGCCCGCGCGCTGGCGGCCGAACCCAGCTTTATCGTCTGCGACGAGGTGACATCGGCGCTGGACCAGCTGGTTGCCGAAGGCATCCTGCGTCTGCTGGACCGTCTTCAGGACGAGCTGAACCTGGCCTACATGTTCATCACGCATGATCTGGCCACGGTGCGATCAATCGCCGACGAGGTGGTGGTCATGCAGCATGGCAAGGTGGTGGAGCAGGGGCCAAAGGACGAGATGTTCCGCCCACCGCACCATCCCTATACCGACCTGCTACTGAGCTCGGTTCCCGAGATGGACGCGGACTGGCTCACCACTTTGCTGGAAGAGCGCGGGCTGGAAAATCTGGGCGAGGCAGCGTCGAAAAAGATCGACCCCGGCGACAAGAAGGTCATGCCCTCGGACGCGTGATCTGTTGCCTAAGGGCGCTGACAAAAAAAGAGGCGGATGGAGCACCATCCGCCTCTTGCCGTCTCATCCGTGCCGGCTGGATCAGACCATCGATAGTCCGGTCAAAACCATCGTGCCGACAATGACGGCGTAGACGATAAGCACGGCGGGAAAGGTGGCGCTATGTGCGCGAAGTTCGCGGTTCAGTTGATCTCTGGTCATGGCAATATCGCTTTTGGCCGTGGGACAAGGGCACTCCGGACCCTGATCCAAAATTGGGAATTGGCGCATGGGAGTGTTGTCCCCATCCGCCGCTGCACCTGCTGAAACTCTTGTAAAAGACCGGATGCGATATCCAGCCCTATCTCGCGTGTCAGGTCATCGACATCGCGGACAAAACCATGGTCCCAACGATAAGACCATAGACAAAAAGAACAGCAGGCCAAGTGGCACTATGCATGTGTAGTTCGCGGTTTAGTTGATCCCGGGTCATGGGTGCCTCCCTTATGTGGCGTTGCCGTCTCCTGAGCGTGTCGTTTGCCCTGATCCGCATCTATCTATCTTTGTGGATAAAGCAATGGGAAAATCACTAAACTTTCATGCACTTATTGCATGGCAGATGAAACCAGTGTGCATGAATAGAGGTGTGGACCGTAAATCATTGATTGTAGTTCATAATATATAGGCACCCGAGCCCCCTAGACTCGCGCAAAATTGCCCTGTCACACTGATATGACAGAACAGTCACACGATGTGAGCGGCTACACAGCGTCGTGGCGGCACATCAGGCCACTTGCGGGCCTTGCAATGGCATGACCGTCAGATCGCCCTCAGTACGGGCCTGCATCGCCTGCGCCGCCGCCAGAGAGGCGGCAGCAGTGGTGAAGTAGGGGATCTTGTCATAGAGCGCGACAGACCGGATCTCGCGGCTGTCCTCGACGGACAGGGCGCCTTCGGTCGTGTTCATGACTGCGGCAATGTCGCCATTCTTTAGCATGTCGACGATGTTGGGCCGACCTTCATACACTTTGTTGACGGTGGTGCATTTGATGCCCTGCTCGGCCAGAAACGCCGCTGTGCCGCGCGTCGCGACGATGGTGAAACCCATTCCCGTGAGGATCTGCGCTGTTTCGACGATTTGTGCTGTTTTATCAGAATCCTTGATCGAGAAGAACACCGCGCCGCTAATCGGCAAATCCACGCCCGCCCCCATCTGAGCCTTGAGGAACGCGCGGGCAAAACTGACATCCCAGCCCATCACCTCACCGGTCGAGCGCATTTCGGGCCCCAGAATCGTATCAACACCGGGGAAACGGGCGAAGGGCATCACGGCCTCTTTGACCGAAAACCATGGCATCGCGTAGTCGGCCAAGGTCATCTGGTCGGCCATCGGCAGGCTGCCGGGGGTTGCCCCGCTGGGATACGCGCCGCGATGCGGAAAGTTGCTGAGCGGCTCGCCCGCCATAAGGCGCGCGGCGATGGAGGCGATAGCAGAATCAGTCGCCTTGGCGACGAAAGGCACAGTGCGGCTGGCGCGAGGATTTACTTCGATCAGGTAGATATCATTACCTTTGACCGCGAATTGCACGTTCATCAGGCCGATAACTTTGAGCGCGCGCGCGAGTTCGACCGTCTGCCGTTCAATCTCGGCGATGATCTCGGCGCTGAGCGTATAGGGCGG
>JAGXGX010000144.1 GCA_024636515.1 Roseovarius sp.
CCAGTTGGGCCACATCCACATCCATTTGCCACGGTAGAACAGCCCCTCGCGCGGCGGCGCGGTCATGCGCACCATGCCGTCCAGGGCTACAGTCTCGAACGCGTCGAATTCGATGGCGCGGTGAAATTCAGGGTGGATGCCAGGGATGTGGTAGCCCTCGACGAAATTGTCGGTGTAGATTTTCCAATTCGCGTCAAAGACCAGCCGCTCTTCGTGGTCCCAAATATAGTCCTCGATCGGCTCGCCCTCCAGCTCGGTCTTGATATCGCCCAGCTGCGTGTCGAAGGGGGCATCCGGCGTGATGGCCACGAAAAGAAGGCCGCGCCATACCTTCCATTCGATGCGGTCCAGCGCCCAGTCCGACAACTCGAACTCGGCATCGTCGCCCCAGAACGGCACATTCAGCAGCGACCCGTCCTCGCCCCATACCCATTGGTGATAGGGGCAGCGGATTGTGTTGCAACGCCCCGTGCCTTCGGGCAGCAGGCGTGCGCCGCGGTGGCGGCAGACGTTGCGATAGGCGCGCAGGCCTGCCTTGGTGTGCATCACGAACACCTTCTGGCCGGCGATTTCGACCGCGATATAATCGCCCCGCTCGGCCAGCCGCGATGCGGGACCAATCAACTGCCATGTCGCGGAAAAAATACGCTGCACGTCGGCGGCATGAATGTCGGGTGAGACGTAGTTGACGGGATCTAGATTGCGCATCTGGCACCTATGAGGGGGGATTTCCCATTAACGTGTTCTGGTTGACCTTAGCTGAGCCAATTTGGTGCTTCCAAGCCTTTTTGCCTTCGCCTTGCATGATGGGGTGAATTTTTGGAGGTAAGGGCATAAAAATTCCGGGACTATGTCAACATCTCGATCTCGAACCGGCCCATGGGGTCGTCATCTTCAACCATATCGAACGGCTTTCAAGGTGCTGGATGTTACCGAACGATGCTGCTGGTTCTCGCCTCGTCAATCAAGAGCGAGGAGCGTCCCGGCTCCATGGTTCCCCTTTTCAAAGCTCGCTGATCTGGATCTGCTTCTGCTCGCCCTCGATCCGCGCAGAGTAACGGTCAGCCAACTGTGCGGATCGGCGGCGCTCAATTTGTCGATTTAGATCAGCAATGCGACGATCATTTAGGTTTCAGCACTGGCATAACGAGGTCTGAACGGCGAGCTCGCGTCACACCGCCTGATCCGCCACTTGGGTAGATTTGCAGCGATGCCTTGATCAGCAATGCACATCCTGGTGACGGCTCAGAGCAGAGTTTATCGACGAAACAACGGGAGTATCCCCACCGCCCCATGCGCTTAAAGAGATCAACTACAGCCTTCGAAACCTACTTTAACACGCGCCAAAAAGAGCTTTTTAGCTATTTTGAGCAACCCAGATTCCGGTAACTTGTTGATTAGTAGGTGTTTTCGGGTTGCATCCGTGTTGCAAAAATCAAAAAATCGGGTGTAATTACTCGTTTTGACAACCTCTATGCAACCCAAAGCCAGACATACGCAACCCAAGCGCAACCCTGATGCAACCCTTTGGCAACCTCTTCGCGATGGTCTGAGTTGGTGAATGCGCTACTTTGGCCGTTCAATCGATGCATGGTGGGACTTGTCGGCCTTCACTCTCGTTGCATCGAATACATGCGCCAAGCCCGGCGATCGACGCCCCAAGGGGGCGCATCCAAGTCGGGCGGTGAAATGACGTTCTCTGCGATCTGCAAGAGTGACCGCAGTGCGGGACGAAGCGGACAGTCCTGCCACGGACGCGTTACGCTGTCAGACCGTAGATTCAACGTGCCTTTTGAAATTGTCGAGGATTGCTTGCCAGCCTGCTCTCTGCATCTCTACAGGATGTTCGACCTCGGCCTCGAATTCTTCTCGAACAAGCACGCCGTCTGAATCCTGGATGAACTCAACCCGCAATGTCCGATCTCCAAATAAGGCTTCGATCAAATTCGGTTTTGCAACCTGCGTATATTCACCTGCGAAATCAAAGCCCATGCTGCCGTCTTTCGCTTCCATCCGGGACGTGAATTGGCCACCTTGGCGCAGATCAACGGCTGAAGCTGTTGTGTGCCAATCTTCGGATGCGGTGTTCCATTTCATAATATCTTCGGGTGTCGTCCAGCTTTTCCACACATGTTCAATGGGCGCGTTGACTTTCGTTTCCACCAAAATTTTCATTCGGACTGCTTTCTTTCTACTTCTCACGGTTTTCGTGCGGCTTAATCCGCATCTTATCGCGGGTGAGACGTCAGTCAATACGGGCTCACTGCTGCCGTTAGCTGCGCCGTCCACAAAGGTCAGCTCTGGTCCGGATGCGTCGGCCGGCATGCTTGGAGCGAAGAGATTCGCGAATACCGCTATCCGCGGATTATGATGAAAAACTCGACTTGATTGACGAAGCGGCAGCTGATTCACTTTCCTTAGTATCAGAGAGGCGTTGGCCGTCACCAATCAGCGTCAACACCCCCCCAAGTGACCTCATTTTCAATAGGGTCACTTGGTTCGAACCTGGTTCGGCGTGCAGAGGTCGGTCGCGCACTATTTGATTTGTGATTGCCCAGCTTTGATCGCGGTCATTTTCCAAAGATAGCGCGGATGACGGAGCGACCTCGTGTGGTCATTCGAGGATTGATATCGCCTGATGCGTCGCGAAGCTCTTGAAGCCAGGCAAGCTCATTGGCCGTGACCGGGGTGCCGAAAATCTCAACGATCGCTTGGGCAGACGTATCACCTACGGCCTGATCCAAAGCCAGCCTCATCAGGTAGCTCGGATCGCACTCCACTGCGCGGGCCATCGAAGGCACACGATCCAAGGCTAATTTGCTGGTGCCGTTTTTGATCATCGTGATCATGTTCGGATTCGGAAAGCCTGCTTCGTTTGCGATCTGCAACTGGGATTTCCTCGATTTCAGTTCAAGCACTCGACGCTCTACGTATTTTGCGAGTTTCGTATCTTCATGCGGTTTCTTGGTCATCGCTATCTCTCCAGAAGTGATGCAGCACACGCTGCTCAATTTCTTTATAGCGAGTCTCTGGTTGGAGAATTTATGGAGAGCTCTAGATTATTATGGCTCTCAATAATGGAATAAAATTTGGCCATTGGTGAACTGCAAACAACAGCCGCTTTGAAGCGTTCAATGTCGCACGCCAAGGAACTGCAGCTATCAATCTGAGCTCACATTGTAGCTGGCAGCAGACCGACAGAATTGACCTATCATGGCCAAGCTCGTATCAGTTGGGTCAAGCGATGTGGCAAAGCCGGAATGCGTCGTAGATGGCGGCATGAACGTTGCGACTGGCTTGAGCGTCACCGATGCGGTGAAGCTCGAACCCCGCGCCACCACGCGGCTGGGTCCGGTTCGCAATCAGGGCCTCCAGATCGGTAACGCCATCATTGGCGGATTGGCTGCGCAGCTCTGAGAACATCTCGCTATCAGGCAGAGTGCCCATATCGACGATCACCTGATCAACATTGAGTTGGGTCTCTTCGTGCGTCAGTTCGTTCAGCAGCATTGCGGTCAGCCTGTTTGCTGACCGTTTGACCGACACGAGACGCTGATCTGTTATCGGGACCATGCCCTCGCGCGAGAATTCGGTGCGCCAGCGCGTGGTCTCCGCATAAGTAAGGTCCTGCGCGAGACCTGCGTCGATCGTGGCGAACACGATATCAGCGCCTACACCCTTCGCCAGCTTTGCCGCCATGGGCGCCGGATGCCGCCCGGTGCCATCCCAGACCAGCACTTTTAGCGCGGGTTTCGCCTGTCCGCTGATGATGTCCCATGCGGGAACGACCAGATCAGCGCCGGGGCCGAAATCCGTCTGCGGCATGCCGCCGGTGGCGAGGATCACCAGATCGGGATTCAACGCGGCAACGTCCGCTGCGTCCATGACGGCGTTGTAATGAATGGGCACGCCAACGCGCTGCAGTTCGGCAAGTCTCCAGTCGATGATGCCGGTCAGATCGCGCCGCCAGCCGGTCGCGGCGAGGACCAGTTGCCCTCCGGGCCGATCTGCAGCCTCGTGCACGCTCACGTCATGGCCTCGCAAGGCGAGAACGCGCGCCGCCTCCAGCCCGGCTGGGCCCGCACCGACGACAACGGCACGGCGTGTTGTCTCTGCGCGCTCCACATCATGCGGCAGGCTCATCTCGCGCCCCGTAACCGCATTATGCAGGCATTTGGGTCGGTATTGCGATTGGCAATGCTGCGCCCCCACGCAGGGGCGGATGCGATCCTCTTCCCCCGCTGCCAGCTTGGCCACCAGATGCGGCTCGGCGATTTGCGCGCGGGTCATTCCGGCCATGTCGATATGCCCTTCGGCGACCGCATGACGGGCCGACGCCAGATCGGAAATGCGCGCCGCATGGAAAACCGGCAGGCCGACCTCGCGCTTAAAGCGACCGATATGCTCAACCCAAGGGGCGATTGGCGTGCCGATACCCGGCATGTTCTCCATCGCCAGGGCGCGCATCGTGTCCATCGAGCCATAGATGGCGTT
The DNA here is from genome assembly GCA_024636515.1 of Roseovarius sp. Taxonomy (GTDB): domain Bacteria; phylum Pseudomonadota; class Alphaproteobacteria; order Rhodobacterales; family Rhodobacteraceae; genus Roseovarius. The sequence goes on from JAGXGX010000144.1 coordinate 4,495, forward strand.
AAAGAAATCGGTGCCGCCCTCTGCCTGCAGCATTTGCGCGGCGCGCGCGCTCTCGTCGGCGGTCAGGGCGCCGTCGGGGCCCTCGTCGACAACCCAGCGGATGCCGATTAAAAAATCGTCTCTGACCGCTTTGCGCATCGCGTCATGCACCATCAGGATCATGCGCATCCGGTTTTCCAGAGATCCGCCAAACCCGTCACTGCGATGGTTCGTCTTTGGCGACAGGAACTGGCCCAGAATGTGCCCTCCCGTCAGCGTCTCGATCCCGTCTAGCCCGCCCTCTTCGCAGCGTTTCGCGGCGGCTGCATAGGCGGCGACGACGCGTTCGATGTCATGGCGGTCCATCTCGCGTGGGATGGCCCGGTGGAGGGTCTCGCGCAGGGGGGACGGGCCGATGGCAGGCAGCCAATCGTCCTGATAGGGATCGCCGCGGCGGCCCAGATGGGTGATCTGGCACATCAGCGCCGCGCCATGGCTGTGCATCCGTTCCGAAAACGCCTGCAAATGCGGGATGATGTCATCATCGCCGACGTTGAGCTGGTTGAAGATATTGGGACTATCCGGCGCGATGTTGGACGAGCCGCCGAACATCGACAGGGCGATACCGCCACGCGCCTTTTCAGCGTGATAAGCCTGATACGCCTCCTGCGGATAGCCGCCCACCTGAAGCCCGCAAGCATGGCTTGTGGACATGATGCGGTTGCGCAGGGTCAGCCCCTTGATCTGCAGCGGCTGAAGGAGCGGGTCTTTGGTGCTGGTCGTCATGTAAGGGCCTTTCAGGAGCGGCGTCATTTGGGGCGGTTGAAGGGATGCGAGACGCGAGTGAGCCCGCCGTCGACGCGGATGTTCTGGCCCGTCACGTAGCTGCACGCGTCGCTGGCCAAAAACGCGACGACGCTGGCGATCTCTTCGGGTCGGCCGGGGCGGGCGACGGGGACATGGGCCGCGATCGTCTCTAGCCGTTCGGGCGTGTATTTGGCGCGCAGCGCGTCGGTCAGGATGTAGCCCGGCGCCACGGCGTTCACCGTGACGCCGTGATGGCCGACCTCGGCGGCCAGCGCGGCGGTCATGCCATCGAGTCCGAATTTCGAGGCGCAATAGGCGGTGTTGGTCGGGTTGCCCAAAACGCTCCAGATCGACGTGATGCTAACGATGCGGCCCCAGCCCTGCGCCGTCATATGCGGCAGGCAGGCACGTGTCAGTGCATAAGGTCCGGTGAGGTTGGTCGCCATCATCTGGGCCAACCGATCTGCATCCGTCTCGGCCATCGTGCCGTTTATGTTGATCCCGGCGTTGTTGATCAGGATATCGGGCCGCAGCATGCTGCGGACGTGATCGCAGGCCCGCGCCAGCGAGGAAGGATCGAGATAGTCCAGTGGCAGGTATCCGATATCTGCGGCCAGCCCCTCTGGCCGCTGTGCCACGCGTCCGGTGATCGTGCAGATGACACCTGCCGTCTGCAATGTGGCGGTGATGGCAGCACCGATGCCTTTGCTGGCCCCGGTGACAAGAGCCGTGCGGGTCACGGCTCATCCTCCGGAAAGAGATAGCAGGCGGTGCGATGTGCCGGGCCGGTCTGACGTTGGCTTGGATGCTGCTTCGCGCAGATATCCAACGCGTGGGGACAACGGCCCAGATAGCGGCAGGCGCGCGTGTCGTCGGTCAGCGGATTGAAGATGTCCCGCGTGCTCACCTCGGTCTTGCGCTCCTTGTCGAGCGTCCCGAGAAGCTCTTGGGTATAGGGATGGTTGGGGTCCGCGTAGACATCGCGCGTCGGCCCGACCTCGAGCAGTTTGCCAAAATACATGATTGCGATCCGGTCACAGAGGAAGCGCGCGACATGCAGGTCATGTGTGACAAAGATGATCGTCAGATCGTGTTTGTCACGCAAGCGTTTCAAAAGGTTAAGAATCTGCGCTCGCACAGACACGTCCAGCTTGGAGACCGCTTCGTCGGCAAAGAGGACGCGGGGCTGCGTCGCCAGCGCACGCGCAATGGCCGCACGCTGCAGCTGGCCACCCGACAGCTCGTGCGGGAAGCGATTTCGAAATTGCGAGCCAAGGCCAACATCAACCAGCAAAGCGTCGATTGCAGCGTCAATATCCTTTTTCCCGGCGTGGCCATGCAGGCGCAGCGGAATGCTGAGCGCCTTCGCAACGGTCTGGCGGGGGTTAAGCGACGACAATGGGTCTTGGAACACCATTTGCATCGCGCCGCTGCTGAGATCCAGCGGCGCGCCCTCCAGTGACACCGCCCCGCGCGCAATGGGGTGCAGACCCAGCGCTGCCTTGCAGATCGTCGTCTTACCACTACCGCTCTCACCCACGACGCCGAGGATCTCGCCGCGCGCGACATTCAGCGTGACGTGATCGACGGCGTTGAACTGCGTCGAAAGTCCGCGCAGGCGGGAGATCATCCCCGTCCCGGCGGCAAAGCTGACCACGACATCGTCGAAAATCAAAAGCGGATCGGCGGGGGCTGTTTGCTGCGCAATGGTCATATCGCGGGCTCCTTGCGCTCGGCCTTGATGCAGCGCACCTCACCGTGACCTTCGACATCGTGCAATGCGATGGCATGATCGCACGCGGCCTCGTGCAGCGGACAGCGCGGCGCAAAGCGGCAGCGATCTTGCGGCCAGACACCCGTGCCGACCTCGCCGGAGATTTCGGTCAGTGTCTCGACATTCCCCTCAAGCTCGCGCGCTGTCTTGACCAGACCTTGCGTGTAGGGGTGGCGCGGGTCTTGCATCAGCGCTTCGGCACTGCCCTGCTCCACGATCTGCCCCGCATACATAACGATGATGCTGTCGCTAATCTGCTCGGCAATCGTCATGTCATGGGTGATGAAGATGAAGGATGCGTCGATATCCTTCCGCAGCTTGTCGAAGAGATCGATGATCTGCCGCTCGACCAGATTGTCGAGGTTCGTGGTCGGTTCGTCCGCGACGATCAGCGACGGGCGCGAGAACATGACCAGCGCGATCAGGCAGCGTTGTAGCATCCCGCCGCTCAGTTGGTGCGGATACTTGCCCAGTGCCGTCTTGGGGTCGGCAATATCGACCTTGCGCAGCGCCTCGGCCGCGTCTCCCACGATGTCGCCATGTCCCTCGGGATGAACGCGCCCCGCAGCACGGAAATGCCAGCCTATCGTCTTGACCGGATTGAAACTACCCACCGGGTCCTGAAAGATCATCGCCAGATCCGTGCCACGCAGCTTATCGAACTCATGCGCTGTCAGGGCTGTAATGTCGCGGCCCTTGAAACGGATGTGATCGGCCTCGGCGGTGCCGACGGACGGCAAGAGGCGCAGGATGGCCTTGGACGTGACAGTCTTGCCCGACCCGCTTTCGCCGATGAGCCCCAGAACCTTGCCGTGCTCCAGCGTGAAGGACACGTCCGACGACACTGGCAGATCGCCCGAGGACAGCTGAAATTTCACGTTCAGGTTCTTGACGTCAAGTAGCGGCTCGCTCATGCGTCCCTCCTTTTCAGTCTCGGGTCGGCCAGATCACGCAGCCCGTCGCCCAGAAGATTCAGCGCCAAAAGTGCGACCGTTACGGTCATCCCCGTCAAGGTCAGAACCCATGG
>JAGXGX010000145.1 GCA_024636515.1 Roseovarius sp.
AGGCCGCCGGTCCGTCACTTTCAACAACATTCGCGCTCAACGAGGTGTTTTGCCATGACGCCTCCCTCAGGACACCCCGCAATGCGCATCTACAACTCGCTGCACCATCGGCGCGTAATGCGCGAAATCGGGCGTCTTCATGTCGGCGTGCTTGCCCGCGTCGTCCAGATAGCGGACTTGGACTATCTCTTTTACGTTTGGATTACGCTCGAATTCAGCGATCTCGTCCGCATTCATCGGGCCGCCCTGAAGGTTTAGCGAGTGGACGGACGCCGCTGACAGTCGACCCAGATATTCGGGCTTGGTCGCGCAAAGATATCGCTTGGCGGCTACATGGTAGCGCACGCAATCGGTGACGATGACCGGAAAAAATTCCTCCAGCACCTCGGCACCTGCCTCCTCGTGGTGGCGGTCATGGGTGTCGTCCGGATGATACGTGCCGAATTCAGAGGTGAAATGGCCGATATCATGCAGGAGGGCGGCGACGATGATCCGCTCGGGCATGTCTGCCTTTTCGGCCAGCGCGGCACCTTGCAGCATGTGTTCGGCCATGGTCACAGGCTCGCCCAGATACTCTTCGCCGCCGCGCCGCTCAAAGATTCCGCCGAGGAACGGCACGATAGTCTGCGGGGTTAGTTTCTCGGTCATTCTGCTGCCTCCTGCTGCGGGGATTGTAGCGCCGCGAGGGTGGAGCGGACGCCGTCCATATCGGCGTAACAGCCCTGAAACCAGCGGGTGCCAGCGCCCGAATACCCCTTGCGCGCATGCAGTACACGGGTGTTGTCGACAAGGAAGCTCTCGCCGGGATTGAGGCGGAAGCTGACCTCCATCGCAGGGTCGTCAATAATTTCGCCCAGACGGCGGTAGGCGGCGTAATATGTAGGCATCACATCGAATGGGACATCTGTAATTGCGGCGGCCGAGCGATTGTTGAAGCGCACAGCGCGCAGGGCGCCATCGGGGTCCAACTCGATCATCGGGCGGCGCGATTGCAGGCGCACGCCCGCCTCTCCTGCGTACTCGAAATTTGCGCAATGCTGGCTAAGGACGTCGAACCATTCGGGAGACTCGTCGCGCAGGCGGCGCGCTGAGGCAAAGCCGTCAACGACCATATTCTCACCGCCCGCAGCGGTGGATTCGAGGCAATAGAGCACCTGAACCGTCGGGACCGGATCGCGGTACGGGTTGTCAGTATGCGCCTGAAGGCCCAACCCGGTATAGGCCAGATTGGTCGGGTTCACCTCCGTGCGCACCTCGAATTTAGCGCCATAGTTAGTGCGCCGCACATGGCCAAAGAGGTCAACCACCTTGAACAGCGCGCCGTCCTCCACCGGCCCGTTTTCCAGCTTGGCAAAGCCATAGCGCGCGATCTGTGCCAGCCAATCACGCCGCGCACTGGGATTACGCTGCACGGCGGCAAAATCGCCGGTGGGGACATTGTCCATCATGGATGCATCCCACGCCTCGGCCCCATCCGCCAGCCAACCGGGGGCGCGGCCCTCTGCGCGGTCATAACTATGCGCCATCAGCCAGGCGGGATCGTAGGCGATGCTGCGATTTTCGGGCGCAAAGGTCAGGTGCAATTGGCCCTCTGTCATGCGCGCCTCGGTGATCTTTATGCCCGCATCAATGTCGCGCAGGGCGATGAGGCGCTGGCCGTTACCCGGTGCGCGGGTTGCATCATCCCATGCGTTGTCGCGCAGCCAGATGGCGTGAAAGCGGGCGGTGGAACCGTCACCTGACAGGGTGACTATATCGCCGTCCGGCGAGAGATTGGCTTGGAACATGGGGGCTACTCCGGGCTGATGGGGCGTGTCATTCGCTTGCCAATGTGCCAGAGGCAGGCATAATCTCAACAGTCAATATCTGGGCCTGAGGGGCAGATCTTCTTATGTCTGAAAAATCGCTAGACGGTATTCCACTGGACTGGGTGCGCGCGTTCGAGGCGGCAGGCCGACTAGGCAGCTTTACCGCTGCCGCCGCTGAGACGGGGCTGACGCAGGCCGCGATCAGCCAGCGCATCGCCAATCTGGAGGGGAGGCTGGGCGCGCGCCTGTTTCAGCGCGGCGCGCGCGGCGTAACCCTGACAGTGGGCGGCGAGGCGTGGCTGCCCCATGCCAGCGAGGCACTGACCCTGCTGCAACAAAGCGCGCATGATATATTCGGCACGCGCGCGCAGCGGCTGACGATCTGCGCCAGCGCGACGGTGACGCGGCAGTGGCTGATGCCGCGCCTTGGGCGACTGGAGGGGCGCGAGCGGCTGCATCTGTCCTTTGTCACGTTGATGGTCGAGGCCGATCAGGAGCCGGACCGCAGCAGCGCGGTGGTGCGCTATGGCGCGGGCGATTGGCCGGGCCTGCGTGCCGCCCGCCTGTTCCCCGAGGCGCTGGCGCCTGTTGCTGCGCCCGGCCAGGGCGCCGCCGCCCTGCCCCGCATCGCTGTCACCGGCCCGCGCGTGGGCTGGTCCGAGTGGTCCGGCGAGCCGGGCGTAGATGCCAGCCCTGAGGCGACGCTGCGGGTCGACACGATGGGCGCGGCGCTGGCCGCTGCAGAGGCGGGTGCAGGCGCCGTCCTTGCGTCCCTGCCTCTGTGCCGCGAGGCGCTGGAGGCCGGGCGTCTGGTGCGGCTGGGCACGCGCACCCTGTCGCCTGCGTCCAGCTATTGGCTAACCGCGCGGGCGCAAGATATCTCGCAGCGGCGCTGGGATGCGCTCACTGCAGCGTTTTGCGAGGGCTGAGGCGCATTTTCAGACGGAAATGCGATTACTCGCCCAGCCCCAGCGCCCGTTTCTGATCATTCGCCCATTTCAGGATCGTCAGATCGAACGTCAGCGCCATCAGCGAAACGCAAATACCTAGGACAAAGTTCTTGCCCATGTCGGTGCCTGCGAGCGTCCGCTGAAGCTCCTGCCCCAGATCCTGCGTGCCAATAAAGGCCGCGATAATAACCATAAAGAACGCGAACATGATCGCCTGATTGAACCCCACGGCCATCGTCGGAAGCGCCAGCGGTAGCTGCACCTTCCACAGCTTTTGCATACGCGTCGCGCCCGACATATCGGCCGCCTCAAGTATCTCCAGCGGGACAGTGCGAAGCCCCTCAATGGTGTAGCGCGTCAGCGGCACCATCGCAAAGATCAGGATAGAGAAGATGACGGCAACATCGGTGATGCCGAACAGCATGATCGCCGGGATCAAGTAGATGAAGCTGGGAAAGGTTTGCGCCGTATCGCAGGCCAGCAGCACGCGGGTCGACCACTTTTCACTGCGCGCCGCAATGATGCCCAGCGGCAGGCCGAACAGCATCGCCAGCGCCACCGCCGAGATCACCGAATAGAGCGTGATGACCGAACGATCCCACCAACCCGACAGCGCGACGAGGCTAAAAAAGAGAGCGGCAAGCAATGCCTGACGCCGCCCGCCCAGCCACAAAGCGAAGGCCGAGACGAAAAGGATCAGTGCAGGCGTCGGGATACTGAGCAAGAAGTTGCGGAACGGGATCAGCACTTTGACGTTCAGGAAATACCGGATGCTGCTGGTGATCGCGTTAACCCAATCCAGCGCCAGGAATCCCTTCATCAGATCGTCAATCTCACTGCCTTTGCTAAAGTTCTGCTTGCGTCCAATATCGGTCGCGACCTCAACGAATTGGCCCAGGATGCAAAAGAAAACGAATGCGGCCAGTCCGACCAACAGCAGAATGTGACGCTTCCACCACGGAGTGCCGCGCTCGAAATGTTCGGGCTGCTTAATCGCCCAAGCCTTGGACATCCGGTCCAGCATGACGGCGATCAGCACGATGGTTACACCGATCTCAAACGAGCGCCCCAGCTTGAAACTGCCCATCATCGCCAGCAGTTTTGCGCCTAGACCGGGCATTCCAATGAACGCGGTCAGAACGACCATGGCGAGGCTTAGCATGATGACTTGGTTGACGCCCACCAATATCTCGGTCCGGGCGGACGGCAGATAGACATGACGTAGCAATTGCCAGCGGCTGCACCCGCTCATGTGCCCGGCCTCGACCACCTCTTCGGGTACCTTTTGCAGGCCCAGCGTCGTCATTAGGACCATTGGCGGTATGGCATAGATCGTCGTGGCGACCGCGCCGGCCGTCGGCCCAACCTTAAAGAAGATGACGGCGGGCAGCAGATAGGTGAAAAACGGCAGCGTTTGCAGCACCGACAGCACCGGCTTGATCACCCGGTCGACCCACGCGTATTTCCATGCAGCGATGCCCAGCGTCAGGCCGATGATAAACGCCAGTGGCGCCGCGACGACCAGCACCGATGCGGTCTGCATTGCGATCTTCCACTGGCCGATAAGAGCAGTCCAGACAAACACGCCCCCGCCCAGCAGCGCCATGCGCCACCCGCCAAGGTAGTAGCCAACAACGGCTGCAACGGCGGCGACAGCCGTCCACGGAATTGGTCCGAGAAAGGGCCAGCGGCGCTGACCGAAAAATAGGTTGGCGGTTACGTCCAGCACCCACTCCAGCCCCCCGGTCAGGAACCGGGTGAATGCCAAGAGGCCGAGATCGTCCTTTACAAAAGTGAACGCCGCATCCAGCCACGCGGCGAAGGGCGGTATCCACGCCTCGGGCAAGCGGTGCAACACCGCGGGCAGCAGGCCGGAATACTGCAAGATCATCAGTAGAATAGCCGCCCCGACGAGAAGCAGCGCGGTGCGCGGACGCGTGAATGTGCGCTCTGTGCCTGCATCGGTGGTAACCGCTACCATCAGTTTGACCCCACAAGGATTTCCAGCGCATCAGTGCGGCGGAACGCGCCGATCAACTTGCCTTCGCGCGTCACGGGGATCGCCTCGCGGGTGTCCTGCACCAGCAACTGCGCCAGCTTGTGGACGGTCATTGCGGCATCCACAGGCTCGCCAGTTCCGACTATATCCGGCTTGGCCAGAACGCTGGCATGAACGACGCGGGATTTGTCGATATCCTCGGTAAATTTGCGCACATATTCGGTGGCCGGGTGAAGCACAATCTGGTCTGGGGTGTCGCACTGCTGGACCGCGCCGTCCTTCATGATGGCAATGCGGTCGGCAAGGCGCAGCGCCTCGTCGAAATCATGGGTGATGAACACGATCGTTTTAGAGAGCATTCCCTGCAAGCGCAGGAATTCATCCTGCATCTCGCGCCGGATCAGAGGGTCAAGCGCTCCGAAAGGTTCATCCAAAAACCAGATATCCGGCTCAATCGCGAGGCTGCGCGCGATGCCTACGCGCTGTTGTTGGCCACCGGACAGCTCGCGCGGGAAGTAATCCTCGCGGCCCTCCAGCCCAACCAGCTTGATGACCTCCATCGCGCGCTCGCGGCGCTGGTGGCGGTCTTGCCCGCGCATTTCCAGCGGAAAGGCGACGTTTTCCAGCACGGTGCGGTGCGGCAGTAGGCCAAACGACTGAAACACCATGCCCATTTTGGACCGGCGCAGCTCGATCAGCTCTTTCTCGGACAGGGACATGACGTCCTGCCCCTCGACGGTGATCGTGCCGCCGGTGATATCGTGCAGGCGCGAAAAACAGCGCACTAAGGTGGATTTGCCAGACCCCGACAGCCCCATAATCACCAGCATTTCACCGCGATGGACCTCGATGCTGACATCCTTGACGCCGGCGATATAGCCGTCCGAGCGGATTTCCTCGTAACCGCGCCCGGCGGGCATGGTGGCGAGGTAGGTCTTGGGATCGTGGCCGAATAGCTTCCACACGTTTTTGCAAGAGATCACTGGCGTTTGCTGAGTCATGGTTCATCCTGAGGGCAAAACGGCCCCGTCCGATCAAATCGGGCGGGGCCTGATGAAGGGTCAGTCCGAGGTTTGGATCAGTTGATCCAGCCTTGCCAGACGTCCTTGTTCGCCTCCAGCCACTCGGCTGCGGCTTCCTCGGGCTCCATCTCTTCTACGTCGACAAGCTTGGCCATTTGGGCAATCTGCGGATTGGTGAACGAGATTTTGCCCAGCGTCGCGTATGCTGCTGGCCACTTCTCTTCCATTCCGTCCCATGCCGCCTTTTTCAGATAGCCGTCCGCCGGGTTGCCGCAATCATACAGGGCATCGGGGTTCGGGCCTACGCTGGGGTCCTTGTCACAGCCATCTTCCCACTCGGGGAATTCAACGAACTCGCCCGGCCACACGGCCTCGGCAAAGTTGGGCGTCCAGTTAAAGACCACGATGGGCTTCTTGTCGGCCTCGGCTGCGCCGATTTCGGCCCAGAGGGCGGCGGCACTACCAGCGTTGATAACGGTAAAGTTCATGTCCAGCGCCTCGACACGCTCTTTGCCGTGCTTAAGCCAGTCAACAGGACCGTCCAAATAGCGACCTTTGTCGCCGGTTTCGACAGTGGCAAACACCTCGGCGCACTCGTTGAGCGCCTCCCATGCGGGCAGTCCGGGGCAGGCCTCTTTGGTCCACATCGGGTACCACCAGTCTTCGCGCGTGACGGCGTCATGATCGCCCACGTCGACGATGCCGCCCTTTTCCTGAGCCGCGCGGAAGGATGCGCCAAACGCGCCTTCCCATACTTCCATTTCTAGCGTGACATCGCCGAGGCGAATCGATTCGTAGACAGCCTGGCTGTCGGTGGTGACAAATTCGACGTTCGCGCCCTGCTCACTCAGGATTTGGCCTACGACGTTGGACATAACGATCTGCGATGACCAGTTATGGATCGGGATGACGATAGGATCTGCGCTGTCCTCGGCCAGTGCGGCCATTGGGGCAACTGCAGTAAGCGCGGCCAGAATGGCCGTTTGTGTTCTTTTCATTGGTAACTCCCTGATTTCGCGGTCTATAATCGCCGCTTAATTCAGCACCGCTAAGCAGATGCTGTTATTGGTGATTCAGTCGCTCGCCATCCCAAATGGGATAGTTGACGTGTTGGCATTCTCGCACGACTTACCTGTGGGTCAAGTTTTTTTCTTGGCATGACTAAAATTTCGGAGCACTAAGAACACCTATAAACCGTCAAAAGTCCCTTCGTGCTAGGCGGTTGTGACGTGTTGCGCGGTCCATTTCTTCCGTACTAAAACTTGAAATGGGGCCATAAATCTTGTCCTGCTTGAGAAAATTGCGCATGGTCCGAGTAAATGGGCGCATTCGCGCTGCGGCAGGATTTACATGACAATTCAAAAGCTCACCCATAACGAGGCCGTAAGGCTGACCCAAGATCCTCACCGCACGCCGCGCGAGGATCGCGAGAACGTGCTGGAGATCGCTATCGGCCGCGAATTGCGCGCGCACCGCCGCAAGCAGGAGATCACGGTAGCTGAGCTTTCGGTCAAGACCGGCCTAAGCATCGGGATGCTGTCCAAGATCGAAAACGGCAACACCTCGCCCTCGCTAACCACGCTGCAAACGTTGGCCAATGCGCTGCGCGTACCGATCACGGGCTTTTTCCGACGCTTCGAGGAAAACCGCGAGTTTGTGCATACCAAAAGCGGCAAAGGCGTGGAGTTGGAGCGCGCAGGCACGCGTGCGGGGCATCAATACAATCTGCTGGGCCATATTGGATCAAACGGATCGGGCGTGATCGTCGAGCCATATCTGATCACGCTCACCACTGAATCTGACGTATTTCCGACCTTTCAACATGGCGGGATAGAGACGATCTATATGCTGGAGGGGGCCGTCGATTATCGCCACGGCGATGAGGTTGTATCGCTAATGCCCGGCGATACGCTATTTTTCGACGCCGACGCACCCCATGGGCCAGAGCGGCTGGTTACGCTGCCGTGCCGGTACCTGTCGATCATCTGCTATCCGCAAAACGCGTGATTTTGGCGTGACATCAGGCGGCCGGTGAAGTGATACCCTATCTACTTCTGTAAAGCAGGCTCCGTCTCAATTTCGGGCCAGATCCCGGGCGATGTCGGCAACCCGTCATCGAATTTTGCCAAGTAATCCAGCATCATAGGCCGGTTCGCGGCAAAGCCTTTGTACTCGGCCAACTCGTCCGGCAAATCGCGGATGACGCGGTGCAGGCGGCGACCCCATTTAGGCACGCTCACAATATCCTGAAACGCGCACAAGTAGCACCGGATCGGAAACACCATTGCGTTGGACCGTGGCAGACGGAAAAACGTCTGTAACTCGACGCGCAGATGCTGCTTTGATCCCAAATTATCTGGCGTCAGCGTTGTCTTTTGCACGCCCCATTTGTGATAATTCTCGGGACTGGTATCCAGCAGCGGATTGACCGTCATGGTCCAGTTCAGGCGCCGAACCGGGCTGCCCTGCTGAATATTCAGCAGGAATTTCAACGCCCGCACGAATATCCCCTTCTCATGCGCCAGCGGCACCGGTGCGTGCCACTCAAAGAAGTTCATGCCTATGTCGAAATCCAAGCTCCAGTCCGCCTGGGTGGTGATCATACCCGCGTCCATCCAGAGGTTGTCATCGCGCTGGTCCAGCACGGCAAAATCCCCTTGGGTCTGGCGGGTGATGTATTCCATCGGGCCGTAGGGCAGTGTCGTCTCGTCGAGAAAGGTAAAGCTGTCGTCGATCCCCAAAGGCTTGTTGATCCAGCGCCACTTGTCGCCGTCGCGGTGCAGCTCAAACATGTCCGGGTAATCCTCGGACTTCGACACCATAATCAGCTCGAGCAGGTCCCAGCCCGCCAGCGTCATATGCGGCAGCGACTGGCAGCGCAGCGGATCGGACGCCAGCACTAGCGCGCGATCGCGCATCTCGCTGACGTAATGCTCGTCCACGTCAAAGCGGTTGTCGAAAATTGATCCCTCACGGCCGCCAGCATGTGGCTCCATGTTGACGGAATACATGTAGTCGTCTTTGTCGAACGGGAACGGGAACCGCTTGATCGCCCAAGCGGAATTATAGAATGAATAATCGTCGCGGAACGTCTCGTCGTTGAATTGGATCGTCATATCGTCTCTCCCTATCACCCCGTGCGTCAATGGCTTCTCAACCATTAATCCGGGGCCTGAGTATCAGCGGTCCAGCACCAGCGTTTTGCCGGTAAAGCGGCTGACGCAGGGCATGATTTTTTCATTCGAGGCGTGCTCGTCCGGCTCTAGCCAGTGGTCGCGGTGCACAATCTCGCCATCGCATTCCAGCACATTCGTCTCGCATTGACCGCAGGCACCGCCGCGGCAAAGGTAGGGCGCGTCGACACCTGCCCGCTCGATCGCCTCCAGCAGGCTTTCGTGCTCGCCGACCTCAATCACCTTGTTAGACACGGCCAGCTTTACCTCGAACGGCTTGCCCGGCTTGGGCGCGAGGAACTCCTCAAAGTGTACGGCCTCGCGGGGCCAGCCCAGTTCCTTGGCGGTGCCGCGCACCCAGTCGATCATGCCCCTAGGGCCGCAGATATAGATATGCGTGCCCAGCGGTTGACCATCCAGCAGTTGCTCCAGATCAATACTTTGATCCTTGTCATTATAGTAAACATGCACGTCGTTGGGATGCTCAGACGTGAGTTCCCGTGCATAGCTGGCCAGATCCTCGCTGCGCGCGGAATAGTGCAACTCCCAATTGCCATGGTTGCGATCCAGCTGTTTTATCTGGGCCATGAACGGCGTGATGCCGATACCGCCCGCAATCATCAGGTGCTTTTTCGCGCGCAGGTCGAGGCTGAACAGGTTGACCGGGTTCGAGAGGACCATCTCGTCACCAACCTTAACGTTCTTATGCAAGAACAGCGATCCACCCCGCCCCTCGTCGTCGCGGCGCACAGATATGGTGTAGGCATTGCGGTCGCTAGGATCGGACATCAGCGAATAGGGATTGAGGCGGGTGCGATCACCATCCTTCATCTCAACGACGGTATGAGCGCCGCCCGAAAATGTCGGGAGCAGACTACCGTCCAGCGGCTCAAACTTGAACCGCGTGACCAGATTGTTCAGCGGGACAATTTCAGTCACGCGAACCCCTATCTTGGTGGCACCGCTCATTCGTAAATCCCCTTCTGCGCGGGCACATTGCCCGGATCCTCGGCATCAACGCAAACGCCCTGATAGGCGGCCAACCGGCGCGAATAGTGATCGCGGACGAACAGGTTCAGCCCGCAATGGGAGCAGACAAAAGGATCGACCTCGACATTCTCGGTAATGCCCTTGCAATGCACGCATTGCATGCGGCGTGCTGTCGAACCGCGATGTTCGGTTTGGATGGCGGTGTGAGGAATGCCTGCGCTTACGGCCTCCTGCATCGCCTGCCCCATCAGCCCCTCGGTGCCAGCCAGATAGACTTGAAGCCCCATATGCGCGTCCTGCAAAACACGGCGGATACGCTGCACTGACGCCGAATAGCTGGGCCCCTCATAAAACTGCGCCGGTTTTAGATCGCGCAGCTTGTCTGCGAAATCGGCACCATTGGGGATGTAGATAACGTGGCTCTTGGCCATAAGCTCGGGCGCGGCGATGTCCAGAATGGCGGCTGCGCCCTCCGCATCGGCGATCATCAGATGATGCTTGCCCGCACGCGCCTCTAGACGGCCCCAGACGGGGCGGCTTTTGATCGAGGGTGGGAATTCAAACTTCGACATATACGCCAGTACCTCTTGCTTGTCGGCCTGTATCATGACCTGCGGCAGGGCCTCTCCCCCGCCGCAGGCTATCATGTGGCTTAGCCCTTGGCCGTGCGCACCTTCTTGTCTTTGTCGTAGAAGGGCATCTCGGCAGCGACGGCAGGGATCTCGGTGCCGTCCTCATTGCGCACCGTCAGCTTGGTGCCGGGTTTGGCCGCGTCCACCGGCATACGCGCGATGCCGACGTTATGCTTGTTGACGTAGGACATCATACCATAAGTGACTGTCCCGACCTTCTTGCCATCTTGCAGCAGGTCTGCACCCTCGTCCGCTGGGGTCTCGCCCTCCAGCTTGACGCCGTAGATCTTGAACCGCTCACGGCCCTCTAGCGCATAGTGGTTCTCGGCGCCGATAAATCCGATCTTACCGGGCGAGACGACAAATTCGAGACCCAGCTCCCACAGCGTATCGCCGGCAGGATCGCCGTTTTCGTGCGGGTATGTCTCGGAGTTGTCGCCGGGGAAGAACAGCAAGTAGGACTCGGTGCGCAGACGGTCCAGCGTGCTGAACTGCACTGGGCCAATGCCCATATCCTTGCCGTCCCGCAGGATATTATCCCACAGTTGCACGACATGCTTCTTCTGGCAGAATATCTCGTAGCCGCGCTCGCCAGTATATCCGGTGCGCGAGATCATCACGGGGCAACCGTAAAGCTTGGTCTGCATGATACCAAAATAGGCCAGATTGCGAATGCCCGGCACATGCTTGTCCAGGAAATCGACCGCGACGGGACCTTGCAGCGAGATGTCGTGCAGGTCGTCGTCAAATAGGATCGCGACGTTCTTGCCCGCCGCCACTGACGTCATCGATTCCATACCGGCGCCGGTGCCGTGGATGACCAGCCAGGAATTGACCGATAGGCGGTAAATCACGCAATCGTCGATGAACATACCTGCCTCGTTGAGCATCGCGGCATAGACAGCGCGGCCCGGCATCAGCTTCTCGACATTGCGGGTGGTGGTGCGGTCGATGACGTGTGCTGCGTCGGGTCCGGTAAGGTGGACCTTCTTCAAGCCCGACACATCCATCAGGCCAGCTTTGGTGCGAACCGTCTCGTAGTCGGCGCGCCCGCGCGCTTCGCTTCGGTCATAGAACCAAGCGGTCCCCATGCCGTTCCAGTCCTCCAGCTCGCCGCCAATTTCCGCGTGGCGGTGTGCAAGTGCGGAGTGTCTCCAGATAATCGCCATGTCATGGTCCCCTGTTCATAGAGTCAGATTTCATCGAAGCATTGAGCATGAGGTGCATTCAAAAAGCAACATTCTCATGCAATAATTTTTCCTGTGAAGGCATACGCGAAGTTAAAGCGCATCCGCCAATAGCTCAGCCTGCCCGCTACGCCCACAATTGACAAGAGGGGGCAAAAACGTCCCTATCGAAAATTAATAAAATATTCCTGCCAGGCAAAACGCCACAAAAAGAGCAGGAGGGACAGCAAGGAGAGTTACGACATGACGACAGGAAATTCTAACGGCGGAGGCAGCTTACAAAGGTCGATCGGCTGGAAAGACGCCTTTTGGATGGCATCCGGCGTGCCTGCGCTAGTGCTGTTTTCCATCGGGGGAATCGCCGCGACGATCGGCAATCCATCATGGGTGATCTGGATGCTATCGGTCACGTTCGGCTTCTTTCAAGCGTTCGTCTATGCCGAAATCGCGGGCCTGTTTCCAAATAAATCCGGCGGCGCATCGATCTATGGCGCCGCGGCGTGGGTGCGCTACTCCAAGATCATCGCCCCCCTATCGGTCTGGTGTAACTGGCTGGCATGGACCCCGGTTTTGGCCATCGGCGGCGGATTGGCCGCCGGTTATGTGCTGACATCCCTCTTTGGCGCCGAATCGGCGATCAACGCGTGGGAGATCACGCTGCTGAACCTCGACTTTCTCAATGCGGGTCTGACACTTCGTATCAATGCCGTGTCAATTGTCGGCTCTGCCATCCTGCTGTGCGTGTTCATCGCGCAGCACAAGGGTATCTCCGCCGCGGCCAAATTGCAGTCGATCATCGGCCTCGCGGTTTTGATTCCGCTGCTGATCGTGGGTATCGTTCCGCTGCTGACGGGTGACGTGCTGTCCGAAAACCTACTGCCGCTTGTGCCCATTTCAGGTGAGTGGAATATCGAAGGCACGACCCTGTTCCTCGGCGGTTTGTTTATCGCCGCTTGGTCCGCCTACGCGTTCGAAACTGCGATCTGCTATACGAGCGAGTTCAAGGACCCGCAGCGCGACACCGTGCGCGCGATCATTGCAGCAGGTGTGATCTGCGTCGTGGTCTATACGCTGGTTCCGCTCAGCTTTCAGGGCGTTCTCGGCGTCGAAGGTATGCTGGAGCCGGGCATCGTTGACGGATCGGCTGTCGCAGGTGCAATGGCCGGCATGGTTGGCGGCGGTAGTATCATCGCCAAGATCATGGTGGTCATGCTGTTTCTGGCCCTCGTGCTGGCGATCATGACGTCGATGGCAGGCTCGTCCCGCACGCTCTATCAAGGGTCAGTCGACGGCTGGCTGCCCAAGTTCTTGTCGGGCACGAACGAGCACGGCGCGCCGGTCAACGGCATGTGGACGGACCTTGGCTTTAACCTGATCCTGCTCCTGATGTCGGACTACCTCTTTATCCTCGCGGTATCGAACTGCTGCTACCTAGTGTTCAACTTCCTGAATCTGCACTCAGGCTGGCTGCACCGGATCGACAACGCGGGCGCGCATCGTCCGTGGAAGGCACCCAACATCCTGCTGTGGATCGGTGGCACGCTTGCATTCGTTAACGCCATGTTGCTGGGCGCCGGCGCGAACGTCTGGGGCGAAGGCACGCTGCGCTCGGCCATTATTGCGATCGCGCTGATCCTGCCGGTGTTCTGGTATCGCCATTACATCACCGACAAGGGAAAATTCCCCGCCAAGATGCTAGAGGATCTGTCGGTGGGCGGTAATACCGACCTCAGCCAGCGCAAGGCGGGCATGCTGCCCTACATCACGCTGGCCGCCGGCGTGGTTGTGGTGATCATCTCGAACCAAGTGTTCCAGCTTTGAATTCCACCGCTCTAGCAGAGCTATAAGACAGTTTGGCCGCCCCATACCGGGGGCGGCCAATTCACGAAAGCAACCATTCAATCTTGCCTCAAATGAAAATTTGTTTCTTGATAGTTGAGTGGCGCTGCCTTTGGTGCTAGCCTCAGAAT
>JAGXGX010000146.1 GCA_024636515.1 Roseovarius sp.
ACAGGCGTGACCGTGTAGCCGGTGACAGTCTCATGGGTTGGCAGATGGCCCAGTATTTCTACATTCGCGGGGTCCAACCCGATTTCCTCATGCGCCTCGCGCAGGGCGGCGGCCGTGACATCCGCGTCGCCTGCGTCCTGCTTGCCGCCGGGAAAGGCGATCTGGCCGGGATGCTGCTTTAGCGCGGATGATCGCTGGGTCAGCAAGACGCGGGCGCCGGCCGGTCCCATCACCAGCGGCACCAGCACACCAGCCGGGCGCAACTTGCGCCCCTCCAGCAGTACAGTTCCGGGATTCAGATCGAAGTCCGAGGTCGGCGCGCCCCCGCGGCCCAGCGCACTGGTGATATCCGCGATGGGATCAAGCGCGCTCACGCGCTGTCGTCCGCCCCTGCGTCCTGCTCCGCTTCAAAGCCCAGCGCCGCAGGGTCCAGATCATAATGCGCGCCGCAGAATTGGCAGTCGGCTGTGACGCGGCCATCATCGGTGGTCATTGTAGCGATATCCTTGGCCGAGTAGATCGACAGGCTCTGCCGCACACGCTCCTCCGAACAGGTGCAACCAAAGCGGACAGGCTGTGCATCATAGACGCGCGGCCCCTCCTCATGGAACAGGCGCAGCAGCAGTTCCGTGGGCGGGACACTGGGGCCGATCAGTTCCAATGCGTCGACGGTATCCAGCAGCATGTTCGCGCGGGTCCAATTCTCGCCCTCCTCGCCATCCGGGACAATATCAGCAGGCTGAAGCAAGCCTTGCTCCCCGCTGCCGGCCTCAGCGACAGAGGCGGACTCGGCAGCAAAGGGCGATGCTTTGGGCATATGTTGCAGCATGATGCCTCCGGCACGCCACCGCTCACCCGTCCCCGCTTCGGTCGAGAGGCCGAAATTCACCGAAAATCGTGTCGGGATCTGCTCTGACTGAGCAAAATACGCTTCGGCGCAGGCGCGCAGGCTGCCGCCCGCTAGCGGAGTGATGCCCTGATAAGGCGTTGTGCCCTTACCCTGGTCGATCATGATGGCAAAATAGCCCTCGCCGACCTGCGCGAAGGGATCGGCCTCCGTCAGGCGGTCTGCATCATAGCTGGCATAGGCGCGGATGCGCGCAGGCTCGCCATCCTCTTGCGGGCCGTAGTAGTCGGTGGCGATCATGCGCACCGGACCGTTCGATTGCATCTGCAACGACAGCTTCCACCGCAACTTGATCGTTTGGCCGATAAGAGCGGTCAGCACTGCCATTTCGGCCACCAGCGCCTCGACGACCGGGGGGTAATTGTGCTGCTTTAGAATACCGCCCAACACCCCGTCTAGCCGCGCGACGCGCCCGCGGATGTTGGATTTGTCCAGTTGGAACGGCAGGACCGTATCGTCCCAGCTAAGTTTTTCACCAAAAGTCATGGGGGTTTCCTTATGTGCCGGAGATTGGCATATCGCGAAGATATAGGCAGGGGCAACCCGGCGTCCAAGAGGAGCGGAGCAGATGATCAGACGCGTGGGCCAACCGCCGCACCGGGACCAGACATATCGTCTGCGTCATGGCGTCTATGTCATACTGCCGCTGAAAGGCCAGCTGCTGGTTACACTTCAGCACGCGCCGGAGCCGGAATTGCAGCTTCCGGGCGGTGGTATCGATCCGGGCGAATCGCCGCTGCAGGCGCTATACCGCGAGGTGATGGAGGAAACGGGCTGGAGCATCGCCGCGCCGCGCCGGTTGGGCGCATTTCGCCGGTTTGTCTTTATGCCCGAGTATGAGATCTGGGCCGAGAAGCTATGCGCAATCTACATTGCGCGACCTGTGCAGCGCATCTGTGCCCCGACCGAGGTTGGGCATACGCCATTGATTGTCGATCCGGGTGTCGCCGCCGCCAAGCTAGGCAACGAAGGCGACCGCATGTTTGTCAGTCGCTGGGCGGGTTTGGCTTAACCTCCAGCAGGATGGCCGAAACATCGTCGGCAAACGTATCGTCGCCAGAAAATTCGGCCAGCTTCCAAATCAACGCTTCGAGGCAGGCCATTCCCCTTGTGCCCTGTAGCTGGCGCAGGATGCGTTCGAGGCCTGCATCGTCTAACAGCGTGCCGTCCGGTGCGGCACATTCAGTAACGCCGTCCGAGTGGATCATCAGGCGGTCACCCGGTGCCAGATGAACCTCGAACTCCTGATACTCCGCGCCTTGGATTAGACCAACCGGCAGACCACCATCCCCAACCATTTCCACGCTGCCATTCGCTCGCTGGATCGCGGGATAGGGGTGCCCCGCCTGTGCCATTACGACCCGCCCGCTGGCCAAGTCGACATCCGCCAGGAGCAGGGTAAAATAGTGTTCAGTCTCCATCTCGCTCAGGAACAAATCATTTAGCGCTGCGATGGTCTGCCCTGGAGGACGCGGTGCATAGCTGCCATCCGCCATGCGCTGCAGCGCGACGTTCTGCTCCGGCGCGGCGCCGGATAAATATCCCGCCAATCTCGCCGTCATCAAAGCTGAGCTGATGCCGTGCCCGGAAACGTCGATGCCATAGAGACCGATCCGCGTGTCGCTGACAGGGAACGTTCCCACCAGATCGCCGCCAACATGCCCGGACGAGCGGAGAAGCATTGAAACCTCGGCAGTGCCGTAATCGCGGTGGCGATCGCTAACCAACGATTGCTGTAGCTTTTTGGCCTCCAACAGATCAGCGTCCAGCGAGGCGTAGAGCGCCTGTAACTTGTCCAGCGTCGAATTAACCAGGCGATTCTTTTCGGTTAGCTCCCGTTCCATCTCGAGAATTCGCTCGCCTGCGGCAATCCGCGCGCGCAGCTCGCCCGGATCGACGGGTTTGGTCAGGAAATCGTCGGCGCCTGCATCCAGCCCATGGGCAATCTCGGCCTTGTCCGATTTAGATGTAAGCAGGATGAAATAGCCATAATTGTCGCGCGACAGCTTTCTGAACTCGTCGCAAAACTCCAACCCTGACATTCCCGGCATCATCCAATCGCTCAGCACCAGATCGGGGGGCGATTCGCGGCACATCTCAAGGGCGTGATTTCCAGATTCGGCCTCGGTGACGGCAAAGCCCCACTTCTTCAAAAGCGAGCCGAGAATGCGGCGCTGAAGGCGACTATCATCAACGACCAGAACGCGCCGAATGGCGCGCTCGGGCGCATCCAGCGCTTCGTCCGCAAATGGATTTGGCATATGGGACAAAATGCTTCCCTTCGTGTTCAATCCGCAGACTTTACCGCACCCCTGCTTAATGGGTTGTGAAGATAGAAACGCCCTTCAAAGAGTCCGGAAGATACCTTTTGTTAAGGGCTGTGCGCCATTTTCAAGCCTATCGGAGGGTAATTGATGATCGATTGGGAAAGGATTGCAGAGCTGCGCGATGAAATCGGCGTTGACGATTTTGGCGAGGTCGTCGAGCTGTTTTTAGATGAGGTCGAGAGCGAAATCGTTTTGCTGCGCGGCGGCTGTGCCGAAGATGCGCTTGAATCGCGCCTGCATTATCTGAAAGGCAGCGCGCTGAACCTAGGTTTTCGCGCGTTCTCGGCCCTCTGCCAGCACGGCGAAAGCGCCGCCGCAGCGGGCCGGACCCAAGACGTAGATCTGCCTACGACATTGGCTAGCTATGACGCGTCGAAGGCGGATTTTCTGGCTGGACTGCCTCGGCTGACCGCGACGTAACGCACGCGAACTAGATAAGAAATTCGGCCAAAACACTGTCATTGGTGATATCGCGGTGGTCAAATCCGGCGGCGGTAAAGGCAGTCAACAGACGAGCGAAGTTTTCCTCCCGGCTGGTTTCGATCCCGATCAGGACCGAGCCGAAATTGCGTGCTGATTTCTTGAGGTACTCAAACCGGGCAATGTCATCGTCGGGACCAAGAAGGTTCAGGAAATCCTTTAGCGCGCCGGGGCGTTGCGGCATACGCAGGATAAAGTATTTCTTTACTCCCGAATGGCGTTGCGCGCGCTCCTTCACCTCGGGCAAACGCTCAAAATCAAAGTTGCCGCCGGAGGTCACGCAGACCACCGTCTTGCCGCGTATACGGTTGCGCATATCCTTGAGCGCGTCGACAGCCAGCGCGCCGGCCGGCTCTAGTACAATGCCTTCGATATTCAGCATTTCGATCATCGTGGTGCAGAGGCGATCCTCATTGATAGTGACGACTTGACCGGGGTCCAAATGGGCCAGCCTCGCGAAGGTTCGTGCACCAATCTGTGCCACCGCAGCGCCATCGGCAAAGGTGTTCACATAATCCAGCCGAACTGGCGCGCCTGCCATCAGCGCTGCCTGCAGACATGCACCGCCCTGAGGCTCTACCAGAGTGATCTCGGCCCGGTCTCCGACGTAGCTGGTGACGCCGGCCGATAGGCCGCCACCGCCAACGGGCATCACGATATGATCGGGCATCCCGCCCAGATCGCGCTCGATCTCGACCATGACAGACGCTTGCCCCTCGATCACGTCCTCGTCGTCGAAGGGCGACAGAAAATGGCCGCCAGTCTGTGCGCAATACTGCTGCGCGGCTGCCAGCGTCACATCGAAGTAATCGCCTGTCAGTTCGACCCGGATGTTGTCGCCACCGAAAATGCAGGTCTTGCCGATCTTTTGCTGCGGCGTGGTCACGGGCATAAAAATAACGCCTTCAACCCCGAAATGGCGGCACATGAACGCGACGCCCTGCGCATGATTGCCCGCACTGGCGCAGACAAAAGTGGGCGCATCCCCGCCCCGCGCCAGCACCTTGCGCATTGCGTTGAACGCACCGCGCAGCTTGTAAGAGCGTACGGGCGTCAGATCCTCCCGCTTTAGCAGGATGTTGGCGTCGTAGCGTTCGGACAGATGCTCGTTACGCTGAAGCGGTGTCGCGTCAAAGACGCCGCGCATCGCTGCCTCGGCGGCTTGGGCCTTTTGCTGAAAATCACTCATGCCGATATGCCTGCCTCAAGAGAACAGCCTGTGCAAGGGGCGCGCCGCGTTCGCCCGATCATTCGCGCGCGTCGCTCAGCGGGCGCCCGTCGACGTAATGCCCGTAGATCGTCGTGAGGATGCTGGCGTTTAGCAGGCCCAGCGCTGCCATCAATATGATCGATACGATGGCCCCGAAGACTGGGATAGCTCCAGTCAGCAGGACTTCGATCACGCTGGCCAGTTGGGTTACGACCATCGAAAGGATAATGATGATCACGATGGCCCCGGCACCGGGCCGGGTCGCATCCCACGCGGCCCGCATGGCCAGCGTCTCGCCAACCGCCGCTGCCGGCAGAATCGGCGAGATCCGGTAAAATCCGTAGAGCATCAGGCCCACCCAGATCATCAGCAGAGCGCCGTTCGCTCCACCCAGTATCATCGTGATCACAACAAGCGGAATCATAGCCAGTATGAGCAGCAGCGTTATTTGCACCACCCGCCACAGATAGGCGCCGATGGCGTCCCGACGGAGCGTCGGCAGCCACCCTGAGGGATATTCGGACAACAGGATGAAGCGGTGCCAATTGACCAGCACCCAGATCATTGCAAGCACCGCAATCAGAATTGAGATCAGCCCCGTCAGGATCATGGACCCGCGCGCCGCCACCTCTCCATCCGCCGCCTGCGACTGAGGCAGCGCAAACCCGACCACCACGAGGGCCACAGCCCATAGGGCGGTGGGAAACAGCGCGATGCGCAGCGCCTCACGCCAATTACGCACCACCATGCTCAGCGCATGTACGAAAATCTTCCAGCCCTGCATGCCGACATATCCTTTTTCTCAAGCCCGGCCATTCAGCACGGTGCATCGCCGCGCGCAAGCCCCAGCGCCTTGCCTGCCAATGCAAAACCCGCTAAGCCCCGCCCGACCCTGACAAAGGAACCTGTCTCATGTCCGCGCCTAAGAAAGTCGTGCTGGCCTATTCCGGCGGCCTCGATACTTCGATCATCCTGAAATGGCTGCAAACCGAATATGGCTGCGAGGTGGTGACCTTTACCGCTGATCTGGGCCAGGGCGAAGAGTTGGAGCCAGCGCGGCAGAAGGCGATCACCCTCGGCATCAAGCCTGAGAATATCCATGTCGAGGACGTGCGCGAGGAATTCGTGCGTGATTTCGTGTTCCCGATGTTCCGCGCCAATGCGCTGTATGAGGGGCTGTACCTACTCGGCACGTCCATCGCGCGCCCGCTGATTTCCAAACGATTGGTCGAAATCGCGGCTGAGGTCGGCGCCGATGCCGTCGCCCACGGCGCCACCGGCAAGGGAAACGACCAGGTCCGGTTCGAGCTGGCAGCCTATGCCCTCAACCCCGATATCAAAGTGATCGCGCCGTGGCGTGAGTGGGATCTGACCAGCCGCACCCGGCTGCTGGCTTTTGCGGAAGCAAACCAGATCCCTATCGCCAAGGACAAGCGCGGCGAGGCGCCCTTTTCGGTCGATGCGAACCTTCTGCACACCTCCTCTGAAGGCAAGGTGCTGGAAGATCCCGCGGAAATGGCGCCCGATTACGTCTATCAGCGCACCGTCGCTCCCGAAGATGCGCCCAATACCCCTGAGTTCATCGAAGTCGGGTTCGAGCAGGGTGATGCAGTCTCTATAAACGGCGAAGCGCTTAGCCCGGCCACCATTCTGACCCAGCTAAACGAGCTTGGCGGCAAGCACGGCATCGGACGTCTCGACTTTGTCGAAAACCGTTTCGTAGGCATGAAATCGCGCGGCATCTACGAGACGCCCGGCGGCACCATTCTGCTGGAGGCACATCGCGGCATTGAGCAGATCACGCTCGATTCAGGGGCGGGCCACCTCAAGGACAGCCTGATGCCCCGCTACGCCGAGTTGATCTATAACGGCTTCTGGTTCTCGCCCGAGCGCGAGATGCTGCAAGCGGCCATCGACAAGAGCCAAGAGCACGTGACAGGCACGGTCAAGCTGAAGCTGTATAAGGGTTCTGCCACCTGCGTCGGTCGCTGGTCCGATCACTCGCTCTATTCCGAGGCGCATGTCACGTTCGAAGATGACGCGGGCGCG
>JAGXGX010000147.1 GCA_024636515.1 Roseovarius sp.
CTAGAATATTATGCGATTGTGCAGCTTTTGATCGTTTATCATTCCAAAGCGGGTGGCAGTCGGCAGATGGCCGAAGCGGCTAATTCAACGGCATGCGAAAAAATCAACATAATTTTGAAGACTGCGGAAGACGCCGGGCCCTAGGATCTCATGCGGGCAGACGGTTACATCTTTTGCGCGCTGGAGAACCTTGCCGCGATTGCAGGCGTGATGAAGGATTTCTATGACCAGAGCTATTATCCCGTTCTTGGACGTATCGAGGGGCGCCCTTACGCGCAGATGGTATGTGCCAGTTCGGACGTGGAGACCGCAGTCCGTCAGACCGCTCGCATTGCCCAGGGATGGCGGCTAAAGGAAGTTCACCGGTCATTGATCATATGCACCCACCCGCAGACGCCCGGTGGAATTCTGGCCAAGAAGATGATCACGGAAGAGCGAGGAACCTAAATCGAGCGAAATCGACCTCAGCGTCCAATGCGAACTTCTGCGAGTTTTGCAAAACAGTGTCCAAATCGAGATCCAGCAACCAAATTTACCGAGCATTACCAAAGCTCTAGCGCCCCAACGGGCGCTGTTTGCGTTTTGGAGTAAAACGACGGTGCTACGCTGGTGCTACGGTAGGACGCTAAGCAGCGCGTCAAAGGCACGGACACCAAATTGGTAAGACAGGGCGGGAGGCATGCGTAATTGGGCTGGCCCTGCACTTTGATCGAGCTCCCGATAGGATCACAGCATATCTGTGAACAAGGGAGACAGAAGATGGAATATAATGTTGGATTAGATGTGTCGCTTCGGTCGTGCGCGCTGTGCATCGTCGATAGCAGGGGTAAGGTTCATCTCGAACGAGAGTTGCCATGCGAAATCGAGGACATCGCCAACTGTCTCGCAGCTTTTGAATACCCCGTCGAACGCATTGGTTTTGAAGCCGGTGCTTTAAGTCAGCATCGGTACTTTGGTTTACAATCCTCAGGCTTTGACGTCGTTTGTATGGAAGCCCGCCAGGTCAGCGCCGCCCTGTCCGCGATGCGCAATAAAACTGACAAGACGGACGCAAAGGGCATTGCCCAAATCTTGCGGACGGGCTGGTTCAGTCCGGTTCATATGAAGAGCCGCGAAGCCGAGGGACTACGACAGCTCATGAGCATGCGAAAGGCGTTACTCAAGAAGACGATGGACAAAATGGCCGCCTAAGCCCAAAGATCTAAACCCACGGACTCCGCGCAAAGCTGGAGGGAGCTTGGGGCTCAGATCATCGTCTACAAAAGCCATACATTCAATAGGTGAGAGATGTCTTCAGATCACAGTGCGCGATGGTTCCAAGGGATTAGTTTGATTTTTTTTCTTGGACTATCCTACTGCTCATTTTTACTGGTACACAAAATTGCACAAAGTAGATCGCAA
The DNA here is from genome assembly GCA_024636515.1 of Roseovarius sp. Classification (GTDB taxonomy): domain Bacteria; phylum Pseudomonadota; class Alphaproteobacteria; order Rhodobacterales; family Rhodobacteraceae; genus Roseovarius. Next base: position 1,402 of record JAGXGX010000147.1, read on the forward strand.
GAAGCCTTTCAGGTTTTAGTGGATCAAAGCCTCATCTCTCTTGATCGACGTTTCGAAGACTACAGTCGGATCCTTGATGGTCTTAATGGTTTAGTAATGGCATCTGACGAAGTAACCGCGTTAGACATGTCAAACTATGCTGAAGCTCTGAATGTGAATGATAGTATGTTCGTGCTTGATGCAATCGGTCTTGCCACGGCGGACCCCGAAGAAAATGACCTGCGAGGTAATTCGTTCGCGCTCACTGATAGTCTTAGTCAGTTCAGAAGTTTGCCATCCACGCTTCAGACCGATCATTTTATCGTGCAATATATTGAGCCACTCGCCAGCCACCAAATGTTTCTGGGGTTGGATTTTGCAAGCAATCCCGATCTCCTTGCTATCGCAAAAAAAGCTCGTGATACGGGTCAAACTCTTCTAGCTGGACACTTCCCAGATCTCGTTCCTCAAATCGGCGAATCTCGGGTATTTATGCTTAAACCAATCTACAAACCGTTGCAAAGTACATATCTTATGAAGCCGCAGAAAGATGATTTTCTTGGCTTTGCATTCGCGGTGTTGAACGTCGAGAATTTCTTCAAAGGCCTAACAACTGCGCAAGGCCAACTGATAGAAATACAAGCCGAATTTAATGCAAAGACGGCTATTAATAATATCAAAACTGTACCCGCGACGGCCATTAACGCAACAGACTATGGCCTTCGCCAGTCGATTGAGAAATTCGGACAAACCTTCTCTATGTCATTGAGAAGTACAACGGAGTTCGACTCTATCCAGCCATTCCGAGCAAGCTGGATCGTTCTGACATTAGGGCTTTTGATTACGGCACTGGTCAGCACAATATTGCGTGTGTTGATTAGGAAAAACCAGACAATCGCTGTCACCATAGCGCAAAAAACCCGAGACCTTGAAACGCAAGACAAAGAGAAGCGCTCCATTCTTGAGAATGCGATGCTTGCGATCGTCTCGGTAAATAAATTAGGCGAAATCCTCCATGCAAACGATGCCGCACTGAAACTACTGTTGCCGCTCACGAGCCAGATGTGTCTGAGTGAAAAATTCCTCAGTGAATTGCTACCTGACATGGATCTGCAAGGTGTTGATGGATGGTCAAAGCTACATGTGACTTCGACGATCGAGAAAGCTGAGCCATTGATTATCGAAGTCGAAAAGAAGACGTGGTTCACTGCGGAAGGTGAAGCACGGACTACGTTGCTAATGCGCGATATCACCGTCACCGAACGGCATGCAAATGAGATTGTCGAGGCTGAGCAACGGTGGAACCTCGCTCTGATGAGCGTTCAAATTGGCGTTTTTGATATTGATTTAGAGCGCGAAACCTCAGTCGTCTCCGATACTTGGCTCGAGAACATGCAAATTGAAGCTCTTCCAAGCTGCAAAAATCCCTATCAAGAACAGATGGTTCGCATGCATTCGGATGACCTTGTCCTTTTCAGAAAAGCAGAAGCGGCCTGCATCGAAGGCCGCACAGACCGCGCTGAAGTTCGTTTTCGCGTAAATGTCGCCAATGATGAATGGCGCTGGATCAAGTCCGATGCCGTCGTGGTAGAGCGTGCCCCAGACGGGACCGCCCTCAGGATGCTTGGGATACAGATGGATGTGACAGAAATCTTCAAACTGGAGCGGATGAAACGTGATTTCGTCGCCACTGTCAGTCATGAACTTCGCACGCCTTTAACTTCAATCAAAGGCGCGCTCGGACTTTTGCAAGCTCAGTCGCAGGCTGAAAAAACCAAGGGCTCTGACCGATTAATCGAGATTGCTTTGTCAAATTCCGACCGCCTCGCCAGCCTTGTAAACGATATTCTGGACATGGAGAAAATGAATTCGGGCAATATGAACGTTGAAGTGAATTCGTTCAGTCTTAACGAGATTTTGAGTGACGCATCCCAACAGTTCGAAACTTATGCCTCGCAGTGGAACGTTTGGGTGGAAGTGCCGAAGCCTGAAGTTGAACAGATGATCTCAACAGACAAGAAGCGTGTTATTCAGGTTTTGACAAACCTGCTGTCGAACGCATGTAAGTTTGCGCATTCCGAGACAACAGTTCGGCTTACTGCCGAAGTTCTGCCAACCCATATGAAAATTTCAGTGAGCAATTTTGGGCCGGGTATACCTGAAGATTTCCGTAGCAGAATATTCCAACCCTTCTCACAGGCGGACAACTCCGACGCGCGTCAGCGAGGTGGCACCGGATTAGGGCTGAGCATCTCGCGCACCTTGATTGAAATGATGGGTGGCACGATCGGATTTGAGAGTGAGCCGGACCAAGAAACCGTTTTCTGGTTCACCTGCCCTTTGACTGACGCTTCAGAAGTCTTAGCTTTGGCGTAGTTCAACTTCGCGCGCCAATTCGATGAACTCCCTTCGAGAGATGCCTGTGATGTCCAGCCGCGAGGCAAATTGGCGAAAGACGTAGTGCCCGGTAAATCCGAGAACCACCAGATCAGCATGTAGCTGCTTTAGCGTCCGCCGCTGCTTGCGCGACTTGTCGGCCTCCGTCTTCAGCCACCCGGCAAGCTTCTCGGCGAACGTATCAAGCTTGCTCTGCCGCTCCGGTGTCGTGAACTGCGGCTCAATCGTGCCTGCATTCAAATACTTGGTGATCGTATTGCGCGACAAACCAGTGCGCCGCGCAATCTCACGGATCGATAGCTTCTCCCGCAAAGACATGCGTCGAATAATGTTCAAAAGTCCCATGTGTATCACTCCGCTGCTCCCCGTTGCGCATTGCGCTGGGGGAAGGGTCACATGGCTCAAATCTCAGTGGAAATTATCCGTCTATCCGGTTGAAATCTGCGTGGAAATCTACACGTTTCGCGCCCAAAAAAATGAACGATGTAACCCCTGTGCTGCTTGGGCTTCAGGTTTTCGAAGGCGTCCGCAAATCCGGGATCATCGTCTAGCGCATCGCGCGACTCGTTGGGATAGGGCAGGGTAGCGCGGACAGGCGATGACAATCCTTGAAAGGACTTACCGAGAGGATCGAGACGGACGTTGCTCCCTTGGGTCGTGTCATCGTGTTTCTCCTAGCACGTATTTTGGGGGTATCTTCAGGGGTCTGCTGCCGGATACGATCCAGCTTATATCCGGCTCATAAAGCCTCGGACCATCCTGAACACAGCATCATCGGAACCGTACACATGTCGCATGCTCCAAGCACTCCAACTTCCACATCGCCGGTTGGCTCAAATGGCGGACGCTCTCATTTCGCCGCTGGGGCAAAGCTGTCCGGAGACCTCACAGTGCCGGGCGTTATGGAACTGTCCGGTCATATTGATGGGAAGATTAATGCGGATTCAATCGTGATTGGCGAGAATGGGTCTGCTATTGGGGAACTGCACGCCGACAATGTCGAGGTCAAAGGTCGTCTCGACGGCAACATTTATGGCCAGGACGTCAAACTGCACTCCAGCGCAAAAGTCTCCGGCAAGATTTTCTATCAGACCCTGACCATTGAGAGTGGGGCTGAGGTGAATTCGTCCTGTTCCCACCAAATCGCGCGGGAACTTTAGCAAGCGAGGCCGGTCAGCTGAGCGGGTCAGCGGTGGGATAGTGCGGTATTGGCTCCGACCAGCGCTGACGGCCAGCTTGGCTTCGAGGTAGACGTTACTTTTGTATGTGAGCAACTGATAGAATTCCTGCTGATCTGAGCGGTGTGATCGTTCTACCTTTCCCTTCAATGCGGTGTTCCGCGCCTGATTTAGGCATTATCTTAATCATCTGTTTGCTGCGCTTACGGGGTGTCAACGCTGGTTTTCCAAACTTCCTGCCCTGTCTGTTGTTCCCGGAAGCGTACCTCCAAAAAAGGGTCCGTAAACACATGCTCGCTATGCTAGGGCGACCTTGATCCAGGAGCGCGAGCTGCAGCAGGTCAATATTCAAGAAGGGCGGAACGAGGCCAACGCAGCCAGCATGGCGTTGGCGGGTGCGTGCTCCAGCCGCTCAAGGTCAGAGCGGCGGAAGGTTGCGGAGCTAGTCGGCTGCCCCTCAACCATCTGCGTGATTGTGAATACCTCGACCGAGGCGGGCAAACTGCGTGTCATCGCGCGCGCGGTCCGGCCCAAGGCCTGCGGTCGCTGGCCATAGCGATTGTTGCGGATTTGTACGCGCGCGCGCGTGCCGTTCAGGTCCATGCCGTGCAGCGCGATCCCCTCGCGTTCCAGCAGCGACGCGAGCGTCGTGCGCGCTCTGGTGGTGCGCGCGGTATCCGTTGTCCAACCCAGATCGGCGGCGGCGGCGTCGCGCGGCGAGACGGGCAGCGGTGCGCCTTCTGTCCCGCCTTTCATTGCGGGACTGCGCGGGTTCAGCGATATGGTGACCGACGCGCCGATTTCTTCGCCATAGAGCGAGTATGCGTTGAAGCATAGCGCTTCGCTGACCTCATAGCTGGCGGTAAAGTTGACCGATGATTTGCGGGTTATCGCGCCATCGCGCATCTCGCGGACGTACCCGTCTGAGGAGTATTCCACACCAAAGCTCAGCTTGTCCGTGGCGGCAAAGGATAGCCCGCCAAAGGCCGCGATATCGCCGCGGAACCAACGGTCATAGGTCGGAATTCCGCCCTCACCCAGGAGCGATGTGGGCCGCGTGCCGGTACTGCCAAATGCGCCGCTGCTGCCGAGCCTTCCCCAGCCGATGCCGCCTGTGACGCGCAGCCGTTTACCGATGGATTTTGTCGCGACCAAGTATTCGCCGCCATAGACGCCGGTGCCGATGAAATCCTGAAGCCCGATGGCGACAGCGGGAATGTATTTGCCCTCGTTAAGCAGGCGAAACCGCAAATCAAAGCTGCGATCGTAAAGCGTGCTGAACGTAGGCCGCCCCGGGTCGGCCGCGAGGCCACCAATACCTGAGTAGCGAAAACTGGCCGACAAGCGCGGCAGCACCTGAAAGGTCAGCGTTGTGCGCGTCGTCATATTGTTGCCAGTGCCGTAGAACGACACAGTCGTCGACAGTTGGCTGTCGGGGGCCATTTCGGCGGTCGGCATGTCGATCAGACCGCCGGGCGTGCCATAGATATTCGTCTGCGTCGTGATCAAATTATCCGTCGCGGGATCCGGCGCGATGCTAGCGGTCAAACCACGGGTGGCGAGGCCGCCTGCGGTCTGTGCCACTGCGTCTGCGGTGCTGAATGCAAGGGTGGCCAATGCGGCGACGATGGGCTTTTTGCAGGTCACTTTGATCCCTCGTGCGGCGCGTAATTTTTCGGACCCTACGCAGGGGGCTGAAAAAATAACAAGTCGTTCGCCCGGCATTAGCACACTTTTAACGCGAGCGTTGCGCTCTCGCCGTGCGTCAGCCTAATTGCACGATTGCGAGGGTGAGCACCGCGCCCAAAACAAGGCCGCCGATACCCCACAGAGCCAGATCGCGCCGCCTGCGCCGCGGCACTTCGGGCGGCGTCGGCGCGGCACTGCGCATGATTGCCGTCTCGACCAACTGGGGCAGGCGCGGGCCAAAGCGCGCCAGCACAGCCAGCGTTTTGCCTAGGCTTTGGGCGATGGCGCGCGGGCCCAAGGCTTGGCGGATGTAATCCTCGACCACAGGCTTCGCGACCTGCCAGATGTTGATCTGTGGGTTCAGCGATCGCGCGACACCTTCCACCACGACCATGGTCCGTTGCAAAAGGATCAACTCGGTCCGCGTTTCCATCCCGAACCGTTCGGTGACCTCAAACAGATAGCTTAGCAGACTGCCCATGCTGATGCGGCTGGCATCCATGCCGAAAATCGGCTCGCCGACAGCGCGCAGGGCGCGGGCAAATTCATCCACATCGCGGTCGGGTGGCACGTAGCCGGCCTCAAAATGTACCTCGGCGACGCGTTGATAGTCTCGCTTGATAAAGCCATAGAGAATCTCGGCATAGACGCGCCTCGTATACTCGTCGATATGGCCCATGATGCCGAAATCGTAGATGATGATATTGCCGTTCGGCGCAACCTTAAGGTTTCCTTGATGCATGTCGGCGTGGAAGTAGCCGTCACGCAGCGCGTGGTTGAGGAAGAGTTGCAGGACCCTGTCGCCCAGCCGCGTGCGGTCATGGCCAGCGGCGTCGATAGCATCATTGTCGCCCAGTGGTACGCCGTCGGCCCAGTCCATCGTCATCACGCGGCGACTTGACAGATCCCACTTGATGCTAGGCAGCTGGACGCCTTCGTCGTCTTTGATGTTGGCCTCGAATTCCGACGCCGATGATGCCTCTAGCCGCAGATCCAGCTCACCCATGACGACGCCCTCGAAATGGGCGATCACATCCGTCGGATGCAGGCGGCGGGATGACGGTGACAACAGCTCGATTATGCTTGCGGCAAAGTAAAATGCGTCGATGTCGACGCGAAACGCGCGTTCGATGCCGGGGCGCAATACCTTGATCGCGACCGCCTCGTCGGTGTCCTTTAGGCGCGCCTTGTGGACCTGCGCGATGGACGCGGCGGCGACCGCTGGACTGAAGTCATCGAACATCGCCTCGACCGGCGCGCCGAGCTCGGCCTCTATGCTGGCTTTGGCGTCTGCGACGGGGAAGGGTGGCAGCTTGTCCTGCAACACACGCATCTGAGCGGCCAACTCGCCGCCCACCAGATCGGGGCGCGTCGACAGGATCTGGCCGAACTTAATGTACGCGGGGCCAAGGGCCGTAAGTGCGCGGGTCGCTGGCGGCATCGCCAAGTCGCCCTTGGCGCCCAGCCATTTGAACGGCCACGCAAGGCAGCGCAGCGTGCCTCGTACCAGTGGCGGCGCATCCAGCGCATCCATTACGACCGCCATGGCGCCCGTACGTTCCAGCGTGGCGCCCGTGCGTATCAGGCGGATAATATTGTGCGGGCCGCGCATTGCTCTACAGCTTCCAGCCAGAGTGGAGGCACGCGATGCCCATGCTCAGGTTGCGATACTTGGCATTACCAAAACCAGCCTCTTTCACCATGCTCAGGAACGTCTCCTGATCAGGAAACTGCCGAATGGATTCGACGAGGTATTGATAGCTGTCGCGATCCCCGGCGACAGCCTGGCCCATGCGGGGAATGACGTTAAAGCTGTAGAGGTCATAGACCTTTTGCATCATGTCGTTCGGGATCTGGCTAAATTCCAGCACCATCAGGCGTCCGCAGGGTCGAAGCACGCGATAGGCCTCGTTCAGCGCCTCTTGCGGGCGCGTCACATTTCGAATGCCAAAGCTGATGGTGTAGACGTCAAAGGAGTTATCCTCAAATGGCAGCGCCATCGCATCGCCGACAACCCAGTCTAGGCTTGCTGCCATGGCGTCGGCTTCTGCGCGCTTGCGGCCCTCAACCAGCATCGGCTCGGTCAGGTCCAGCACGGTGGCGTGGCCGCTGCCAGCGCGTTTCAAGAATCGAAACGCAATATCGCCAGTACCGCCCGCGACATCCAGCAGGCGCTGGCCGGGGCGGGGGGCCAGCCAATCCATCATCGCATCCTTCCAGACGCGGTGGATGCCGAGGCTCATCACATCGTTCATTACATCGTATTTACTGGCGACCGAGCCAAAGACACCGCGCACGCGGCCTGCCTTTTCATTCTCGGGAATGTCCTGAAATCCGAAATGGGTGGTGTTTTCGCTCATCGCTCTTGCCTTGCGTCGGTTCAGACCCTTGTTATAGGGCGCAAGGCCACAGACACAATGCGGCGCTTTTGCGAGAGGCCAAGTCATGCCCGAATTACCCGAAGTCGAAACGGTCCGGCGCGGCCTGGCCCCCGTGATGGAGGGCGCCATCATTGCGCGCGCTGATGTGAACCGGCCAGACCTGCGCTGGCCCTTTCCGCCGCGTATGGCCGCGCGGCTAACCGGGCAGCGCGTACTGGGCCTGCGCCGCAGATCCAAATACATTTTGGCAGACTTGGCGTCGGGTGAGACTTTGCTGATTCATCTGGGTATGTCGGGCCGCATGCTGATCTCGGGCGATCCTCTTGGCCGGTTTGTGCATGACCATCCGGCGCCTGAGAAACACGATCATGTCGTCTTCCATATGCAAAATGGCGCGCGCGTTACCTTCAACGATCCCCGCCGATTTGGCGCGATGGATGTGTTTGCCACGATTGGCGCAGACGATCACGCCCTTCTGGCCAAGCTGGGGCCAGAGCCGTTGGGCAATTCCTTTGACGAGGAGTATTTCGCTGCCGCGCTAGACGGTAAAAATACACCGATCAAGTCGGCCCTGCTGGACCAGCGCATCGTTGCGGGACTTGGCAACATTTATGTGTGCGAGGCGCTGTTTCGCGCAGGAATTTCGCCGCGCCGGCGCGCGGGGAATCTTAGTGCGCAGCGCGCCGGCAGCTTGGTGCCAATCATTCGCACAGTATTGTTGGACGCGATTGAGGCCGGCGGATCGTCCTTGCGTGATTTCAAGCAGGCGGATGGCGAGCTGGGATATTTTCAGCACAGTTTCGATGTCTACGGGCGCGAGGGGCAGGCCTGCCGCCGCGTGGGATGCCGAGGGACCGTGGGGCGCATGGTGCAATCAGGGCGATCCAGCTTCTACTGCGGCGGGTGCCAGCGATAGATGCGACAACCTGCGCGGCCCGCAGGGGCAAAGATTGGTTGATCCGTACCGCCGGGGTGATAAGACTGCGCGTCTGACAGAACCAAGCGAAAGCATTTTTCATGGCCTATGAGACGATCATCGTCGAAGTGGAAGACCACATCGCGCAAATCACGCTCAACCGCCCTGATGCGCTTAATGCGCTGAACGAACAGTTGCTGGGCGAATTGGTCACTGCGCTGCAGGAGGCACAGGATAACGACAAGGTGCGCTGCATCATACTGACCGGATCGGACAAGGCATTCGCCGCTGGCGCCGACGTCAAGATGATGGCCGGCAAAAGTTTCGTCGAGATGTCCTCGGAGGATTTCTTTGGCGCGCAGCACGACGCGATCACCCGTATCCGCAAGCCAATCATTGCCGCCGTTTCGGGCTATGCGCTGGGCGGTGGATGCGAATTGGCGATGATGTGCGACTTCATTATTGCGTCTGATACCGCTAAATTTGGCCAGCCTGAGATTAATCTGGGCATCATGGCAGGCCTTGGCGGATCGCAGCGCCTGACCCGTTTCATTGGCAAAGCCAAGGCGATGGACATGAACCTGACGGGCCGTTTCATGGATGCAGACGAGGCCGAGCGTTCGGGGCTGGTCAGCCGCGTCGTCCCGGTCAAAAAGCTGAACGAGGAAGCCCGGACGGCAGCAGGCAAGATCGCCGAGAAGTCGATGATTTCGGTCATGGCCGTCAAGGAGGCGGTCAACCGCAGCTATGAGTCGACGTTGGCCGAGGGCCTCTTGTTCGAGCGGCGCGTATTCCATTCGCTATTCGCGACCGAGGATCAGTCCGAGGGCATGGCCGCATTCAAGGAAAAGCGGCAGGCACAGTTCCGCGACAAGTAATTCTGCGGGATAAAGCTAAGCTGGGTACAAAAGGCTGCCACGCCGATCTGTGACGTAGCGGGCGTCGGTTGCACCCCTCACGGTTCAGGGCTCGCCCTGCGGCGGATACCCAAGCCGCCGCTAGGCATTGTTAGCCCCTGGATGGTGCCGTAGGTCGGCTAGTCGCCAGCCTTTTTTAGGCCCACGTGAGCATAGCTAACTAATGCTTAGAAACGTGGAAGGACGGCGGGCGCGGCTATGGTGCTGGGCGCTTGCAATTCCGCCGTTTCCGCCTTAGTGACCTCCATCATACATGCGCGCGATGCCCGCTCAGGCAAGAATCACTTTGGATCTGTCCAAAGTCCCGGTCTGGCGTTGGCGCGCTTTCATATTCGATACCGAACCAGATTAAGGAAACGATTCTCATGGCCAATACGCCACAGTCAAAGAAACGCGCACGTCAGAACGATGCGCGCCAGGCCGTCAACAAGACACGCCGTTCGCGCATTCGCACTTACCTTCGCAAGGTCGAAGAGGCGATCGCCTCGGGCGATCAAGAGGCCGCAACCGCAGCCCTGCGCGAGGCACAGCCGGAACTGATGCGCGGCGTATCGCGCGGCATTTTTCACAAGAATACGGCCTCGCGCAAGATGTCGCGCCTGTCGAGCCGCGTAAAAGCGCTGGGCAAAGCCTGATATCGCCCTAAGGGCGCGTAAGCTCCTGACCACTATGCTTAAAAAGGCGTCCCTTACGGGGCGCCTTTTGCCTTTTGATTAACGGATTTATCCCCGGGAGATTCTTTTCCCGCAAAATCAGAGTCAAGGCATAAGATCGGTTGCCGCATCGCTCTCGACCTTGCTAACTTGGTCCTACGATTCACGCTTGGGGGGACAGGCTGATTCCGGTGGCGGGCCTTTGGGGGGTCATGCCGCGAGGGAGTCATTTCGGGCAAAGCCCGGCATGTCCAAATAAAGCATACCGACGATCTTCGCGGGGGGAGGGCTGTTTTGGCTCGCCATTTCACGGATATCGTTTAGCGCCATCGTCCGCCCGTTTGGGTCGGATGCGTCTGCCGGATTTCCATCCGGCGGGACGTGATGGGTATGCTTTTTGGCTGTGGATCGCACCGACTGTGCGAGGTCTGAGGTGATCTTGCGCGAAATTGAAATGACTAAGAGCCGCGGAAGCAGGAACGCATGACAAAAGATCAATGGGGCCAACTCAAGCAGGACCTTCTCAAGACGATCGGCAAGAGCAACTACAAAAGCTGGATTGAGCCGCTTGAGCTGTCACATGTGGATGAGGGCGTTGCGACCTTCGCGGTTCCCACCAGCTTTGTCGGCAACTACGTTTCGCAGAAATATGGCGACCAGATTCTCTATCATGCGCAGGGCATCTCGCCTGAGATCCGCCGCGTGCATTTTCAAGTGCCCGCTAATCAGGCCCGCCGCCCTGCCGCCGCCCCGCGCGCCGCGGCCAAGATAGAAGCCATGCCGAAGCATGACTCGGGCATCCCGGCTGCTCCGCTGGACCGGCGCTTTACGTTCGATACCTTTGTCGTGGGCAAGCCCAATGAGCTGGCCCATGCAGCGGCCAAGCGCGTTGCCAGCGGCGGGCCGGTTACGTTCAACCCGCTCTTCCTTTATGGCGGCGTGGGCTTGGGTAAAACGCACCTGATGCATGCCATCGCGTGGGAGCTGTCACAGCGCCAGCCAGAGCTGAATGTCGTTTACTTGTCGGCCGAGCAGTTCATGTACCGGTTCGTGTCGGCCTTGCGCGAACGCAAGATGATGGATTTCAAATCCATGTTCCGCTCGGTCGATGTGCTGATGGTCGACGATGTGCAATTCATCGCCGGCAAGGACAGCACACAAGAGGAGTTTTTCCATACGTTCAACGCACTGGTCGACGGCGGCAAGCAGATCATCATTTCTGCCGACCGCGCACCGGGCGAGATTGAAAATCTGGAAGAACGCATCAAATCGCGCCTGCAATGCGGTCTTGTCGTTGATCTGCACCCCACCAATTACGAACTGCGCCTCGGCATCTTGCAATCCAAGGTCGAGTATTACCGCGCGCAGTATCCCGGCCTTGTGCTGGTAGATGGCGTGCTGGAATTTCTGGCTATGCGGATCACCAAGAACGTCCGCGTTCTGGAAGGCGCGCTGACGCGGCTGTTTGCCTTCGCTTCCCTTGTCGGACACGAAATCACGCTGGAACTGACGCAGGACTGCCTCGCCGACGTGTTGCGTAGCAGCGAGCGCCAAGTGACCATCGAGGAAATTCAGCGCCAGGTCTCGGATCACTACAACATCCGTCTTAGCGACCTCATCGGACCCAAGCGGGTGCGCATCTTTGCCCGCCCTCGCCAAGTCGCGATGTACCTCAGCAAACAGATGACTTCGCGCAGCCTGCCGGAGATCGGGCGCCGCTTTGGTGGGCGCGATCACACTACGGTCATGCACGGGGTCCGCCGCATCGATGAACTGCGGATTGCAGATAACCAGATCGCCGAAGATATCGACCTGCTGCGCCGCACCCTAGAGGCGTGAGGCGGAAGGGATTGACCGGCTTGCTATTCCAGCCCAAAAAGCGAACAAATGACTTGCACAGCAAGGCGGTGTTGATACCGTGCCACTCCCGGCGCGGCGCCGGCGCCTTTTAGGGAGTATCGGCATGAAGCTCAGCATCGAACGTGGAACACTGCTCAAGGCCGTCGCGCAGGCGCAATCGGTCGTGGAGCGGCGCAATACGATCCCGATCCTCGCCAACGTGCTGATTGAGGCCGAGGGCAATACCGTCAGCTTTCGCGCAACTGATCTGGATATTGAAGTCACAGACAAGGCCACCGCGCAAGTCGAACGGCCCGGCGCGACGACTGTATCTGCTGTCACCTTGCACGAAATCGTGCGCAAGCTGCCCGACGGCGCGCTGGTCACACTAATCGATGACAGCGCCGCAGGCCGCCTGACGGTTGAGGCCGGCCGGTCGAACTTCAATCTTGCTACGCTGCCAAAAGAGGATTTCCCGGTGATGGCGTCGTCCGAGTACGCCTGCAACTTCTCGGCCAAGGCGCCGGTGCTGCGACGGCTGTTCGACAAGTCGAAATTCGCCATCTCTACCGAGGAAACCCGCTATTATCTGAACGGCGTCTATATGCACGTCTCGGACGCGGAAAGCGGCAAGGTGCTACGCTGCGTTGCGACGGACGGTCATCGCCTCGCGCGCATCGATGCCGAACTGCCCGAGGACGCAACGGACATGCCGGGCGTGATCGTGCCGCGCAAGACGGTGGGCGAGCTGCGCAAGCTGCTGGAAGACGATGATATGATGATCGCGGTGTCGGTCAGTGAGACCAAGATCCGTTTCGCCACCCCGAACCTGACACTAACATCCAAAGTGATTGATGGAACGTTCCCCGATTACACCCGCGTCATCCCGCAGGGCAACACCCGAAGGATGGAAGTGGACGCTGCCGAATTTGCTCAAGCTGTCGACCGTGTGGCGACCGTGAGTTCCGAACGCTCGCGCGCGGTCAAGCTATCGCTGGACGAAGATCGCCTGATCCTGTCGGTCAACGCGCCCGATAGCGGCGCCGCCGAGGAGGAACTGGCCGTCGCGTACGCTGACGAAAAGCTGGAGATCGGATTTAACGCCAAATACCTACTGGAGATTGCCTCTCAGGTGGATCGCGAAAACGCGGTGTTCCTGTTCAATTCCGCCGGCGATCCCACGTTGATGCGGGAGGGCAATGACCTGAGTGCCGTCTACGTCGTCATGCCGATGCGCGTGTGACGCCGCCCGAATTTTGAGCAGTTCTGAAAATATGAAAGGCTGGGCATGACGGGACTTTACCTGTCATCGCTCGGCCTTTCGCATTTTCGCTCGCACAAGTCGGCGCGGCTTGCCTTGGATGCACGTCCGATTGCGATCCATGGACCTAACGGCGCGGGCAAGACCAACCTGATCGAGGCGGTATCGCTTTTCTCTCCGGGGCGCGGGCTGCGCCGTGCGTCGGCACTGGATATGATGCGGCGACCCGAGGCGCTGGGTTGGAAGCTGTCAGGCGTCTTGCACTCGTTGGATATCAGCCGCGAGGTCGTGATCTGGGCCGAGGATGGTGGCGCGCGGCAAGTGCGCATCGACGATAAGGTAGCGCCGCAACTGGCGTTGGGACGCATCGCGCGCGTGCTGTGGCTGGTGCCTTCGATGGACCGCCTCTGGATAGAAGGGGCCGAAGGACGGCGACGCTTTTTGGACCGCGTTACGATGAGCTTCCTTCCTTCACACGCAGAGGCGGTGCTGGATTTTGACAAGGCTATGCGCGAGCGCAATCGTCTGCTGAAGGATCAGGTGCGAGACGCCCATTGGTATCAGGCGCTCGAGGCACAAATGTCCCGCAGCGGTGCCCAAATCGACGCAGGTCGGCGCGCCGCGCTGGTGGAATTGCACCGTGCGCAAGGCGAGGCCGAGACGGCCTTTCCCGTCGCCGAGCTGGAGCTGACAGCGACCGACGGCGAAATGCCGGGCAGCGAGGATGATTACCGCGCCGCGCTCGCCGAAAGCCGGTTTCGCGATTTGATGGCGGGGCGCACATTGGTTGGGCCGCACCGGGCGGACTTGCATGGCGTGTATGCGGACAAAGGCGTGCCTGCGCGCGATTGCTCAACCGGTGAGCAAAAGGCGCTGCTTGTGTCGCTGATCCTGGCCAATGCGCGGGCGCTTGCCAAATCATTCGGCGCGCCCCCCATACTGCTGCTGGACGAGGTGGCCGCGCATCTGGATGCTGGTCGCCGCGCCGCGCTTTATGACGAGGTTTGCGCACTTGGTGCGCAGGCGTGGATGACAGGAACGGGACCTGAACTCTTTGCAGAACTTGGCGCGCGGGCCCAGCATATCGAGGTGACGGACGACGCCGGAAGCTCGCACGTCACGCCTTTGTAGTGCCGGGCGGAAATCGGCGGATAGCTACGTGACATCCCCTTGCGAAACCCCTATAAAATAACAAAATCACTAAGGAAATTCCGCATGTCCGAGGCTGTGGCCGCGCCCGAAGAATATGGCGCCGATTCTATCAAGGTTCTCAAGGGTTTGGATGCCGTGCGCAAGCGCCCCGGCATGTATATCGGGGACACCGACGACGGGTCGGGCTTGCACCATATGGTGTATGAGGTCGTCGATAACGGCATCGACGAGGCGCTGGCAGGCCACGCGGATCGCGTGACCGTCACGATCCATGACGATAGCTCCGTTTCAGTTAGCGACAATGGGCGCGGTGTGCCTGTCGCGATCCACGAGGAAGAGGGCGTGTCGGCTGCTGAGGTCATCATGACTCAGCTGCATGCGGGCGGTAAATTCGATCAGAACTCCTACAAGGTGTCGGGCGGTCTGCACGGCGTCGGTGTGTCGGTGGTCAACGCGCTTAGTGATTGGCTGGAGCTGCGCGTCTGGCGCAACGATAAAGAGCATATCGTGCGCTTCGAGGGGGGCTATACGGTCAAGCATCTAGAGGTAGTCGGCCCGGCAAATGGCCGGAAGGGAACTGAGGTTCGCTTTTTGGCGTCGACCGAAACGTTTTCGAACCTCGAGTATAGCTTTGAAACGCTGGAGAAGCGCCTGCGCGAATTGGCGTTCCTGAACTCTGGCGTGCGCATCCTGCTACGCGATGAGCGTCCGGCAGAGCCGCTGGAGTCAGAGTTGTACTACGACGGCGGCGTCAAGGAATTCGTCAAATATCTGGACCGACACAAAAGCGCGATGCTGCCTGAACCGATTTTCATCACCGGGGAGCGTGACGATATCGGTATCGAGGTCGCGATGTGGTGGAACGACAGCTATCACGAGACGGTTCTGCCCTTTACCAACAACATCCCCCAGCGGGATGGCGGCGCGCACCTTGCGGGATTTCGCGGCGCGCTGACGCGGACGATCAACAATTACGCTCAGTCCAGCGGCATCGCCAAGAAGGAAAAGATCAACTTTACCGGTGACGACGCGCGCGAAGGTCTGACCTGCGTTCTGTCAGTCAAAGTGCCCGATCCGAAATTCTCTAGCCAGACCAAGGACAAGCTGGTCTCCTCCGAGGTGCGCCCTGCGGTTGAAAACCTCGTGTCCGAAAAACTGGCCGAGTGGTTTGAGGAAAACCCGGCCCAAGCCAAGATCATCACGTCTAAGATCGTTGAGGCTGCTTTTGCCCGAGAGGCGGCGCGCAAAGCACGTGATCTGACGCGGCGAAAATCGGCGATGGATGTGAATTTCCTTGCTGGCAAGCTAAAGGATTGCTCGGAAAAAGACCCGACCAAGACCGAAGTTTTCCTCGTCGAGGGTGACAGCGCCGGCGGGAGTGCGCAAACAGGCCGCGATCGCGGCACGCAGGCGATCCTGCCGCTCAAGGGTAAGATCCTGAACGTCGAGCGCGCCCGGTTTGACCGGATGCTGGGTAGCCAAGAAATCGGCAATCTGGTGATGGCTCTTGGCACTGGCATCGGGCGCGATGAATTCAACCTCAGCAAGTTGCGCTATCATAAGATCGTCATCATGACGGACGCCGATGTCGACGGCGCGCATATCCGCACGCTTCTGCTGACCTTTTTCTATCGACAGATGCCGCAACTTATTGAAAACGGGCACCTTTATATTGCGCAGCCGCCCCTCTACAAAGTGTCACGGGGCAAGTCCGAGGTGTACCTCAAGGACGAGGCCGCGATGCAGGATTACCTGATTGAGCAGGGCGTTGACGGCGTCACGCTGCGGCAGGGCAATGGCGAGGATATCGCAGGCGCCGATCTGACCCGCGTGGTCGATACCGCCCGCCAGATGCGCCGCGTGCTTGAGGCATTTCCGACCCACTATCCGCGCCACATACTGGAGCAAGCCGCCATCGCAGGCGCCTTTACACCCGGCGCGGTCGAGGCTGATTTGCCCGGTGTGGCCGCAAAGGTGGCCGATCGTCTGAACCTTATCGCGTTGGAATACGAACGTGGCTGGACGGGCCGGATTACCCAAGATCACGGGATTCGCCTGGCCCGTATTTTACGCGGCGTCGAAGAGGTTCGCACGCTTGACGGCCCAGCTCTGCGCGGCGGCGAGGCAAGGCGCACAGGCTCGTTCACCAAAGCCCTGCAGGAGGTCTATGACCAGCCAGCAACGCTTATGCGCAAGGATCGCACCCAGATGATCTATGGTCCGATGGACCTTCTGGACGCCATTCTGACCGAGGGCGAAAAGGGTCTGTCTTTGCAGCGCTACAAAGGTCTTGGGGAAATGAACCCCGACCAGCTGTGGGAAACGACGCTGGACCCTGATGCACGCACATTGCTGCAAGTAAAGATTGATGATGTGGCCGAGGCCGACGATCTGTTTACCAAGCTGATGGGAGATGTCGTCGAACCACGCCGCGAGTTTATTCAGCAAAACGCTTTAAACGTGGAAAACCTAGACTTCTAAGGCAGGCAGTTGTGATTTGGGCGCTTAACTTAAGTTGAGTTCACATGCTTGGCGTTCTGCAAAGATTGCCAAGTTTTGCCAGAATCAGGCTAGGTTTTAGCGGCAAACTGTGGTTTGTTGCAAGCTTGTAGCAGGTTAGCGGGCTTTATCTGCATGGGTTTTTAAGATGACCTGAACCGCGAATATGCGGGTCCACGAACGAGCCGGAAAGGCTAAGGCATGGCGATCCTCAGCTTCATCCTCAACCTGGCAGGCGCCACCATGCTGCTGCTCTTTGCGGTGCGGATGGTGCGCACCGGGATTGAGCGTAGTTTTGGCGCGCAATTCCAACGCTGGCTGACCGAAAGCACAAGTCTTATTGGCTCTGGCGCAACCGGAGTGATGCTGGCACTGATCTTGCAAAGTTCGGCGGCGGTAGCCCTATTAACGTCCGGTTTTGCGGCGGCGGGTTACCTCGCCTTTCCGGCAGGATTGGCGGTGGTTCTGGGCGGTGATCTGGGATCTGCCCTGATTATTCAGGTCTTGTCATTTAGGCTTGATTGGCTGGTGCCGCTCTTGCTGACGATCGGTGGCTGGCTCTTTATCAAGACCGAAGGGCGCCGGTGGAGGCAGGCCGGGCGCATCCTGATGGGCGTCGCGTTCATCCTTATTTCGCTGCAATTGCTTCGCCAAACGATGGAGCCGATCAAGGATAGCGCGTTCCTTCCTGCCATCGCCGAGTATCTAGCGCGTGATTTTATCACTGCGTTTCTCGTGGGCGCCGCGCTAGCATTCGTCATGCATTCCAGCGTCGCGGCGATCCTGATGTGCGTCACATTGGTCCATATCGGTGCGATCCCCTTTGCCGCCGGCCTATCGCTGGTGCTGGGCGCAAATCTGGGCAGTGCGGGGATCCCCGTCTATCTGACGCGTGGAATGGGCGTGGAGGGACGGCGCATACCCGTGGCCAACATGATCTTGCGCGGAACATGGGCACTCACTGCGCTCTTGGTGATAAATCTGGGATTCGATCCATCGCACCTGCTGTTCGTATCGCCCGGGCAGTCGTTGATTTACGCTCATATCGCGTTCAACCTGTCGCTGCTGATCGTCGCGCTACCGCTCTGCCGCCCGTTGGCGCGACCGCTCGCTGCGATGATGGCTGCCGAGGCACGCCCCCCGACAGAGCAGCATGACGAGATCAGCGTACTGGACCCAAGCGTGTTGGACACGCCGCAACTGGCGATCGCGGGCCTCAAGCGCGAGCTTCTGCGCATGATGGGGCTGGTAGAGCGGATGTTCCTGCCCATCCAGTCCCTCTACGAGGCACCGGACAAAATGCGGATGCGCGCGATCAAGCTGCAGGACAACATAGTCAACGCAGCCCTGCTTGAGATTCGGCGCTACGTCGCCGACATTCCGCAGGAAAAATACTCCAAGGACGAGGCCAAGACCGTGCGTAGCCTCATGGAATACGCGATCCGGCTGGAGGCTGCGGGCGATCTGGTGTCGGGCCAATTCCTGCGCACGGTGGCGGAAAAGCGGGACGAAAACGTGCATCTGTCCAGCGACGGCTGGTCAGAACTGGTTCACATGTTTGAGGCTGTGCGCGCTAATTTCAAGCTGGCCGGCAACGTTCTAATCTCGGACGACCTTGAGAGCGCGCGATTGCTAGTCATGGAAAAGACCGAGATTAAGCAAGTGGAGCGGCGCAGTCGCAAGCGCCACCTTCAGCGCCTGTCTGAGGGCCGCTCCGATAGCTTCGGCTCTAGCGATGTGCACTTGGAAACCCTGCGTGCGCTGCGTGATTTGAATGGCCATGTCTCCGCAGTGGCGTATCCCATCCTTTATCGCAACGGTCAGCTTTTAGAGACGCGCCTGATCCAGAACATGGAAGAGGACCGCGACGACTGATCGGTTTCAGTGGCCTCCCGCTGAACGGACTTGGCGAGAGTTGGCATAACTTGTGGCGCAATCAAAGAAGGAGCGATGCCATGCTACCATCCCAGCGTCATCAGGTCATTCTGCACCGCGTCGCCGCGCAGCCAGCTGTCACGATTCGCGAATTAACCACATCGCTCGGCGTAAGCCGCGAAACTGTGCGCAAGGATATTGAGCAATTGGCCGCTGAAAACCGGCTGTTGCAGGTGCGCGGCGGAGCCACACGTATCCTAACGGCAGAGCCGCCATCGCAAATGCGCGCGGCGACAAACCGTGAGGGCAAGGCCCGCATTGCCGCGCATGTTGCGGGCCTGATCGCAGATGGTGCGAGCCTGTTTATTGATAATGGATCGACCACGCTGGCGGTCGCGCTCGCAATCGCGCAGCGGCGGCTGGGACTGATTGTATACACTAACGACTTGAAAATAGCTGAGATTTTAGCGCCTGCTGCGCGTGAGGTGACGGTTCTGGGCGGTCGCCTTGACCCTGCTGAAACGGCAACGTTCGGCATCGAAACGTTGGAACATCTGGCACGGTACCGCGCCGAATATGCCTTGATCGGTGCGGGCGGAATCAGTGCGCGGGCACTCTTTACTGACTTTTCGCGCGAGGCTGCGGAAATGCGGCTGCGGATGATGCGCCAGACCGAAGAGGCGCTGATACTAACTGATAGCAGCAAGTTCGGTGAGGTGGGGCAAGTGGTGCTTGGCCCACTGCCAAAGGGCGCGCGCATGATCACTGATATGGCACCACCCGAGGAGATTGCCGCAGCACTTAACGCCGCATCCGTAGGTGTGGATGTTGCGAGCGCGGAAAGTGAATAGCCAGAAAAGAAAGATATTGCCAAATATTGCAAAGTAGAATTAGGATCGGCGTAGTTTCCCATTTTCCATCTGGAGCCAGCCGATGTCTGATCAAACCCTTCCGGGCGCCGCCCAATATGTGATCATCGGGGGGGGCATCGTCGGCTGCTCGGTTGCGTATCACCTGACCAAGATGGGTCACACCGACGTCGTCCTGCTGGAGCAGGGTCAGCTAAGCTGCGGCACAACATGGCATGCCGCAGGCCTAGTTGGTCAGTTGCGTAGCCAGCCCGCGATGACCGAGCTGATCCGATATTCGACGGAGCTTTATGCCGGGCTGGAAGCGGAAACCGGCCTTGGTACAGGATGGAAGCAGTGCGGGTCGGTCACCGTGGCGCGCACGCAGGACCGTATGACAATGCTGAAACGCACCGCCGCCGCCGCGCGTGCGCAAGGCGTGGAGGTGGACGTGATAAGCCCCGCTGAGGCACAGGAAAAATGGCCCGTCATGCAGGTGGATGACGTGAAGGGCGCGCTGTGGATGCCCGGCGACGGCAAAGCAAACCCGACCGATTTGACCCAATCACTCGCCAAGGGCGCACGCAATCGCGGTGCCAAGGTGATCGAGGGCATTGAGGTGACGGACATCCTGACTGAAAATGGCGCCGCAACCGGCGTGGTCACGGACAAGGGCACGATCAAGGCGGAGGTCGTGATCAATTGCGCCGGCCAATGGGCGCGCAAACTGGGCCTGATGTGCGGCGTCGATGTACCGCTGCACTCGGCCGAGCATCTCTACATCGTCACCGAAAAGATGGAGGGCGTCAGCCCCGACCTGCCTGTCATGCGCGATCCTGACGGCTTTATCTACTTTAAGGAGGAGACCGGCGGTCTGGTCATGGGCGGGTTCGAGCCTGAGGCAAAGCCGTGGGGGATGAACGGCATCCCAGATAAGTTCTTTTTCCAGTTGTTGCCGGATGACTGGGATCAGTTCGAGATCCTGATGGACAACGCGCTGATCCGTGTGCCGCAACTGGCAAACGCCGGTGTGCGCGAATTCTATAATGGCCCCGAGAGTTTTACTCCCGATAACAATTACATCCTTGGCGAGGCGCCGAACCTGCGCAATTTCTTTGTCGGTGCTGGCTTTAACTCTATGGGTATCGCAAGCGCTGGAGGCGCTGGTCGCGCGCTGGCCGAATGGATTGTCGAGGGCGCGCCTACCTCCGATCTGTGGGCCGTCGATATCCGCCGTTTTGCGGATTTCAATAACAACCCCACTTGGCTGCACGACCGTATCAAAGAGACGCTGGGGCTGCACTACGCCATGCCGTGGCCCAATCGGGAGCTGGACACAGCGCGCCCCTTCCGCCGCTCGCCGCTCTATGATCGGCTTGCGGCCAAGCACGCGGTTTTCGGATCAAAAATGGGGTGGGAGCGGGCAAATTTCTTTGCCGAGGACGCAGGTAGCGCCCATATAGACTACAGCTTTGGCCGTCAGAATTGGCACGATGCCGTCGCCGCCGAACATAGTGCAGTGCGCGAGGGCGTCGTCCTCTTTGACCAGACGTCGTTTGCCAAGCTGATGGTACAGGGCGCGGATGCCTGCGCGCAACTGAACCGGATCTGCGCGGCCAATGTCGACGTCGCGCCTGGGTGCACTGTATATACTGGTCTGCTTAATCCGCGCGGGGGCTACGAAAGCGATCTGACCGTCCTACGGCTGGAGCGGGATAAGTTTTTGTTGATCACCGGATCGGCCCAAGCGGTGCATGACGCAGACTGGATTACCCGCAATCTGGAGAGCGGTACGCATGTGGTGCTGACCGATGTCACGTCCGCATGGTCGGTGCTGGCGTTGATGGGGCCGAAATCGCGCGACGTTCTGGGCGAACTGAGCAAGGCCGATCTGGGAAATGCCGCCTTTCCCTTTGCCACGCACCGCCAGATCGATCTCGGCTATGCGACCGTCTTGGCCAATCGCATGACATATGTGGGCGAACTGGGGTGGGAACTGATCGTGCCGACCGAATTCACGGCCGGCGTTTATGATGACCTGATGCGCGCCGGCGCTCCGCATGGCATCCGCGATGCCGGATACTACGCTCTGGAAGGGTTGCGGCTGGAGAAAGGATTTCGTGCGTGGAGCCGTGAATTGACGCCGGACGTCACACCGATGCAGGCCGGCCTTAGCTTTGCCGTCGATATGGACAAGCCGGGCGGCTTTATCGGGCGCGATGCTTTGCTCGCGGCCAAGGCTGATCCGGATCACCTTTGCACCAGAATTGTACAACTGGTGCTGGAGGATAACGCGCCGCAGCTTTGGGGCGGCGAGGCGGTGCTGATGGACGGCAATGAAATCGGCGAGGTCCGTTCGGCCGCATATGGGCACAGTTTGGGTGCCAGCGCCGCGCTGTGCCTGCTGCATGCGAGCCAGCCCCTGACCCGTGCTGTGCTGGAGGCAGCTAGGTTCGAAGTCGATCTTGCAGGAGAAAAACTGTCTGCCATAGTACATTTGCGCAGTCCCTACGATCCCGCAGGTATGCGTCCCAAGGTGGATGCATGATTAAGTACCACTCGCGGAGAGGTAGAGTTGCGCAAAAGCGTGTACGTATTAACCACCAAAGTGATAAGCTCAGCCAATGGATCGATAGGTTAAATCGATTTTCCTTGTAGGCGGAACCTGTCACAGTCTTGTTGCAAAGCGGTCCTAAGAAGGCCGTGCAACATACAAGGGGGCCCACTTGCCCGCGCAAAAACAGAGGAGAAGACAATGAATTTCAAACTCACAACAGCCGTTTCTGCCCTGATCGGTGCCGCTATGGCGACCGCCGCGATCGCCCAGACTGAGCTGACCGTCTATACCGCCGTCGAGGCCGAGGATTTGCCTCGCTACGCCGAAAAATTCAACGAGGTGAACCCCGACATAACCGTAAACTGGGTCCGCGATTCCACGGGCGTCATCACTGCCAAGCTGCTGGCCGAGCGTGATAATCCGCAGGCAGATGTGATCTGGGGTCTTGCCGCCACATCGCTCTTGCTGCTGAAATCCGAAGGGATGCTAGAAGCCTACGCGCCTGCAGGTGTTGAAAAGCTGAATGCGAAATTCGTCGACAAGGATACGCCGCCTGCATGGGTCGGCATGGACGCATGGGTTGCGGCGGTTTGCGTCAATACCGTCGAGTCCGAGAAGTTGGGCCTGGACATGCCAACCTCGTGGAAGGATTTGACCGACCCACAATATGAGGGCCACGTGATCATGCCGAACCCGAACTCGTCGGGTACGGGCTTCCTCGATGTGTCAAGCTGGCTGCAGATGTTTGGCGAGGACGAAGGCTGGGCGTATATGGACGCGCTGCATAACAACATCGCGCGCTATACACATTCCGGCTCCAAACCATGCAAGCTGGCCGCGTCGGGCGAAATCCCGATTGGCATCTCGTTTGCATTCCGCGGCGCCAAGTCCAAGGCCGAAGGTGCGCCCCTCGAGATTATCGTGCCGTCCGAAGGCGTCGGCTGGGACATGGAAGCAACCGCGATCGTTGCAGGCACCGATGCGCTGGAAGCAGCGCAGAAGCTGGTCGACTTCACCGTCACCGAGGATGCCATGCGGATGTATAACGTCGGCTACGCCGTCGTCGCCATCGACGGCATCGCAGAGCCGGTCGAGCACTTCCCCGAGGGTCTGGCCGATGCCATGATCGACAACGATTTCGAGTTTGCCGCAAACAACCGCGCGCGCATCTTGGAAGAGTGGCAGAAGCGTTACGACGGCAAGTCCGAGCCGAAGTAAGATAGTGATCGGGGCGGCTTGGGCCGCCCCTATTTCGCTCTGCCTAACATCAAACCCACCTTTGAAAGGACTAACCCCGTGCCCGAGGCCACCACAGGCGATGCCTATCTGAAAATTGAAAATCTGTGGAAAGCCTTTGGCGAATTCCTTGCGCTCAGCGACGTGTCGCTGGACATCGAGGAGGGCGAGTTCGTCTGCTTCCTCGGCCCATCTGGCTGCGGCAAGACCACGCTATTACGCGCCATTGCAGGCCTCGATCTGCAAACCAAAGGGTCGGTGCACCAAGCTGGCAAAGACGTATCAAACCTGCCCCCGTTCGAGCGGGACTTTGGCATCGTCTTCCAATCCTATGCGTTGTTTCCGAACCTCACCATTGAGAAAAATATTGCTTTCGGCCTCGAAAATGCGGGCCGTACCAAGCCCGAAATCGCCGCCCGCGTGACCGAGCTTCTCGACCTTGTCGGTCTGGAGGAGCAGCGCAAGAAATACCCCGCCCAGCTATCCGGCGGCCAGCAACAGCGTATCGCGCTGGCCCGCGCCATCGCCACCAACCCCGGTCTTTTGCTGTTGGATGAGCCATTGTCGGCGCTGGATGCCAAGGTGCGCGTGCACCTGCGCCACGAGATCAAGGAGCTTCAGCGCAAGCTGCGGGTGACCACGGTGATGGTGACCCATGACCAAGAAGAGGCGCTGTCGATGGCCGACAGGATCGTCGTCATCAACAACGGCCGGGTCGAGCAGATCGGCACGCCTACCGAAATTTACCGCCACCCCAGCACGCTTTTTGTAGCCGGATTTATCGGCGACATGAACAAGTTCGACGGGATCGTTGACGGTCCCGAGGGTATAACTTGCGGGCAGATGCGCCTGCAATGCGAGCAGCACGCGGTGCCCAAGGGCAACCGCGCCGTCATGGCGGTCCGCCCCGAGGACGTTGTGCCGCATGGGGGTGATCACGACGCCTCCGGCGCTTCAGGCCAGGTGGAAACGCAAGGCAACACGCTGAACGTCGAAGTGACTGAGATGGAATTTCTCGGCTCCTACTGGCGCTGCCGCCTTGCATCGGCGAGCCTCGGCACGGGGGAGTTGATCGCCAATTTCTCGATGAACGCAGTTCGCCGTCTGGACCTAAGCGAAGGCAAGCGCATGATGGTCGAGTTGCCCAAGAGCCGCGTCATGGTCTTTGACGCGGCCGGGGTCTGAGCGATGACCGATGCAAGCCAGACCCAAAGCCAATCCCAAATGCCCACAGGCCCGGTGATTAAGGGCAAACTCAGCCGCGACGACATCTTGATGCGCGCCGGCATGATCGTGATCGCGCTCTATCTGATCGTGACGCTGGTGATGCCGCTATCGGTCATGTTCTCGAAATCGCTGTCGACCTATCGGTTCGATCTGTCCGCGTTTGAGTTTCAGGTCAGCGATGAGGCTGGCACGTTCGACGGCACGGTTCTGACCGGCCTTGAGCTGAATGAAGCCACCGGCGCGTACAAGCCGCGCGATTTGAACACCAATGCCGATGGCCGCCTCGGCGTCACCGGCTTTTTCCCGGATTTCAGCTTTCGCAGCCCGGTCGAGTATCAGATACGCTCAATCGCAGAGGATGGCCGCTATCTAGTTGGCTCGACGCTTCATACCGGGTCTGACTGGCAGCAGCTGGACAGTAATACGTTCCGGCGTGTGTCGCTGCGGCCCACCAAATCGCGAGGCATCAGCAACTTTGTCGAGTATTTCTCGACGCCCGCGCTGTCGAACTCGATCAAGAACTCGCTATGGATCGCCGCTGTCAGCACGGTCATTACCGTCGGTCTGGCGTTCTGGTTCGCCTATGCGCTGAATCGCAGCTGCATGCGGTTCAAGGGCGCATTCCGACTGATCGCCATGATGCCCATTCTGGTCCCGTCGCTCCTGCCGGGCATCGCCTTGGTCTATCTGTTCGGCAATCAGGGAATGCTCAAGGAGTTGCTCTTTGGCGCGTCGATATACGGGCCAATTGGCATCATCATCGGCTCGGTTTTCTTTACCTTCCCGCACGCGTTCATCATCATATCGACCGCGCTCGCCATATCAGATGCGCGGCTATACGAGGCGGCCACGTCCTTGCGCGCCTCGCGGTGGCGCACGTTCTGGACAGTCACGATACCCGCAGCCCGCTATGGCTTGATTTCGGCGGCGTTCGTGGTGTTCAACTTGGTGATCACTGATTTCGGCCTGCCCAAAGTGATCGGAGGCCAGTTCAACGTGCTGGCAGTCGACATCTACAAACAGGTTATCGGCCAGCAAAACTTTGAGATGGGCGCGGTGGTATCCGTCGTCCTCGTGATCCCCGCGATTCTCGCCTTCGCCATTGACCGGATGGTGCAGTCGAAGCAGGTGTCGTCCCTGTCGGCGCGGTCCGTCCCATTCCAGCCCAAACCAGACAAGAAGATGGACAGGATATTCCTGACCTACTGCACGTTTGTCGGTATTTTTATCGTTGGCATTCTCGCCGTTTGCCAGTTTGCCGCGCTGGTAAAATTCTGGCCCTACGATCTTAGCCTCAGCCTGAAAAACTACCAATTCAACCGCATGGATGGCGGCGGCTGGGAGGCATATTATAACTCGATCAAACTTGGCCTGCTGACGGCAGTGGTCGGCACGGCAGTCGTGTTCTTCGGCGCCTATCTGGTGGAGAAATCCAAGGGATTCAAAACCGGACGCGCGATTTTTCAGGGCTTTGCGATGCTGCCTATGGCGATCCCCGGGATGGTGCTGGGCCTTGCTTATATCTTCTTCTTCAACAATCCCGACAATCCGCTGAACGTGATCTACGGCACGATGGTGATCCTTGTGGTGTCGACGGTTACGCACTTCTACACCGTGTCGCACCTGACTGCCGTGACCGCGCTTAAGCAGATGGACGGCGAGTTTGAATCGGTCGCGGCCTCGCTCAAGCAGCCAACGATGAAGCTGTTCGCGCGTGTCACCGTCCCGGTCTGCCTGCCTGCAATCCTCGACATTTCGATCTATCTGTTCGTCAACGCGATGACGACGGTGTCAGCGGTCGTCTTCCTCTATTCGACCGATACGGCACTGGCGTCGATTGCGGTGCTGAACATGGATGACGCGGGCGATATTGCCCCGGCGGCGGCGATGGGCATGATGATCTTTTACACCAACGCATTCGCGCGGATCGTCCATCTGATCGCGTCCAAGGGGATATTGGGTCGCACGCAGGCCTGGCGCACGCGCTAGGTCTGCGGCGGCGCACCAGCGCGGGCGAATTCCATAAAGGCGCGGATCACCCGCACCTCGCTGCGCTGGCTTAGATGCACGATCGTCTCGCGCATCCGGATATCTACGTCTGTCAACGGGATCTGCACCAGCCGCGGATCGTGTCCGAATTCCGCCTGCGAGACGAAGCCAATCCCGGCGCCGGATGCTACCATTTCGCGCACCGCCTCGCGCCCCTCAGCGACGATGGCGGGGCTCAGGTCGATACCCAGCTTGCCTGCCTGCTCTTCTAGGCTGGCGCGCGTTTTCGATCCGGCCTCGCGCAGGATCAGCGGCCATTCGGCGGCCTGCGCCAGCGTCAGCCCGGCGGCGGGATCATCCAAGAGGCCAGCGGCCGCAAACGCCACAATGGGCGTGTCGCCCAGATCCAGCAGCTGCATGTCGGGACCAGACGGCGCGTCGCCGATTACGCCTATCTCGGCGTCGTAGCTGCGCAAGTCGTGTAGGATTTCCTCGGTATTGCCGCTGCGCAATGACAGGGTCACGCCGGGATATTTCTGCCGAAACTGGGTCAGCATGTCGATCACATGATGCGCGCTGTCGGCGACGATGCGCAGCTCGCCCTCCACACGGGCGCGGGTTTCGGTCATGTAATCGGCGATGCGCTGCTCGACCTCGAAAAATTGCTTGGTCAGCAGGAATAGATGCTCGCCCGTTTCGGTCAGACGCACGCGCCGCCGCTCGCGGTGAAACAGCAGTACATCATAGGCCTGCTCCAGCTTGCGCACCTGCTCGGATATGGCGGGCTGCGTTAAAAATAGCGCCTCGGCCGCGCGCGAAAACCCGCCAAGGGCGGCGACATGATGAAACGCGCGTAGCTGGCTGTGTCGCATGGGGTGCCTCTGGTTGCGCAGCATAAGGCGCGCCTATGCTTTAATTGATTATTGCAATTTTACATATGGGCACGCTTGCGGCAATCCTATTCTAGAACCCGCTATTTCGGAGATACGTCCATGGCCGATACACCCCCTCTCAAGGCCCCTCATTTGGGTGAGCCTTACCTGCTGACGCCCGGTCCGCTGACCACATCGTTGGCCACCAAGGAGGCGATGCTGCGCGACTGGGGCAGCTGGGATGATGATTTTCGCGCCATGACAGCCGAGGTGCGCACCCGTCTGCTGGCGATGCTGGGCGACGGTAAGGACGATTTTGACTGCGTCCCAATGCAAGGCAGCGGCACCTTTGCGGTCGAGGCGATGCTGGCGTCGTTCCTGCCCAAGGACGGCAAGGCGCTGGTGCTGGCCAACGGCGCCTATGGCAAACGGACGGTTCAAACGCTGGAGTATCTGGGCCGCGATCACATCGTGCTGGACAAGGGCGACTACCTACCTCCGCGCGGCGAAGAGGTCGCGCAAATTCTCGCGGACGATCCAGCCATCACGCATGTCATCGCCATTCATTGCGAAACGTCGAGTGGCATCTTGAACCCCGTGCAGGAAATATCCGAGGCGACATATGCGGCGGGCCGCAAGCTGCTGATCGATTCGATGTCGGCCTTCGGCGCGATCGAGCTGAAGCCGTCCGAAATACGTTATGAGGCGCTGGTATCGTCCGCAAACAAATGCATTGAGGGCGTGCCCGGCTTCGGCTTTGTCATTGCGCGCAAGTCCGAACTGGAGGCAGCTAAAGGGCGCAGCCATTCG
Organism: Roseovarius sp.; assembly: GCA_024636515.1. Taxonomy (GTDB): domain Bacteria; phylum Pseudomonadota; class Alphaproteobacteria; order Rhodobacterales; family Rhodobacteraceae; genus Roseovarius. The sequence goes on from JAGXGX010000147.1 coordinate 29,677, forward strand.
CTCAGCCTCGATGTGCACGCGCAATGGGCGCATATGGATAAGACGGGTCAGTGGCGTTTTACCCCGCCGACCCACGTGGTTGCTGCGTTCCTCGTGGCGCTTCGCGCGCACGAAGACGAAGGCGGCGTTGCTGGACGCGGCGCGCGGTATGCACGAAACCGCGACGTGATGGTTAGCGGGATGCGCGCCCTTGGTTTTGAGACGCTGCTTAAGGATCGCTGGCTATCGCCGATCATCGTCACATTCTTCTGCCCTGCGGATGAGAACTTCGTCTTTGACCGCTTTTATAGCCTGATGAAGGACAAAGGTTTCATCATCTATCCCGGCAAGCTAACCATCGTAGACAGCTTCCGCGTCGGCTGCATCGGTCAGATGGACGAACACGTGATGCGCAAAGTGGTGGATGCCGCCGACGCATCGCTCAAGGAAATGGGCGTCACCGATGCCACACCCCCGGCCATCGCGCTGGAAGAACGCGCCAAGCTGGCCGCCTGAATTTTAAGGAACTAACATGCCCGTAACAAATCCCGTCACCGCGAACGACCGCGAATATCCTGCCCCCAAGGTTTGTGCCATTGCCATCTGTCTGGACGGCTGCGAGCCGGAATATCTGGAAAAGGCCATCGCCGATGGCCTGATGCCAAACCTTGCGCGGATGAAAGAGACGGGCACCGACCGGCTGGCCCATTCGGTAATTCCGTCCTTTACCAACCCCAATAATCTAAGCATCGCGACGGGCCGTCCGCCTATCGTCCACGGTATCTGCGGCAACTACCTTTATGATCCGGACACCGGCGAAGAGGTGATGATGAACGACGTCCGCTTCCTGCGCGCGCCGACCGTGTTCAGCAAATTCTACGAGGCGGGCGCGCGCGTCGCCATTGTCACCGCCAAGGACAAGCTGCGCGCGCTCTTGGGCGCGGGGCTAAAGTTCGACGAAGATCGCGCCAAATGCTTCTCGGCCGAGAAGTCCGATACCTCCACTCAGGCCGAGCATGGGCAGGACGCCGCCAGCAAGTGGCTGGGCATGGCGCAGCCCGAGGTCTATTCGGCCGAGTTGTCGGAATTCGTGTTCGCCGCCGGGGTCAAGCTGTTGCGGGAATGGAAGCCGGACGTGATGTATCTGACCACCACCGACTACGTTCAGCACAAATATGCGCCCGATGATGCGCAGGCCAAATCGTTCTACGAGATGTTCGACAAGTATCTGGGCCAACTGGATGAGATGGGCGCCGCCATCGTTGTCACCGCTGACCACGGCATGAAGCCGAAACATGACGCCAACGGCGATCCGCAGGTCATCTATGTGCAGGATTTGATGGACGAATGGCTGGGCGAGGCTGCGGCCCGCGTGATCCTGCCGATCACTGACCCCTATGTCGTTCACCACGGCGCGCTGGGCGGCTTTGCCACAGCCTATCTGCCCAAGGACGCCGACCGCGCCGACATCATCGCGCGCCTGAAAAAGCACGATGAGTTGCTGGAAGTCATCAGCAAAGAAGAAGCTGTCAAACGCTTTGAGTTACCAGAGGATCGCATTGGCGACATCGTCATGATCTCGACCGAGAACATGACCATCGGCACGTCCGAGCATCGCCATGATCTGGCCGCCCTGAACGAGCCGCTGCGCAGCCATGGCGGCCTGACCGAGCAGGTCGTGCCCTTCATCGCAAACCGCAAACTCGACCTGCCCAGCAAGCCGGAATTGCGCAATTTTGATGCGTTCTATTACGCCACCACCGCCGCCGCGCAGTAAGGGGCCAGCCCATGACCAAGATCGAGCAACGCCATGAGGGAATGCGCATCGGCGGTGAAATCGTCTTTACCGACGATGTCATTGAGGTGCTCTATCCCTACACCGATGAGGTCGTGGGCACCGTCCCGGCGGGCAATGCCGAGCATGCGCGCCGCGCGTTTGAGATCGCGGCAAATTACAAGTCAACGCTGACCCGTTACGAGCGCAGCCAGATCCTGACCCGCGCAGGCCAGCTGATCGGCGAAAAGCGCGAATATTTGGCAAAGTGGCTGACGCTGGAGCTGGGCATCTGCCATCAGCACGCCATTTACGAGACGAAGCGCGCGCAGGATGTCTACCAGTTTGCCGCAGGTCAGGCGCTGATCGACGACGGCGAGATTTTCTCGTGCGACCTGACGCATAATGGCAAGGCGCGCAACATCTACACCATGCGCGAGCCGGTGCGCTGCATTAGCGCAATTACGCCGTTCAACCACCCGCTGAACATGGTCAGCCACAAGATCGCGCCATCCATCGCTACGAACAATTGCATGGTCTGCAAGCCGACCGAGCTGACGCCGCTGACCGCGATTGCGCTGGCCGACATCCTCTATGAGGCCGGCCTGCCGCCCGAGATGTTTCAGATCGTCACCGGCCTACCTGGCGATATCGGGGACGAGATGATCACCAACGAGCATATTGATATCATCACATTTACCGGCGGCGTCCCGGTGGGCAAGATGATCGCTAGCAAAGCAGGCTATAAACGCCAAGCGCTGGAGCTGGGCGGGAACGATCCGCTGATCATCTGCAACGACCTGTCTGATGCCGATCTCGACAAGGCCGCAACCATCGCGGTCGCAGGCGCGACGGGCAACTCCGGCCAGCGTTGCACCGCGATTAAGCGTATTTTGGTGCAGGAATCGGTCGCGGACCGCTTTGTCCCGCTGGTGCTGGAAAAGGCCAAGGCGATCCGCTTTGGTGACCCGCAAGACCCGGAAACACAGCTGGGCTGCGTGATTCACTCCAAGGCCGCCGAGATTTTTGAAAACCGTGTTCTGGATGCTGAAAAGCAGGGCGCCAAGATCCTCTATCATCCCAAGCGGCAAGGCGCGCTACTGCCCCCCATTGTCGTCGATTATGTGCCTCACGACAGCGAGCTGGTGATGGACGAGACGTTTGGCCCCATTATTCCCATCGTGCGCGTGCCCGATGATGATGCCGAGGTGATGCGGATCTCGAACTCCACCCCCTTTGGCCTGTCGTCCGGCGTCTGCACCAACGATCTGAACCGCGCCATTGCCTATATCAACGGGCTGAATGTAGGCACCTGCAACATCTGGGAACAGCCCGGTTACCGGATTGAGATGTCGCCCTTCGGCGGGATCAAAGATAGCGGGAATGGCGTCAAGGAAGGCGTCATCGAGGCGATGAAGTTTTTTACTAATGTCAAAACATACTCGCTTCCTTGGCCGGTATAACCACTCTCCCTGAGACTTGAGGCCCGCTTGTCGGGCCTCTCTTTTTTGACGCCACAGGCACCCCCAAAGGCGAGGCAACCATGATCCCGATTGTTCACACCGAAGGCGAATCTAATACCTCGGACGCGCGTCAGGCGTGGCTGAAAAAGTCCATCGGACCGAACTCTGAACCGCTCCTGAGGCGCGACTCGGATGCGTTTTTGCACCAGAGCCTGAGCAGTCCCTGTGTCAGTACCATCGCCAAGGCCGAGGGCATCTGGATCGAAGACCTCGACGGTCGGCGTTTCATGGATTTTCACGGCAATTCGCTGCACCATATCGGGTATGGCCATCCGCGCCTCAAAGCCGCCATCGCGGCACAGATGGATGCGCTGCCATTCGCCCCCCGGCGTTTTACCAACGAGCCTGCGACGCAACTGGCCGAGAAATTGGCCGAAATCGCACCCGGCGATCTGGGCAAGACGCTGTTCACCACGGGCGGATCGGACGCAAACGAGGTGGCGCTGAAGATCGCGCGCGCGGCAACGGGCCGGTTCAAGACAGTCAGTTTCTGGGACGCCTTCCACGGCGCCGGGATGGGTGCGGCTAGTGTCGGCGGCGAGGCGACATTTCGCAGCCATATCGCCGGACCGCTGATACCGGGGGCCGAACATGTTGCGCCCTTCGCCTGCTATCGCTGCCCATATAATCACGCGGGGCCGGACGTCTGCGGGCTGGCTTGCGCCAAAATGGTGGACTACGTGCTGGAGCGCGAGGGCGATGTCGCGGCCGTCATAGCCGAGCCGATGCGCGCGGTTCCCTACGTGCCGCCCCCCGGCTTTTGGAAGGCTGTGCGCGAGTCGTGCGACCGCCACGGCGCGCTGCTGATCTTTGACGAGATCCCGACAGGTCTGGGTAAAACGGGCCGCATGTTCGCGTTTGAGCATGACGATGTGATCCCCGATATCGTGACGATGGGCAAGGCACTGGGCGGTGGCATCCTGCCAATCGCGGCCTGCGTTGCACGTCGCGATCTGGACGTCTGCGGTGATTTTGCCATCGGGCATTACACGCATGAGAAAAACCCGGTGACCGCTCGCGCGGCGCTGACCACGTTGGAAATCATTGAGGACGAGAGCCTTGTCGAGCGTTCGGCCGAGCTGGGCGATTACGCGATGAACCTCCTGCGCGACCGCTTGGACGGCTGCCGCATCGTTGGCGATATTCGGGGACGCGGCCTGATGTTTGGCGTCGAGATCGTGCAGGAACGCGAGGGTAAGACCCCCGGAAATGCGTTGGCGGAAGGTATCTATTACGCCTGCCTCGACGCTGGCCTCAGCTTCAAGATATCCCAAGGCTGCGTGCTGACCCTGTCGCCGCCCCTGACCATCCCCAAGGATGATCTGGACCGCGCGCTGGACATTGTCGTGACGGCGATCCGGGACGCAGCAAGCTGACACTGACTGTCAGCCTCATGGTGCTCTGCGCCGCGCTGCTTCATGCACTGTGGAATGCGGTAATGAAGGGCGCGCGGGACCGCGCGCTGACCTCGGGCCTGATCTGCGTGGGGCAAGCGGCGTTTGGTCTGGTGCTCGCAATCTATTCGCCCTTCATGTCTTGGGACGCGGTGCCGTGGCTGATCGCGTCCATCGTCATTCACTGGGGCTATTTCTATCTGCTGAACGTCGCCTACGGGCTGGGCGATCTCAGCCTTATCTACCCCATTTCGCGCGGCCTTGCCCCCCTACTGGTGGCCTTAGGCGCGCAATTTTGGGTGGGCGAGGTGCTGCCGGGCTACGCATGGGCGGGGATCTTGGCGATCAGCGTCGGCATCTCAGTGTTGGCCGCCCCCGTTTTGCGCGGCGCGCTGCCGTTGGCCGGTGTCATGGCCGCGATCAGCGTCGGGGTGATTGTAGCCAGCTATACGCTGGTCGACGGGATGGGCGTGCGGGCAGCGGGCAATCCGGTGGCCTATATCGGGTGGGTGTTTATCGGCAACGTGACGGTGGCGATGTACATATTTCCCACGCGCATGGCACGGCTGCGCGCCCTACCTGCCAAGACCATCGCGCTGGCGTTGCTGGGCGGGGTCATATCAGGCTGCGCCTATGGCTTGGTTCTATATGCCAAGACATTGGCACCCCTTGGCCTCGTGTCGGCACTGCGCGAGACGTCGGTGATCTTTGCGGCAATGATTGGCGTGTTATGGTTTGGCGAGGGGCCGCGCGGGCGGCGCCTGATCGCGGCGATCATCGTGGCGCTGGGGATCGTGCTGATCGCCGGTCACGGATAGCGCGCGCCGGGCTGCCCTTGAAGGCGCGGATCGGCAGATTTGACTGTGACCGGCTTGCCCTCCAGCAACTCACTGCACCGCTCCAAAGTCTCGCGCTCCAGCCTCTCCATCGCCTCGGCTGTGTAGAAGGTCAGGTGCGGCGACAGGATCACGTTATCCATATCGAAAAGTGGGCTGATGGTGTGCCCGGTGCGGCGCACCGGCTCCTCGCTGAACACGTCCAGCCCTGCGCCCGCGATCCAGCCCTCCTGCAACGCGCGCACCAGCGCCGCCTCGTCCACGATGGCCCCGCGCGAGACGTTTATCAGATGTGCGTGGGGCTGCATCGCGCGCAGTTGCGCCTCGCCGATCATGTGCCGACTGCTGTCGTTCAGGACGCAGTGGATACTAATAATATCGCTTTGGGCCAGCAGGTCCTCCAGCGTTTCGGCATGTCGCACGCCCTCGGCCTCCATCACGCTGGCAGGCGTATGCGGGCTATAGGCCACCACATCGGCGCGAAAACCTTTGCCGCACATGCGCGCCATGCTCCGCCCGATTTTGCCAAATCCGATGATGCCAATTGTCTTGCCCGCGATGTCGTTGCCCAGCCAGGCAGGCTCGGGCCATGCCCAACCCTCTTGGCGCATCTGGCGGTCCAGCGGGATCAGGCGTTTGGCCAGCGCGATCATCAGCGTAAATGCGCCTTCGGCCACCGTCTCCTCGGCGTATTCGGGGATGTTCACGACGGTCACGCCGTGCGCCTTGGCCGCTGGAATGTCGATGGCATCGATGCCGACACCGTATTTGACGATACCGCGCAGGCGCGGTGCTGCCGCAATCACGCGCGCGGTGATGGGCGTGTAGCACATCAGCAAGAGGTCTGCGTCCTGCACGGCGGCAATCAGGCTATCCTCATCTATCCCATCTGGCAGCGTGACCAGATCGTGCCCGGCCGCGCGCAGGGCCGCGTCGGTGATAGGGGTTTGCAACTCGGCATCGGTACGGACGATCTTCATGCGCAATCCTTTAGATTATAGCGGTCTCGACATAGGGTTTGCCTGCCGTGATCCGCTCGAAATGAAAGGGGCTTAGGTCAAGCGTGCGATAGCCGCCATGCACCAGCCACTCGGCAGTGCCGCGGCCCATTGCAGGCGCTTGTTGCAGGCCATGGCCGGAAAAGCCGTTGAGAAACAGAAAATTCCTTAGCTCAGGGTGCGGCCCGCAGATGGCGTTTTGATCGAACGTGTTCATCGCGTAATGCCCGGCCCATTCGCGCAGCACGCGGATCGCCTCGAATTGGGGGATGCGCGCGGCGATGGCTGGCCAGACGTGATCCATCCAGATTTCGTGGTCCATATCGAAATCATCCGGATCAACTGCCGGATCAATATGGCTATGCGCGCCCGCCATGTAGGTATCCGCGCCGTCCTGCCGGATATGCACGCCCGACGGATCTACTGTCAGCGGCAATTCGCGGCAAAGCGGCTGCGCGGCGGAGAACGTCCAAGTATAGCGTTTGCGCGGCTCAACAGGAATGTCGATGCCCGCCATAGCGGCGGTGAGCGCGGCGCGCGGGCCCGAGGCGTTAACCAGCTGGCCGCAGGATATTCTGTCACCCGAGGTCAGCGTCACGCCAGTCACGCGCCCTGCGTCGTGACTGATCTGCGTCACCTCACCGGCCAGAAATTCCACCCCTCGCTCGCGCGCGGAGCGGCGCCACCAGTCAAAGACGGCCATGTAGTCCCAATAACCCTCATCCTTGGTGTTGATGCTGCCTAGGAGCAAATCGTCCGTTGCATAGAAGGGGTATTCAGCCGCCAACTCCTCTGGCGTCAATAGTCGCGTCTCGGCCCCCTCGGCGCGCTGCACCGCATGACTGGCGCGCAGGGCATCGGCGCCGACGGCCGTATCTGCCAGATACATATAGCCATAGTTCTGAATTTTTAGCTGCGGTACGCGGGGATCGCCCCCCATATAGCCGCGCAAGTTCTGTATGAAATCCGCGCCAAACTGCGAAATACGCACATTCAGCGCGCTGCTAAACTGCTGGCGGATGCAGGAGTTCGTATGCGCGGTCGAGCAGTTTGCATAGCTGGGATCGCGGTCGACCACCAGAATACGCCCGTCGAAATCTGGATCGCTGGCGGTAAACCACGCCGCCGCTGCGCCCATCATCGCGCCCCCGATGATGATAACGTCATAGGCATCATGCGCGGGGGCGGACACATAGCTGTTAGGGGGCATGATCGGCGTCTCCTAGCGGCAGTTTGCACTGCGGGTTGCTGCGACTTTCAACAGGCGAACGGCAAAAGGCAAGCCTTGGATGTGGGGTCGGCATAGTCTGTGGTTCAGGGAGAAAAATGTTTCCTGACTGAAAAGGTCAGATTGACATATCCGATGAAAATACTCAGAAAAGAAATCGTACCAGCCAGCTAGATTCGGGTAAGCCCCGGCCATGGGCAGCCGACGGATGTTCACAGATCAAGGCGCACGCTATGCCAGCCTCGCTACCACACCGCCAAACCGTCGCCACCCCAGCACAATCCGCCGCACCCCACGGCGCTGCTGAATTTTTGCAACGTTGGCACGAGGGTGGTGGGATCGAGGGCGCGTCCCTTGAGTGGATGCTGGACCGGATGCGCCAAACGCAGGAAGCCCGGACATGACCCACCAGCCCAAGACAATCCAGATTGACCACTCCGCAGACAGCCTGCCGACGTACGACGCAAGGCATCTGGTGCTGGGCGGCGATCAGGCCCGCATCGTGTTTGACGACAAGGTGTATAACCTGCGGATAACCCGCGCAGGCAAACTGATCTTGACCAAGTGAGCGCGCTCGCCGCCGCCGATTTGCCCGCCTTAGCGGCAACCCAATAGCTTGGGGGCAAGCGCGCAAACCGACCCAATTCCACCAAAGGACGAAACGTAATGAACCGCCTCTTTTTGAGCACGACCGCCATTGTTATCAGCCTGTCGCTGCCGGCCATCGCCGCGACCAAATCCGAGGTGTTGGGCACCTACGCCGCCATCGCCGCCGCCGGATATGAGGATAGCGCCATCGCCGCGCGCACCCTGCGGCAGGCGGTGCAGATATTGATCGACGCACCCTCAGCAGGCGCGCTGCAGGCTGCGCGCGCCGCATGGCTGGCCGCGCGCGTGCCCTATCAGCAAACAGAGGTGTTCCGCTTTGGCAATCCCATTGTCGATGATTGGGAGGAGGAGATAAACGGCTGGCCGCTGGACGAGGGGCTGATCGACTACGTCGATGCGGCCTATGGCGGTGCGTCCGATGAGAATGGGCTAAAGGCGCTGAACGTTGTGGCGAACCCCAGCTTTGAGTTATCTGGGCGCCAGATAGACGCAAGCGCGATAACGCCTGAGTTTCTGTCAGGCACCCTGCACGAGGCCGACGGCAATGAAGCGAATGTCGCCACCGGGTACCACGCTATCGAATTTCTGCTCTGGGGGCAGGATCTGAACGGCACGGATCACGGCGCGGGCGCGCGGCCTTGGACGGATTACGGCGCCGGTGATGATTGCACCAACGGAAATTGCGACCGCCGCGGCGAATATCTGACCGCCGCCACCGATCTGCTGGTTTCCGATCTGGACTGGATGGCGCAGCAATGGGCCGAAGGCGGCGATGCCCGCGCCGCCGTGACCAAGGATGAGGACGCCGGTATCTCCGCGATGCTGACCGGAATGGGCAGCCTCAGCTATGGCGAACAGGCGGGCGAGCGGATGCGGCTGGGCCTGATGCTGAACGATCCCGAGGAAGAGCATGATTGCTTCTCCGACAACACCCATAACAGCCATTATTATGACGGCATGGGCGTACAGAATGTCTATCTAGGCCAGTATATACGCATCGACGGCAGCATGGTGTCGGGTGCATCCCTGTCGGATCTGGTGGCGGAGGACGAGTCCGCGCTCGACACCGAAATGCAGGCCAAGCTGTCGACGACGATGCGCGCGCTGGGCCGGATCAAGACGGCGGCTGAGGCCGGCACGTCCTACGACCAGATGCTGGCGCGCGGCAATGTGGCGGGCGAGGCCCTGATTATGGGCGGCGTTGACGGCCTGATCGACCAGACCAAGACGATAGAGCGGATCGTCACGTCGCTGGTCGGCCAAGGTATATCATTTGAGGGGTCCGATAGCCTCGATGATCCGGACGCAGTGTTCCAGTAAACCCTTTGCCCGCCGTACGCGGCGGCGGGCCAATCCTCAGCCACGCGCGTAGCGCGCCAGCCAGATCCTTCAGTCACAGAAAGACACGACCATGAAGACACTGGCCCCAGTAGCAGGCGCGCTTGCGCTGATGACCACACCCCCCGCGGCGGCATTGGAATACGGATCGCTGATCGCTGAAGTCACAGTCGAGATCGAAAACGACCCGATTTTCAAGTCCACTGATCCGGCGAATGAGATCAGCGATACCTACGCTACGATAGAGGCCGCCATCACGCTGGCAATTGGCGCATCGTCGTCGTTGAATGCGTCGCTGGTGTTTGAGCCGATCACTGACGCAGCGGATGACCGCTTTTTCGAGGATCACGGCCTTTACGCCGAGGAGTTATTCTTCAACCACGATTTTGGCGCGGGTGAGTTGATCTTGGGCAAGTTCAACCCCGCTTTCGGAGTCGCGTGGGACGAGGCGCCCGGCATCTTCGGCGCCGACTTTGCCGACGACTATCAACTGACCGAGCAACTGGGCGGCGCGGTTCTGATCCCGTTTGCTATCGGCGCTTCTGAAAATATCCTCTCGGTCGCCCTCTTCAACGCCGACCGCACGATCCTGTCGGATTCGCTGGGCCGTGTACGCGGGCAAAACAGCATCGCTGCGGGCGGTGTCGGCAACACGAACGGGCCAGAAAGTATCGTCATCGCGATGAACGGCGCGCTGGGCGACACGGCCTACAACATTGGCGTGCAGCGTCTGGCGCGCGGCGCGGGCGATACGCATGACCAGACCGGCGCGGTGCTGGGCGTCGCGCATACTTACGATCCGGGTATTCCTGTCTCGCTGCTGGCTGAGGCGGCGTACTACAATGATTTTGGCGGCATGGGCGCGTCCGAGCTCTATAGCACAGTCGGCGTTGCCGCACCGATTGGTCCGGTTACAGTATCGGGCACCTACTCGGCGCGGGACGTCAGCGGCGCGCGCACCGATCATCTGGCCACAGTCTCTGGCGAGATGGAATTGGCGCCGGGGCTTTTCGGCTCGCTTGGTTACCGCTGGGACCGCGAGGGCGCGGACAAGAACCAGACCATCGGCACGCTCATCAGTTACGAGTTCTGAGAAGGCGAAGGTTGGGACAGTCCCGCGCGTGTTTTTCGCCATAGAGTTGCAGAGGCAGTTGATGACACGCCGCAAAGGGCATAACCATTTGAACAAACAAAATTTGACTGGCTCTGCGGGGCGGGCAAAGGACATCATGCGCAGCTTGGCCAACTCAGCATGGAACACGGCAATCAGCCTCGCGGCGCTTGCCCTGCTAGGCGGCCCGGCCTTGTCGGGTCCGTTGGACGAGCCGCATCTGCCTATCATCCCCAGAACCGAGGGCGAGGCAGCGCGCATTTCCGGCGCGCTGCTTCCCACCAGCGATTTTAGCGCGCCTGAGCGGTTTGAGGAGTTGCCAGCAGGCGCCGCCACCGTGCGCGTTCGCGATTCTGCTGATGCGTTTTCGGACCCCTCGAACAATATCACCTTCGATGGCGAGCTAAAATTCAAGGTCGGAAATGGCCTGTTTCGCAAGCTGTGGGTGTCCTCGCCATCCTCGACGCTCGCCTCCGATGGGCTCGGCCCGCTGTTCAACGCGCGGTCGTGCCAGAGTTGCCATATCAAGGATGGTCGCGGCCATCCGCCCGAGGGCGCGCAGAAAAATGCGGTGTCGATGTTTCTGCGCATCCCGATCCCGGACGAGGCTGCACAGATCACGGAGATTGAGGATTATTTGGGTACCGCACCCGACCCGATCTACGGCACTCAGCTACAGGATTTCGCGTTGCCGGGTATCCCGGCCGAATACCAGCTGCAAATCGCATACCACGAGATCCCCGTCGCACTTTCTGGCGGCGAAATGGCTAGCGTGCGCACGCCGACTTACACCGCTGCCAATCTGGGCTATGGCCCCATGCACCCGCAGGCCATGCTTAGCCCGCGGGTTGCGCCCCAAATGATCGGGCTAGGCCTGCTTGAGGCGATCCCGGCGGCAGATATTCTGGCGGGCGCCGACCCGGACGATGCGGATGGCGACGGCATATCTGGCCGTGCCAATATCGTGTGGTCGGCCGAGTATGACATGCCCATGCTGGGCCGCTTCGGCCTGAAGGCCGGCACCCCCACAGTGCGCGAGCAGAGCGCGGGGGCGTTCGCGGGTGATATCGGCATATCAAACCCAATCTTTGCCGATCCCTTTGGCGAATGTACCACCATTCAGGATGCCTGCCAGACCGCGCCGCATGGTGACGGCGACGATCGCGTCTATGAGATTGATGAGACCGGTTTAGACCTAGTGACGTTCTACAGTCGCAACCTTGGGGTGCCGGCGCGGCGCGATGTCGATGATCCGCAGGTGCTACGTGGCAAAAAGCTGTTTCAGGACACTGGCTGCGCCTCCTGCCATTCGCCAAAATTTGTGACCCACAGGCTAGAGGATCAGCCCGAACAGAGCTTTCAGTTGATCTGGCCGTATACCGATATGCTGTTGCACGACATGGGCGAGGGGCTGGCCGACAATCGGCCTGAGGCGCGCGCGACCGGGCGCGAATGGCGCACCGCGCCGCTATGGGGCATTGGCTTGACTGGACGCGTCAGCGGTCACACTTATTTCCTGCATGACGGGCGCGCACGCTCTCTGCTGGAGGCAGTCTTGTGGCACGGGGGTGAGGCGCAAATCGCGCGAGATACCGTTAGTCAAATGCCGCCTGATGACCGCGACGCCCTGATTTCATATCTGGAAAGCCTCTGACATATGCGCCTGATACCTCTCTGCCTCGCCATTCTGCTGCCCGCCACGGCCTTTGCCCAGACTGCGGCGGACACGGCGCAAAGTGCCGTGACGCAGCATATCCTGCCCCGCTACGAGGCGCTGGCCAAGGCTGGCGCGACGCTGGCTAAGACTGCGCAAGCCGAATCCAGCCCAGAGACGCCCGCCCTGACGGCGGCGTATGACGATGCCTTCGACGCGTGGATCGCGGCCAGCCACTTGCGCTTTGGTCCCAGCGAGGCACAGGACCGCGCATTCGCGCTGGCGTTCTGGCCGGATACGCGTGGGATCACGCCGCGCGCCTTGGCCGCACTGATAAATGACGCCGATCCAGTGGTGCGTGATCCCGGCGCGTTTGCCGGTGTGTCCATCGCTGCGCGTGGGTTTTATGCGCTGGAGTTCTTGCTGTACGATCCTGAAATTCTGGCAATGGGCGATGCCGATTATCGCTGCGATCTGGTGCGCGCAGTGACGGCCGATATCGCGGAGCTTAGCGCGGATATTCTGGCAGGCTGGCAAGGCGATTTCGCCGCCAAGGTTCTGAGCACCGGACAAGGTGGCCCCTATCGCAGCGACGAAGAAGCGGTGCAGGAGCTGTTCAATGCGCTGACCTATGGGCTCGAATTTACCTCCGATACGCGGCTGGGCCGCCCCTTGGGCACCTTCGACAAGCCACGCCCAAAGCGGGCTGAGGCATGGCGCGCGGGCCGGTCCCTGCGCAACATTACGCTGTCGCTGACATCGCTTGATGATCTGTCGGGCATCCTTGCACAGCGTGATCCCGAACTAACCGCGCGCTTGCAAGATGCGTTCCAGATCGCGATAGCAGATGCCGAAAGTCTGGATGATCCGATCCTCGAAGGCGTCGCTGATCCGCTGAAACGGTTGCGGGTGGAATCGCTACAGCAATCTATCGACCATGTGCGCGAGATTGTCCGCGATGAGTTGGGGCCAGAATTGGGCGTCGCGCCCGGCTTTAACGCGATGGACGGGGACTGACGCCATGGCCAGCAGACGTGGCTTTCTGGCGGGACTTCTGGCCACCGGCCTTGCGCCCGCCGCAACATGGGCCGACGCGGGCGCGCCACGCTGGCTGTCGGCGGCTGGGTTGCCAGATGGCGGTTTTGCGTTGTGCGGAATTGGCGAGGATATGGGCCTGCGGTTTAGTATTCCGCTGCCGGGCAGGGGCCACGCCGCCGCCGCCCACCCCGAGCGGCCCGAGGCAGTCGCATTCGCCCGCCGCCCCGGCACGTTTGCTGTCGTGATCGACTGCGCCGACGGGCGCCAAACTGCCCAACTGGCCGCGCCGGCGGGTCGGCATTTTTACGGGCACGGCGCATTCTCATTGGATGGCCGCTGGCTGTACACCACCGAGAACGATTTCGAGGCTGCGCGCGGTGTCATTGGCATCTGGGATGCGCAGCACGGGTACAAACGCACGGGCGAATTCGCCAGCGGCGGAACTGGCCCGCATGAGATACGGCGCATGCCCGGCAGTGAAGTGCTGGTCGTCGCCAATGGCGGAATCGAAACGCATCCGGCGTCGGGCCGGTCCAAACTAAACATCGCCGTCATGCGGCCGAACCTCAGCTATATTGAGGACGGCGTCGTGGTCGAAACCGCTGCGCTGCCGCCTGCGATGCACAAAGGCTCAATCCGGCATATTGCGGTGTCGCATAGCGGCGAGGTCGCGTTTGGGATGCAGTGGCAGGGCGATGCGGATGGCCCGGTACTGGTCGGTTTGCACCAGCGCGGCGGCGCGGTCCGCCTATGCACCGCGCCCGATGCGCAGCTGCGCGCGATGCAGGGCTATATCGGCAGCATTACCTTTGCCGCCGGACAGCGCGAGGTGGCGGTGACGTCGCCGCGTGGCGGATTGGTGCAAATGTTTGACACAGCCAGCGCCAGTTACCTGCGCAGCGATGCGATGGCAGATGCTTGCGGTGTTGCATCCTGCGCAGGCGGGCTGATTGTGACGTCCGGAACCGGCGATCTGGTTCGGTTGGGGCGCGATGTGGCGCAGGTCGCCCATCCCGGCTTGATGTGGGACAATCATCTCGTCGCGCTCTAGATCGGCCCTGCACCATGCTTTTTATTTGCCGATGTCATGAGGAACGCTCATGGTTTGGCGGATGGATATCACCCTCATAAAAACATTCCTCGAAGTTGCCGCCTCCGGCTCGTTTGTGGCGGCGTCCGAGCGGCTGTTCGTCACGCAATCGGCGGTCTCCTTGCGCATTTTGCGGTTGGAGGACTCGCTGGGCCGGCCTCTTTTCACCCGGTCCAAAGCGGGCGCGGAACTGACCCCGGCGGGCCGCGAATTTCAGCACTATGCGCTGAGCCTGATCAATATCTGGGAAGAAGCGCGCCAGCAGATCGCCATCCCGGCAGGCTATACCAAGACGTTAACAATCGGCGCGCAGTACTCTCTCTGGCCGCGGTCTGGCTTTCGCTGGGTCGACCGGCTGCGAGAGATCATGCCGCAGCTGAACATCCGCGCTGAGTTGGGGATGCCCGACCGCCTGACCCGCCTGCTGACCGAGGGCACTGTGCATGCAGCCCTGATGTATATCCCGCAGGTGCGACCAGGCCTGTCTGTCGAGAAGGTGATTGAGGAGGATCTGGTGCTGGTCGCGCCTTGGCCAGATCCGACGATGGATCTGGAGGGGCGCTACCTGTTCGTCGATTGGGGGCCGGAGTTCGTGCAGTCCCATGTGCAGGAGCTGCCCCACCTGACCAATCCGGGCCTGACATTCGCGCTGGGGGCGATGGCGACCGAGTTTATCCTGCTCCGCAACTATGCCGCCTATCTGCCCGCCAGATACGTCAAACGGTACATCGATAGTGGCCAGCTGCATCTGGTGCCTGAGGCGCCGGTGTTTCCCTTTCCCATCTGGTGCATTTTGCGGGAAGATTTGGACCCGGAAGTGGCAGAAATGGCACGCTCTGCACTGCTGGATGTGACCCTGAACAACGAGGTCGAGCAGGAGCAGGTCCTAGAGAAATGGCGTCAAATCAGTGATATGGACAGCATAGCGATCCTTGGCGATTTCAAGGGCAGAAATGATGAGTAATAATCGCTTTATCCTTGAGTGAAATGAATTTCACTTATGTTGCTGCATTTCATATTTCAGTCTCAGCAGAGATGCTCCCGGTTCGAAAATCAGATCGGGTCACCTTGTTGGGAAAGGAATACCCCCATGAAAAACGCAACCAAACTGGCGTCTGCCACCGCCCTGGCGCTGCTTTTCGCTGCACCCGCTTTTGCTCAAGGCGCGATCGTCGGCATTGAAGGCCTGGATGATCGCATCGAGGACATTGAGCGCGACATTTCGCGCGACATGGACGATGGCGACGACGCCGACCGTTTCGGCAACAACCAGTTCGCCCAAGGCTGGGCTGGCAGCTTGTCGCTGGGTCTGTCTGCTACCGAGGGTAACACCGATACCGCCGATCTTTCGGTCGCTGGTCGCCTTCGCTACGGCAACGGTCCTTGGAACCACACTTTTGGTTTCGCGCTGGAAGCCGCTGAGGACAACAACACCCGCAACAAAGAAGAAGCATTCGCCACCTACGAAGCGAACCGCTATCTCACCGAAGATTTCTACATCTTTGGCCTGGGCAGCGTGCGCTACGACGGCTTTGCTTCCAACAAGTGGGACGCGTTCCTGGGCGCCGGTCCGGGCTACCGGATCATCAACACACCGCAGACCGCATGGCGCGTTCAGGCGGGCCCCGGCGTGCGCTACATCGAAGATCAGAACGGCAATGACGACACCGAAGTTGCGGGTATCGCATCCTCGCGTCTGTACCAAAAGATCAACGACAACGCATTCCTGTCGAACGACACTGACGTGTTGTTCTCGGATAACGATACGCTCGTCGTCAACGATCTGGGTGTGACGTTCCAGCTGTCCAAGCGTCTGGCCACTCGTACCAGCCTGCGGACCGAATGGAACAGCGATCCGCTGCCCGGTCGCGACGATACCGATACATCGTTCAACGTGTCCCTCGTGGTCGGCTTCTGATCCAAAGCCGATCATACAGACGACGGAACGGGGCAGAGCAATCTGCCCCGTTTTCGTTTGCGCGGGGGCGGTATTTGTCTGTGCGCGGGTGCTCGCAGCGTTCAACCAATTATCACGCCCTCGCTATGAAACTCTCAGTAGATGTTGCCGTTAGTCAGTGGAATGATACGGTACAAACAGCGCAATCCTGTCCCGGGACTTGCCAGTAAGTTTCCTATGGCGCACTCGGAGACGCCGTCTTAGATCGTTAACCAGATGCGGAGCGAATAATGACACAAGACCCCTACGCTGCACTTGGTTTATCCAAAGACGCCACAGCGGACGAGATAAAGAAGGCCTATCGCAAGATTGCGCGAACGAGCCATCCTGACCTTCACCCTGATGATCCGGGTGCAGAGGCGCGGTTCAAGGCTGCG
This sequence comes from Roseovarius sp., assembly GCA_024636515.1. Taxonomy (GTDB): domain Bacteria; phylum Pseudomonadota; class Alphaproteobacteria; order Rhodobacterales; family Rhodobacteraceae; genus Roseovarius. Next base: position 46,583 of record JAGXGX010000147.1, read on the forward strand.
GGCCGCGCACATGACTTGCTAAAAGATCCCGAACAGCGACGCCGGTTCGACGCCGGAGAAATTGACGCGACCGGCGCCGAACAGGCCCCGCGCGGCTATTACCGGGATGACGCGCGCAGACCGGAGAACCCCTATACGCAGCGCCGCCCCGCAGCAGGGGGCGATCCTTTCGGCGATGGGTTCGACGCGGATGATTTCTTTGCCCAGTTCGCTCGCAGCCGCGGTGCTGGGTTTGGCGGCGACCCGCGCCGTGGTGCGCCCGGCGATATACCGGGGCAAGACGCGCAATACCGCCTCGCCGTGCCGTTTCTCGATGCCGCGCGGGGCGCCAAGACGCGGATCACCCTGCCAGATGGAAACGCGCTGGAGGTCACTATTCCCGAGGGTGCGCGCGATGGGCAGACCCTTAGGCTGCGTGGCAAAGGTGGCGCAGGCTATGGCGCAGGTCGGCCCGGCGACGCGTTTATCACGCTGGACGTCACCCCGGACCCTGACTTTGAGCGCGATGGCGACGATATTGTCGTCACCTTGCCTATTTCTATCGACGAGGCGATCCTTGGTGGCAAAGTCCCTGTAAACACGGTGACAGGCGCGGTAAATGTATCGGTGCCTGCTGGTGCAAGTTCTGGTCAGGTGTTGCGGCTAAAGGGTCGCGGCGTCAAGGGACGCTCCGGCAAAGGAGATCAGCGCATTACGTTGCGCATCGTCAGCCCGCCCAAGATTGACGCCGAACTGAAACAGTTCATGGAAGGGTGGCAGGCGAAACACGCTTACAATCCCCGCGCTGGAAGGGAGACATCATGACCAATGCCTTCGCCCCTGAGCAGGTGATCGAGACAATCACCTCCCTGACCGCAGAACGCCTGAGCCATTTCGAGCGTTTGAGTATCGTAACGCCTGTGATTACGCCCGATGGGCCGCGCTACCATACTCTGGATGTGCGCAGGATCACGCTTCTATGCGAGTTGACCGACGATTTCGAAGTGAACGAGGATGCGCTGGTCATTATCATGTCATTGATTGACCAGTTGCATGGCGCACATAGCAAGCTTGAGCAGATGGTGCAGGCCATTGGCGCAGAACCCACCGAGATTAAGGTGCGCGTGTCGCAGCGCCTGCATATTACTGGCTCGGACGACTGATCTGCCGGTAAATCCGGGAGTTGTCGTTGGCCATGGGAGGCACGCCAGTCCGCGTTGCTGGAGTGCGGCCCCGCCGTAACTGCGGTTGTGGTCGACGCAGGCTGCCCCGCGGGACCTCTTTTCATCGTCGCCGATGCAATTTGCATCTTGCAAAACCCCATTCATCATCCATATACCATCCACATGGATGGAGAGTTGATATGAGCAACGTCAGACAACTTCGAGATAAGGCTCCCGATAGCGAGAAGATCACCATCAATCTGGGCTATGTTGATCTGGGCCGGATCGATCTGCTGGTACAGGAGGGGTTCTACTCCAATCGCAGCGATTTTATCAGAACGGCGATCCGCAATCAGCTGGGCAGTCACGAAGTGGCCGTCAGTCAATCCATCGAGCGACACACGATGGAGCTGGGGCTGCGCGACTACACCGCTGCCGATCTTGAGGTGGTACGGAACGCAGGCGAGGTGCTGCACGTTAGGGTCGTCGGCCTTGCGCGCATCGCTTCTGACGTCACGCCAGAGCTGGCTTTGGCCACCATCGGCTCCATCACTGTGCTGGGGGCGTTGCAGGCCAGCGCCGAGATCAAGAAAGCACTCGCAGACCGTATCCAATAGGCTGAGCAGCCAGAAATAAGGACGATGAAAATGAAGAATTTTACCGCTGGCGCATCGCGCTGGGCGAATAATGATGCACGCGCAAATGGCTTGGAAAGTGCAAATGATTTGGTTCAGCGCACACTGGCGCAGCATGGGCTGGTGCCCGGCCAAAAGGCAGTATCGGGCGGCTCATTGCCCTCGATGAATGCGCTGATGGCACGGCTCGTGCCGCAGGGGGGCAACCTGTCGCCGCAACCAGCCACCGTTCCGGAAGGGGCGGAATTTCGGCAGGGCACCCATACCGGAAAAGCGGGAAGCCGGAACTATCGGACCTACGTTCCGGCCTCGATAACCGATGGCGCGCGCGGCATTGTGGTGATGCTGCACGGCTGCACGCAGAATCCCGAGGACTTTGCCGCTGGAACTGGCATGAACGCCTTGGCAGAAAAGCACCGCCTGATCGTGATCTACCCGGAGCAATCGCGCGGCGATAATGCGCAATCATGCTGGAACTGGTTCAGCCTTGGCGATCAGCGCCGCGATCGCGGAGAGCCTGAGATCCTTGTCGGCATGACCCGCAAGGCGATGGCGGAGCATGGGGTTTCACCCGACCGGACGTTTGTTGCGGGGCTGTCAGCCGGCGCTGCCATGGCGGTGATCCTTGGCGAGACATACCCAGACGTGTTTGGCGCTGTTGGCGTGCATTCCGGTCTGCCATTCGGCGCGGCAAAGGATGTGCCGTCTGCCTTTGCAGCGATGTCTGGCACCGCGCAGGAAAGCCCGCGCCGCGCATCCACTGCGGCAGCCACCCGCACCATAATCTTTCACGGAACGGCAGACGCGACAGTGCATCCCTCAAATGGGGATCGCATCGCTAGGGACGCCATGGATCGCGGGCCACGCCAAACTATTCAGCAAGACGATCGGGGCAGTGCAGGCGGCAGATCGTTCAACCGCAAAATTACGGTCGCGCCGGATGGCACCACCGCGTTGGAGCATTGGACGATAGACGGGCTGGGCCATGCATGGTCGGGCGGCCAGCCTGCCGGGTCATACACCGACGCCAAAGGCCCCGACGCCAGCGCCGAAATGATCCGCTTCTTCTTTAACGATGCCGACAAGGAAACCTGAGATGACCAATATGAAACTAACGTTTGATGCCGTCGATGAGGCGACAGCCGGCCCGAAATGGGCCGCGCGCTGGCAGCGGTCGTGGCCCGCCTACGAGGCGTGGTTTGTCGCCCGCGGCGGCGATAGCGGCCCATCGGCACCAGATTGCCGGGATGCAATGCGTGACTACATGCCGGAACTCGTGCCGCTTTACGACAGGCTAGTTACGCTTGCGGGCGGGTCTGATCGTGCGGCACGCTTTTTGTCCACATGGTGCCCGCCGGCATATCTGGGCGGCTGTTCGCTGGCCGCGCTGTCCGACAAAACCGACGTTCGCCTCGTGCGCAATTATGATCTGTCGCCCGAACTGAACGAGGGGCTTCTGTTGCGCACCGAATGGTCCGGGCGTGCCGTGATGGGCATGGTTGAATTTCTCTGGGGGCTGTCCGATGGCATCAACGACGCGGGCCTCAGCGTGGCCCTGGCATATGGCGGGCGCGCCCAGACGGGCAGGGGCTTTGGCGTGACGACCATCCTGCGCTATATGCTTGAGACATGCGATACTGTCGACGAGGCGCTAAGTGCATTACGGCGTGTGCCGTCGCATATGGCCTATAATCTGGTCCTCGCAGACGCGTCCGGCAGCACGGCCAGCGTTGAGCTTATCCCCGGTGGCGGAATACGCGTGATGCCGCAGGCAATAGCGACGAATCACCAAAGCGGTCCTGAGCCTGCTGCCCGGCCCGGCTTTACCCGCAGCTATGAACGTAATGCGCATCTAAAGGATCTGCGCGTCAGCCCGCGTCACCTGAACCGTCATTTCTTGAAACCGCCCCTGATCCAGAACCGCTATGCCTAAGGGTTCGGCACGCTTTTCACAGCTGAATACAACCCTATAGAGCGGACCTTGGGGCTGACGCTGAGCGGTGAGAGGTGGGATCAGGCGCTGGACGCGTTTGAGGAAGGGCAGCGCCACGTCGACTACTCCGGGCCAGCCGGGCAGGTCATCAGCGAGCCGTCCTACGCAGCGCATGAGGGCGCAGGCATCGACTGGTCCCGCGCGGCCGGGATTAATTGGGCGGCAGTGGGCCAAGATTACGCGGGCGGGCGCGGGCGCCCGATCCACACTTATCTTGCAGCTAAGTCTGAC
>JAGXGX010000148.1 GCA_024636515.1 Roseovarius sp.
CCCCGCGCTGACATTCGACAAGCTGAAAAAACAGGTGAAAGACGGCAGTGTCGACACTGTCCTTGTCTGCCTTGTCGATATGCAGGGACGCCTGATGGGCAAGCGTTTTCACGCCGGGCATTTCATCAATGGCGCCTACAAAGAAACGCATTGCTGCAACTACCTGCTGGCAACCGATCTGGAGATGGCGACGCCCGAAGGCTATGCCAGCACGTCGTGGGAGACCGGCTATGGCGATTATGTCATGCAGCCTGATCTGGACACGCTGCGCCCGATGCCATGGCTGGAGGGCACCGTGATGGTGCTGTGCGATGTGCTGGACCACCATAACGAGCCTGTGCCCCACTCGCCGCGCGCGATGCTGAAAAAACAGTTGGCGCGGCTGGAGGAGATGGGCCTGAGCGCGATGATGGCGACCGAGCTGGAGTTTTTCCTGTTCGAGAAAAGCTATGATGAGATCCGAAAAGGTGGCTACCGCGATCTCGCGCCGATCTCGGGCTATAATGAGGATTACAATATCTTCCAGACCACCAAGGAAGAGCATGTCATGCGCCCCTTGCGCAACCACCTTTGGGACGCCGGCCTGCCCATTGAGTGCACCAAGGGCGAGGCCGAGGCGGGCCAGGAAGAGCTGAATATCAAATATGCGGCGGCCCTCGACACGGCCGATTTTCACACCATAGCCAAGCACGCGACCAAAGAGATTGCATGGCAGCAAGGCCACGCCGTCTCCTTCTTGCCCAAGTGGCATCCGGACCGCGTAGGCAGCTCGTCCCATGTGCATCAGTCGCTGTGGAAGAATGGCGAGAACGTCTTTTTCGACGAGTCCGATGATCTGGGTATGTCGGAGCTGATGAAGAATTACATGGCCGGCATGTTGAAATACGCGCCCGATTATACCTACTTCCTCGCGCCTTACATCAACAGCTACAAGCGGTTCGTGAAGGGCACGTTTGCCCCGACGCGCACTATTTGGTCGGTTGATAATCGCACTGCCGGATTTCGACTATGCGGCGCATCGAGCCGCGCTGTGCGCGTCGAATGCCGCGTTGGCGGGTCGGACCTGAACCCCTACCTCGCTATGGCCGTGCAGCTTGCCGCCGGGATCGCCGGTATTGAGGAAAAGCTGGAGCTGGCGCCACCGTTCAAAGGCGATGCCTATTCGGGCAAGGAGGGCATGATCCCGACCAATCTGCGTGATGCGTATGTGTCGCTGAAGGGATCGGCGATGCTGCGCCGCACGCTGGGCGACGATGTGGTCGATCACTACGCCCGCGCCGCCGAGGTCGAGATTGAGGATTTCGAGGCTGCCGTGACAGACTACGAAATCGCTCGCGGATTTGAGCGGTGCTGAACGCAGGCCGCCGCGCGGGTTGAGAACGCCGGAGCGCTCCGCGCGGGGATATTTGGGGCAAGAAGAATGAGTGGGCCCTGTGAATAACTGGATAGGTTTGGATATGAGCGAGACATTGACCTGCATTTCACCGATCGACGGATCGGTTTTTGCCGCGCGCGAGGCGCTGGATATCGATAGCGCCAAGGCGGCGGCGGCCCGCGCGCGCACGGCGCAAGTGAACTGGGCGGCGCGGCCTCTGGATGAACGTATCCGGCTGGTGATGGCCGGGGTCGCCGCCGTCGGCGCGATGAACGACGACGTGGTGCCAGAGCTGGCGCGCATGATGGGTCGGCCCGTTCGGTACGGCGGCGAATTCAGCGGCTTTGACGAGCGCGCATCGTATATGGCAAAGATCGCCGAGGACGCACTGGCTGATATCAATGTGGGCGAGGATGACACATTCACCCGCTACATCAAGCGGCTGCCGCATGGTGTCGTGTTAGTGGTAGCGCCGTGGAACTACCCCTACATGACAGCGATCAACACGGTCGCACCTGCATTGATCGCCGGGAATACCGTGCTGCTGAAACATGCCACCCAAACCTTGTTGGTGGGCGAGCGGATGGCGCAGGCTTTTCATGGCGCGGGCGTGCCGGAGGACGTATTTCAGAACGTGTTTCTGGGCCACGACACCACATCCCAGCTGATCGCTGATCGCGCGCTGGATTTTGTGAACTTCACCGGCTCTGTCGGCGGCGGACGCGCGATGGAGCGGGCTGCGGCGGGCACATTTACACCCGTGGCGACCGAACTTGGCGGCAAGGATCCGGGCTATGTCATGGACGACGCCGATCTGGACGCCGCCGTCGATACGCTGATTGATGGCGCAATGTTCAACTCGGGCCAGTGCTGCTGCGGGATTGAGCGGATCTATGTGCACGAGAGCCTTTGTGACGCGTTCGTCGAAAAGGCGGTGAAGATCGCCGAGGGCTACACGTTAGGCAATCCGTTGGACGAAGGCACGACCATCGGCCCGATGGCGAATGTACGCTTTGCCAAGGAGGTCCGCGACCAGATCAATGAGGCCGTGGCGACAGGCGCGACCGCGCATATCGCCCAGATGGACGCCGATGATGGTGGCGCCTATCTGACGCCGCAGATCCTGACCGACGTCACCCACGACATGCGCGTGATGCGCGACGAGAGCTTTGGCCCTGTGGTCGGCATCATGAAGGTATCGTCGGACGAGGAGGCGATAGAGCTGATGAACGACAGCAATTTCGGCCTGACTGCCAGCCTCTGGACCGCCGATCTTAACCGCGCGCAGGCCGTTGGCGACCGGATAGAGACGGGCACGGTGTTTATGAACCGCGCCGACTACTTGGACCCCGGCTTGTGCTGGACGGGTTGCAAGGATACTGGCCGCGGCGGCGGGCTGTCGATCATCGGCTATCACAATTTAACACGCCCCAAATCCTACCATCTCAAGAAGGTGACAAAATGAACCTCACTGGTAACTGGTCCTACCCGACTTCTGTAAAATTCGGCGCTGGCCGCATCAAAGAGCTGCCTGCGGCCTGCGCGCAGGCTGGTTTTACGCGGCCCCTGCTGGTCACCGACAAGGGGCTGGCAAACCTGCCGATTACTACGCAGGTGCTGGACATCATGGAGGGCGCGGGACTGGGACGCGGCATCTTCTCGGAGGTTGATCCGAACCCGAACGAGAAGAACCTCGACGCTGGCGTTTCCGCCTATAAATCCGGCGGCCATGATGGCGTGATCGCGTTCGGTGGTGGATCGGGGCTGGATCTGGGCAAAATGGTCGCCTTCATGGCGGGCCAGTCACGCCCCGTCTGGGATTATGAGGATGTAGACGACTGGTGGACGCGCGCCGATGCGGACGCCATCGCGCCGATCATCGCAGTGCCGACGACGGCGGGGACAGGGTCGGAAGTGGGCCGCGCCAGCGTCATCACCAATTCCGTGACCCACGTGAAAAAGATCATCTTTCACCCCAAGGTCATGCCAGAGGTCGTCATCTGCGATCCCGAACTGACCACCGGGATGCCGAAATTCATAACTGCCGGCACCGGCCTTGATGCCTTTGCGCACTGCGTAGAGGCATTCAGCAGCCCGCATTACCACCCGATGAGCCAAGGCATGGCGCTGGAGGGGATGCGACTGGTCAAGGACTATCTGCCCCGCGCCTATGCGGACGGCACCGATCTGGAGGCGCGCGCGCATATGATGAGCGCCGCGATGATGGGCGCGACCGCGTTCCAAAAGGGCCTTGGCGCGATCCACGCGATGAGCCATCCAGTCGGCGCCGTCTATGGCACGCATCATGGCACGACCAATGCCGTCTGCATGCCCGCCGTCCTGCAACTGAACGCGCCCGAGATCCGGGACCGGTTCCGCACGGCAGCTGCCTACTTGGATATCGACGGCGGCTTTGATGGGTTCTGCGCCTTTGTGCAGGAATTCAACGACGCCTTGGGCATTCCGCGCAAGCTGTCTGAAATGGGCGTCGAGGCGGCGCGCATCGACGATCTGGTGGCCGAGGCGATCCAAGATCCCAGCTGTGGCGGCAACCCGGTCAAGCTGACCAAAGAAAACCTGCGCGCGCTATACGAGGCGAGCATTTAGGGCTTCCTATTCTCTTAAATACTCAAAAAACCCCGGACACCTTTTGCGGTGTCCGGGGTCTTTTATTGCCGGGCTTATTCCGCAGGCATCGCCAGTTCCTGATCGCTCAGCGGATGGGGCAGCTTGTCCAACATCTCGCGCGGGCAGATTTGCAGGAAATGCGAACGCTCGGTGTCCCAGTGCTGTAGGATGTCCAGTGCTTTGCGACTGCCCGTCTCGTCCGCGTGGCGCTGGATGAGAGTGTGCAACTGGCCCTCCCAAAAGGGATGCTCGACGGCGCCAGTGACGATCGTCTCTCGGTTCATCAATGGCGCGGCCTGCCCGGCTGGATCATAGAGGTACGCCATTCCGCCCGTCATGCCTGCGCCAAAGTTTGCGCCGATGCGGCCCAAGATCACGGCGACGCCGCCGGTCATGTATTCGCAGCCATTGCTCCCGCAACCCTCAATCACCACATGCGCGCCAGAGTTGCGCACGGCAAAACGCTCGCCCGCGCGGCCAGCGGCAAAGAGGTATCCAGCCGTCGCGCCATAAAGCACCGTGTTACCGATGATGGTGTTTTCGCTGGCGTCCAGCGGGCTGTTCATCGGCGGGCGCACTACGATAGTGCCGCCCGACAGACCCTTGCCAACATAGTCGTTGGCATCACCCGACACCTCCAGTTTCAGGCCCGGCGCGGCGAACGCGCCCAAGGATTGCCCTGCGCTTCCCGCCAGCTTGACCGTCAGATGGTCGGGTTGCAGGCTGTTCTTCATCCCGAACTTGCGTACGATATGACTACTAAGCCTCGTGCCCACGGTGCGGTGCGTGTTCTGCACCGCATAATGCAACTGCATCTTTTCACCGTCATTTAGGAAACGCGCAGCATCGCGCACGATCTCAGCGTCCAAGGTATCTGGCACCGCATTGCGCGGGCGCGTGCGGTCATAGACGGCGCCGCGGCTGCCGACAGTAATCAACATTGGGTTGAGGTCCAGATCGTCCAGATGTGCCGATCCGCGCGACACCTGCGTCAGCAGATCGGCCCGCCCGATCACGTCGCCCAGCGACCGCGCACCGATGCCTGCCAGAACCTCGCGCACTTCTTGCGCGTAGAAAGTGATGAGGTTCACAACTTTTTCGGCGCTTCCGGTGAATTTATCGCGCAGCGCTTCGTCCTGCGTGCAAACGCCGACGGGACAAGTGTTTGACTGGCATTGGCGCACCATGATGCAGCCCATAGCGATCAGTGCCGCTGTTCCGATGCCGTATTCCTCGGCCCCCATCATCGCCGCCATTACGATGTCGCGGCCAGTGCGCAGGCCGCCATCGGTGCGCAGGGTCACACGCTCGCGCAGGTTGTTCATCGACAAGACCTGATGCGCCTCGGTCAACCCCATTTCCCACGGCAGACCAGCGTATTTGATCGATGTTGCGGGGCTGGCACCAGTGCCGCCATTATGGCCGGATATCAGGATCACGTCTGCCTTGGCCTTGGCCACGCCCGCCGCAATGGTGCCGACGCCCGATTGGGCAACCAACTTGACTGTGACTTTGGCATCGGGATTGATCTGCTTGAGGTCGTAGATCAGTTGCGCCAGATCCTCGATCGAATAGATATCGTGATGCGGCGGGGGCGAGATCAGCGTGACACCCTTGGTCGAGTGGCGCAGGCGCGCGATCAACTCGGTCACCTTCATACCGGGCAATTGGCCGCCCTCGCCGGGCTTGGCGCCTTGGGCGATCTTGATCTCCAGCTCTTCGCATTGGTTCAAATACTCAGCTGTCACACCAAAGCGGCCGGAGGCGACCTGCTTGATCTTGGCGCTGGGATTATCGCCGTTCGGCTCGGGTAGGAAGTGGGCTGGATCTTCGCCGCCCTCGCCACTATCGCTGCGCGCGCCGATGCGGTTCATCGCGACGTTGAGCGTCTTGTGCGCCTCAGGGCTAAGCGCGCCCAGCGACATGCCGGGCGTCACGAACCGCTTGCGGATCGCGGTGACCGACTCCACCTCGTCCACAGGAATCGCCTTGCCCATCGGCTTGATCGCCATCAGATCGCGCAGGTGGATCGGCGGAGCGGCTTGCATGGCGGCCGAGTATCGCTTCCACAGATCGAAGCTGGCTGTATTGCACGCGGTTTGCAGCATGTGCATGTTTTGCGCGCCCCATGCGTGGGTTTCGCCGCTCTTGCGCGCTTTGTAAAAGCCACCGATGGGCAGGACGTTATCGGCGCCGTTGAACGCGCGGGCGTGGACCTCCTCCAGCTTGGTCTGGATGCCGCTGACGCCAATGCCGCTGATACGGCTGACGAGGCCGGGGAAATACTCGGCGCACATCGCGCGTGACAGTCCAACGGCCTCGAAATTCAGGCCCCCGCGATAGGATGACACGACAGAGATACCCATCTTGGACATGATCTTCAGCAGGCCTGCGTCGATGGCCTTGCGGTAGCGCGCGACGACCTCTGTCAGGGTGCCGTCCAACAGGTTGCGGTCGATACGGTCGGCCAGCGAATCCTCCGCCAGATAGGCATTGACCACGGTCGCGCCCGCACCGATCAACACGGCGAAATAATGCGGGTCGATACATTCGGCAGATCGCACATTCAGCGAGCAGAAGGTGCGCAATCCTTTGCGGGTCAGGTGGCTATGCACGGCTGAGGTCGCCAGAATCATCGGCATCCCGATACGGTCCTCGCCCACTGCCTGATCGGTCAGTACCAGATGGCCCGCACCGCTGCGCACCGCATCCTCGGCCTCGGCCCGGATACGCGTCAGGCCCTCTTGCAATGCGCCCGGCCCCTTGGCGAAGGTGCAGTCAATGTGGCCCACATCAGAGCTGAACTGGCCCATCAACACGTTCCACTGCGCGTTGCCGACAAAGGGGCTGTCCAGCACGATAATCTGCGTTTGCGCACCGCTTTCGTCCAGCACGTTCTTTAGGTTGCCAAAGCGTGTCTTGAGGCTCATCACGCGGTATTCGCGGAGCGAGTCAATCGGTGGGTTCGTAACTTGGCTGAAGTTCTGTCGGAAGAAATGGCTGAGCGGCCGGTACTGCATCGACAGGACGGCACTCGGTGTGTCGTCGCCCATCGACGCGATCGCCTCTTTGCCGTCCTCGCCCATGGGCGCGAGGATCTGCTCCAGCTCCTCTATCGTGTAGCCGGCCGCGATCTGGCGATGGCGCAGGTCGCCTGCCGTATACATCGGCGCCTCGCTGACGACGGCCAGCGTATCGCCCAGATCGTTAATTTTGCCCACCCATTCGCCAAACGGCTGCGCGGCTGACAGCTGATCCTTTATCTCCACATCGTGGAAAAGCTTGCCCTCCTTCATGTCGACAGCCAGCATCTGGCCCGGTCCCAGCGCGCCCTTTTCGCGCACGGTGCCCTCGTCGATGGGCACCATCCCGGCCTCACTGCCTGCGATCACAAGACCGTCGCCGGTCACGACATAGCGCATCGGGCGCAGCCCGTTCCGATCAAGGCCGGCGCACACCCAGCGGCCATCGGTCATCGCCAGCGCGGCAGGGCCGTCCCATGGCTCCATCACGCTGTTGCAGTAGGAATACATGTCGCGCCACGCCTGAGGCAATTCCTGCGCAAGGTTCGACCACGATTCGGGCACCAACATCGTCTTGGCCATCGGGGCCGAGCGGCCGGCACGCACCAGCACCTCAAACACCGAATCCAGCGCGGCGGAATCGGACGCGCCTGCGGGAATGATTGGTTTGATATCCTCGGCCAGATCACCGAACGCGGAAGAGGCCATGCGGATTTCGTGGCTTTTCATCCAGTTGCGATTGCCCTTGAGCGTATTGACCTCGCCGTTATGGGCCAGCATGCGGAAGGGCTGCGCTAGCCACCACTGAGGGAAGGTGTTGGTCGAATAGCGCTGATGATAGATCGCAAAGGCGGATTTGAACCGCTCATCCATCAGATCAGGGTAGAAAACGGCGACCTCCTCAGCCAGCATCATACCCTTGTAGATGATGCTCCGGCACGACAGCGACGCGATGTAAAAACCACCAATCGCGGCGGCGATCACAGCCTTTTCGATGCGACGGCGGATGACATACAACTCGCGCTCGAAATCCTCCTCGTTGATGCCGCGCGCATTGGAAATCAGGATCTGCTCGATTTCTGGGCGGGTTGCGTTCGCCTTGTCACCGAGGCAGGTGACATCGACAGGGACGTGCCGCCAGCCATAGATCGTGTGGCCCATGCGCAGCACTTCGGTCTCGACGATTGTGCGGCACGCCTCCTGCGCGCCAAAATCCGTGCGGGGCAAAAACACCTGACCGACAGCCACCAGCTGATCCTGCCGCGGCTCGTGGCCCGTGCGGCGAATCTGGTCGTAGAAGAAAGACACCGGGATTTGCAGGTGGATGCCCGCGCCATCGCCCGTCTTGCCGTCGGCGTCCACGGCACCGCGGTGCCAGATCGCTTTCAGCGCGTCGATACCCGCCTGCACCACCCGGCGCGACCGCTTGCCACTGACTGCAACGACCAGCCCGACACCGCAGGATGAATGTTCCTCGTCATGGGCATACATGCCGTTTTCGGCCATCCAGTCACGCTTGGCCTGCTCGGCATTGGCCCAGTCTGCGTCATATATCGTCATGGCGTGTCTCCTTCGACGGCGGGGTTGTCGGCCTCATACTCAGCGGCGGTTCTGCGGAGGTGATCGCCCCTGAGCGGCGCGTAGGCCGGGGCCTGATCAATGTAGATTTCCGATATCAGCGGGAAGTCAGCCGCAGCTGCAAAAAGGCCTGCGATCAGCTCGAATTTCGCTCCTTCGTCGTGGTTCCGCAGCCACAGGTTGCTGCCGCAGGCGGGGCAAAACGCCCGCTCCGCTAGCGGCGACGCGAGGTAGCGCGTGACGGGGCCGGTCACCGTGACGAAGGCGGCCGGCGCGTTGAACGTCGCATAGAGCCCACCTGACCAACGCTGGCATCTGAAGCAGTGGCAGACGGCAACGCCGGTGTCATGCGCGCCGCTCACGGTGATTTGCACCGCGCCGCAGAGGCATTGGCCCCGGAGCTCGCTCGAGGCGCTCATTCGGCGGCGACCGCTTGCGCGGCGGCCAGATCATTCAGGATGGCAGCGGCGGTGTCGCGGCCGTCGCGGATGGCCCATACGACCAGTGACGCACCGCGTACGATGTCGCCCACGGCATAGACGCCGGGCAGCGATGTGCGACCACTGGTGAATTCGGCCTTGATTGTGCCCCAGCGGGTGACCTCCAGCTCGGGTTGGTTCCACAGCGCCGGAAGATCTTCGGCCTCGAAACCCAGCGCCTTGATGACCAGATCAGCAGGTTCGTCATGGACGGCGCCGTCGATTTCTTCGGGTGATTGGCGTCCCGTCGCATCGGGCGCGCCAAGGCGCATCTGCTGAACACGGACTGAGGTGACGGGATCGCCGCCGAACCCTTTGGGCAGGGACAGCCAGTCAAAGACCACGCCCTCCTCTTCGGCATTGGCGACCTCGCGCTGGCTGCCGGGCATGTTGGCGCGGTCCCGCCGGTAGAGGCATTTGACCGAGGTGGCCCCCTGCCTGACGGCTGTGCGCACGCAGTCCATCGCAGTATCGCCGCCGCCGATAACGACGACGCGCTTGCCGCTGGCGTTCAATTCGCCGCTGTCGAATTCTGGCACAGCGTCACCAAAGGACTGTCGATTGCTGGTCGTCAGGAAGTCGATGGCACGCACCATGCCTGCCGCACCCGCACCGGGGCCACCCAGATCGCGTGATTTATAAACGCCCGTAGCGATGATGATCGCGTCGTGGCGTGCGCGCA
>JAGXGX010000149.1 GCA_024636515.1 Roseovarius sp.
CAACACACTGCACCAGAATTAAAATGGGAGAGCGACATGACCGCCAAGACCTGCATCCTGATCGGCGTACCGATGGACAGTGGCAAGCGCAGACAGGGTTGCCTGATGGGTCCGGACGCCTACCGCGTCGCGGGTATTGGCGCGGCATTAGCCGATTTGGGCCATGACGTGGTCGATATTGGCAACGTTGCCCCCGATCCGGCTGAGGCGCACAGCGATCTGCCGGATCACCTCCATGAGCCAGCCGAGATGATTGGTTGGACATCCGCCCTTGCCCGCGCCGCCGAAGAGGCGCTGCCGCGCGGCCTGCCGATTTTCCTTGGCGGCGATCACGGCCTCGCGCTTGGCTCTGTATTGGGCGCGGCGAACCATGCGGCCAAAGAAAAACGTCCGCTGTTTGTGCTGTGGCTGGACGCGCATACCGATTACCACACCCCTCAAAGTACGGCGTCTGGCAATCTGCACGGTGCGCCCTTGGGCTATGTCACGGGCCGCGACGGCTTCCACGGGTTCCCCGAAGTCGCGCATCCCATTCCGCACGAGAATATCTGCCTTTTGGGCCTACGCTCGGTCGATCCGGGCGAGCGGGACGCGCTACAGGCGACGAATGTGCGCTATCACGACATGCGCAGCATCGACGAGACGGGGATCGCACTACCCCTTACCAGCTTCCTCGCCGATGTGGAGGCCGCGAATGGTATGCTGCATGTCTCGCTGGATGTTGATTTTCTCGACCCCAGCTTTGCGCCCGCAGTCGGCACGACCGTCCCGGGCGGCGCAACGATGCGCGAGGGGCATCTGGCGATGGAGATCATCTGCGACAGCGGCCTTATGACTTCACTTGATCTGGTCGAGCTGAACCCATTTCTGGATGACCGTGGCCGCACCGCGCAGGTGATGGTCGATCTGGCCGCATCCGCCCTAGGCCGGCGCGTATTCGACCGCCCGACGCGGGCCTTCACATGACGGTTCAAGCGCCCTCCAGCGTGGTGATGATCCGTCCCAACGGATTTCATCCAAACCCCGAGACAGCCGCCGATAACAGGTTTCAGTCCCTGCCCGGCCACACGCCCGAGGAGGTCGCGGCCAATGCCTGCGCCGAATTCGACGGCGCGGTGGCGCGGCTGCACGATGAGGGCGTGGTCGTGCACGTGTTTCAGGACGAGCGGGACGATACCCCCGACGCAGTATTTCCCAACAACTGGTTTTCCACCCACCCCGGCGGGCACGTGGCTATCTATCCGATGTTCGTCCCCAGCCGCCGCCGTGAGCGGCGTAGTGACGTGATCGAGATGCTAAAGGACCAGTACCGCGTGCAAGTCGTCACCGATTATTCGGGGCTAGAGCAGGACGGCATGGCCCTAGAGGGCACCGGCGCGATGGTGATCGACCATATCGGACGCATCGCCTATGTCGCGCGCTCGCACCGCGCCGATCCAATATTGCTGGAGCGGTTCTGCACCAATTTCGGGTATGAGCCGATGGTATTCGACGCCGTGGACGAGGACAGCGCACCCGTTTATCATACCAATGTCATCATGGCGATCGGCACACATTTCGCCATGGTCAGCCTTGATATGATCGACAACACCGCGCGCCGCCACGAGATCGCAGAACGTCTGGCAGAGCCAGGCCGCGACGTCATCGACCTGACGCACACCCAGATCGCCGAGTTCGCCGGCAACGCCATTGAGCTAAGCACACCCACGGGCCTGTTGACTGCGATGTCCGCACGCGCGCTGGCGGCGCTGAACAAGCAGCAGATCGCCATAATTGAACGCTCGTCCCGCGTCATCGCGCTGGACATTCCCACAATCGAAAGCGCCGGAGGGTCCGTGCGCTGCATGATCGCCGGCCTGCACCTTGCCAAACGCAAATCCAATCCTGAGAAGGCACCGAAATGAGCAAACCGTCCCCCTCCGACAAGGCATACGTGCCATTTGTCAGCGTCGACAACATGATGAAGCTGATCCACCATATCGGCATCGAAGAGATGCTGGTCGGCCTTGCCACCTATATCGAAGAAGATTTCAAACGCTGGGAGCTTTTTGACAAGACGCCCCGCGTTGCCAGCCACTCAGAGGAGGGCGTGATCGAATTGATGCCGACCTCTGATGGCGAAGTTTATGGCTTTAAGTATGTGAACGGACACCCCAGCAATACCAAGCAAGGGCTTCAGACCGTCACGGCCTTCGGCCTCTTGGCCAATGTCGACAACGGATACCCGGTGTTGCTGAGCGAGATGACCATCCTGACCGCGCTTCGCACGGCGGCCACCTCGGCTTTGGTGGCGAAATACCTTGCCCCCAAGGGCGCAGACACCATGGCAATGATCGGAAACGGCGCACAGTCCGAATTTCAGAGCATCGCGATGAAGGCGATCGTGGGCATTAAAAACGTGCGCCTTTACGACATCGACAAGGCGGCAACCGCCAAGGCCGCCAAGAACCTCGCCGGGTTGGGCCTGAACGTGGTGGAATGCGATTCAGCTGAGGCGAGCATGGAAGGCGCGCAGATCATCACAACCTGCACCGCCGACAAGCAGTACGCGACGATCCTGACCGACAACATGGTCGGCGCCGGTGTGCATATCAACGCCATCGGTGGCGACTGCCCCGGCAAGACCGAACTGGCCCCCGCTATTCTGGAGCGCTCGGACGTTTTCGTCGAATTTCCGCCCCAGACCCGCATTGAAGGCGAAATTCAGCAGATGGCCGAGGATTTCCCCGTGACCGAGTTGTGGCAAGTGATGATCGGGACCGCAAAGGGCCGCACGTCGGACACGCAGATCACACTTTTTGATTCCGTTGGATTTGCCACCGAGGATTTCAGCGCACTGCGCTATGTGCGCGCCCAGATTGAGGGAACGGACTATCATCAGCCACTCGACTTGCTGGCCGATCCCGACGATCCGCGCGATTTGTTTGGCATGGTGCGGCGAGCCGCGCCTAGCTGACATGGGCGGCAGAGCTAGCTAATGGCGAAGCTGCCACCATTCACTCAGGCAACAAAACAGCGCCTGACACCAGACGCCTAATCAAAACGAATGACCCGTGAGGCGCAACCGCAAGCGGCCGCCGCACGGGCCACATTTCCCCTAGCCGCAGTGTCCGCTGGAGAAGATTATGCGGCTGAGAAAATTGCTATTGCCCAGCGGGGGATGGCCCCCGCCGGGCGAATTCTTTTAACCCTCGCTGGCAGGCATCAGGCCTGCCTCTTGCGCAGTTGTCAGCTCGGCGTCATCGATTGCGCCGTCGCCGTTGATATCAATCTGGCTGAACTGGTCTGCCGTGACTTCTGGATAAGCTGCCTGAACCTCATCCATGGTCAGAAGGCCGTCCTCATTGGCGTCCATTGTAGACATATCCGCGAATGCGGTTGTTGCCAGTGCGCCCATTCCAAGTGCCAGTGCGATAAATTTGGTCATTAGGTTTCTCCTGTAGTCTTTTCGATTTTGGGAAGAGGCATCATTGCCCGCTTCACCTAACAAGACGCTGGCCGGAAGGTTTGCGTCCCTACCTTGGCTCTTCAATGGGTTAGGCGGCGGCACATCGCCTATATTGGGCGTCCGGGCAGGCGCTCTACCGCGCAAAAAGTGGTTGTGCGCGCAGTCGGCGGAAACCCCCCGATTGAAGTGGCGTGGATGCCGCCCGATGTTGGCCGCATGCAACCCGATCACAAGGCCAGCTCAATGATCCATTCTCTGCCGAATACTAAACCGCACGTCACGCCAGACGCTGCGCAAGGCATCACCGCATTACGTTCCGATCTGATCCGTCTCGCCCGCCGCCTTGCCGCTAGCGAGGCGGAGGCGCAGGATCTGGCGCAGGAAACGCTACTGCGCCTGTGGCGGCGGCGCGCACAGGTTGAGGCCGTAGATGATCTGCGCGCCTATGCCCGCGCCGCGATGCGCAACCTGTTCCGGCAGGGCCTGCGCCGCGCGCCCCACCTGCCGCTGGAGGAGGAGGACGCACCAGCGATCGAGCCGGAGGTGTTTGCCATGCTGGCCCTCACCGATCTACGCGCCGCAATCGCGCGCCTGCCCGCTGATCAGGCAGGCCTTCTAACGCTTATCATGGCTGGCGAGACCAGCCCTGCGGTATTAGCAGGCCAGACCGGTTGTCCGGTTAATACGGTGATGTCGCGGCTCGCCCGCGCGCGTGCGCAGCTACGCCGCGACATGGACATGGCACCGGGCGCGCCCGTCGCCTGCCTGCTTTAGCGTCTTGCCCTGATCACGGAATGCGCCGACATTCAGGCGCATGGCCAAAACCGATGCTTCGCCCACACGACTGGTCCTGATCGTCACGCCGCATTTCAATATGGCGGCGACGGCAGGCTTTATCGATCCGTTCCGCGCGGCCAACTATCTGGATGGCACGGCGCATTTCACTTGGGACATTGCGTCGGCGACGGGCGGCGCGTGCCTCGCAAGTAACGGGATGTCCATCGACACCTTGCCGCTGGCAGATCTGCGCGGCGCGGCGCGCGACATGGTTATTGTCTCGTCCAGTTGGACGCCCGAGGCGCATTTCGTGCCGCAACTGTCCAGCGCGCTATGGCGGTGGGCGCGGGGCGGCGCAACCTTGGGTGGGATCGACACGGGCGCGTTCCTTCTGGCGCAGGCGGGTCTGCTGGATGGGCGGCGCGCCACCGTGCATTACGAGCATATGGACTCCTTCGCCGAGCGATTTCCGGAATGCATCCTCAGCGAGGATCTCTATGTTTTGGGCGGCGATCGCATCAGCTGCGCGGGCGGCGCGGCCTCAATGGACTTTGCGTTGCAAATCATTCGTATGGCGCGCGGCGATGCGGCGGCGAATGGCGCCGCGCGGTATTTGTTTCACGGCGCGGTGCGCCCGCCCGGAACCGCCCAGAATGACGCCCCGGTCGAGCCGCTGGGAAACACCGCGCCCGGCGCGGTCAAGCGCGCCATCGCCCTGATGGAAAAGCATCTGGAGACGCCCCTGCCCATCGCGCAGATCTGCGCAGAGGTCGGCATCTCGCATCGGCAGCTAAATCGGCTTTTCGCGGCCCATGTCCGCAAAACGCCTGCGCTGTATTATCGCGATATACGGCTGGACCGCGCGCGCGGGCTGGTCACGCAGACCGATCTACCGCTGTCGCAAGTGGCGCTGGCGTCCGGCTTTGCCAGTCAGGTGCATTTTAGCCGCGCCTACCGCGCGCGCTTTGCCCTGCCGCCAAGCGCGGACCGGGTTGAGGGCCGCGTGCCGTTTGAGTTCAGGGCGTGGCCGATGTATCGCAAAGGCAGCTAACAATGCGGATCACGCGGCACCTTGGGCGCTCACGCGAAACCAACGCCCGGCCTGCGCAACGTTTGCACTTGGCGCCCGTCGTCCATCCACGCTAAACTCACGGCGATCCATGCACATATTTTCAGCACTGCTCAGCCATGCTAAACACTACCACCCCCATCCCTCGGAGAGCCGCCATGACACAGTTCCCCTCGCCCAGCGATTTCGCCGCCATTCGCGGCGGTTATGACGTCGACACCAACCGCTCGCTATCGCTGAACGCTGACGCCTACACAGAAACCAAATGGTTTGATGCGGATCTGCGCGCAATCATGGCCAAGCATTGGCAGTGGGTCTGTCATGTTGAAAAGCTGCGCGCGCCGGGCAGCTACATCGCGTTGCAGGTCGCAGGCCAACCCATTGCAATCGTGCGGGACCGCGAAGGTACGCTGCGCGCGTTCTACAACGTTTGCAAACATCGCGCGCATGAGTTGCTCAGCGGCGAGGGCACCACGACCCGCATCATGTGTCCCTATCACGCTTGGGTCTACAAACTGGACGGCCAGCTTGTCCGCGCGCCCGAGACTGAGCATCTGGAGGATTTCACCCCTTCCGAGATTTGCCTAGATGAGGTGCAGGTCGAGGAGTTCTGCGGCTTTGTCTATGTTAATCTGGACCGCGCGGCGCCGTCACTGGCCAACCAAACCGGTGATCTAGAGACGGAAATCCGTCACTGGGCGCCCGATATTGACGGCCTGACCTTTGCCAAGCGTTTGTCCTATGACATCAAGTCCAACTGGAAGAACGTCGTCGATAACTTCCTTGAATGCTATCACTGCCCGACCGCGCACAAGGATTTTTGCGATCTGGTCGATATGGATACCTACAAGGTCACGACCTACGGCATCTATTCATCCCACATGGCCGAGGCCGGCACATCGCCCAACAGCGCCTATGACGTATCGAACGCGACGGTCAAAACGCATGCTGTCTGGTGGCTGTGGCCGACGACCTGCCTCATGCGCTATCCGGGCAGGTCCAGCATTATCGTGCTGAACGTGATCCCGATGGGGCCGGACCGCACGCTAGAGACATATGATTTCTATCTGGAAACGCCAGAACCGGACGCGATGGAAATCGACGCGATGCGCTATATCGACGAGGTTCTCCAGCCCGAGGATATCGGACTGGTCGAAAGCGTTCAGCGCGGGATGAGCACGCCTGCGTTCACGCAAGGGCGGATCGTCAACGACCCCGCCGGATCGGGCAAGTCCGAGCATGCGGTGCATCATTTCCACGGGCTGGTGCTGGACGCCTACGCCCGCGCAGCCGAGGACGCCGCATGAAGCTACAAGGCAAGACGGCCCTCGTCACTGGCGGGCGCGGCGGCATCGGGCGCGCTATCTGCGCAAGGTTTCTAGCCGAGGGCGCGCGCGTTTATGCCGCCGATCTAAGTGAGGGCGGATCGCTGGATGCGCCCGGTGGCGCGGCAGAATTCATCCGGTTGGATGTCAGCAACGAGGACGAAGTGCGCGCCGCAATGACCCGCGTCTCGGAAGAGGCGGGCAAGCTCGATATCCTGGTTAACGCCGCCGGCATCGAGATCGAGAAAACCATCGAGGATACAACCCTTGAGGAATGGAACCGCAGCTTTGCGGTCAACGTCACCGGCACGTTTCTGACCAGCAAATACGCGCTGCCCCTGATGCGCAAGGCAGCGCAAAACGGCATCACCGCCTCGCTTATCAATTTCGGCAGCTATGATGGCTTCATCGCTGATCCGGGCCTTGCCGCCTATTGCGCGACCAAGGGCGCGGTACATGCGCTGACCCGTGCGATGGCTTGCGACCACGGGCCTGAGGGCATCCGCGTCAACGCAATCTGCCCCGGCTATATCGACACGCCCATGCTGCAAAGCTTCTTTACCGGCGATGGCTCGGGCGGCGGCGGCAAGGATATCGGCGAATTACAGCAAGCTGTGCGAGACGTGCATCCTATGCGCGCCTACGGCACACCTGACGACATCGCGAACCTCGTCAACTGGCTGGCCAGCGACGAGGCGCGTTATGCGTCCGGCCAACTATGGGTGCTGGACGGTGGCCTTAGCGCCCAAGTGCAGCAGATGAAGCTATGAGCGTCGCTATCGTTACAGGCGCCGGGCGCGGCATCGGGCACGCTATCACGCTCCGCCTGATGGCTGATGGCTATACCGTTGTCGGCTGTGGCCGCAGCGCGCGGGGTGCAGACTTTCCCGCAGGCGCGCATTGGGTGCAGGCCAGTGTCGCTGATCCGGCGGGTGCGGTAAAAATTAACACTGCCGCAACGACGTTGGGCAAGGTCGCCCTGCTGGTTAATAACGCCGGCGTGCAGGTCGAAAAAACCGTGACAGACAGCACTGATGCTGACTGGGATCTGGTCATCGGCGCCAATTGCCGGGGCGTTTTCAACATGTGCCGCGCCGTTCTGCCGGGGATGGAGAAAACAGGCGGCGTGATCGTCAATATCGGCTCAATTTCGGCAAGCGCCGCCGATCCGTCGATGGCGCTCTATAATGCGTCCAAGGCGTTTGTGCATGGTCTGACCCGCTCCATCGCCGTCGATCACGGGCCGACTGTGCGCTGCAATGCGATCGCGCCCGGCTGGATACTGACGGACATGGCCGATGATGCCTTTGCGCTGGCGGATGATCCGCAGGCGGCCAAGGCCGACGCCCTCGCCCGCCACCCCGTTGGCCGCATGGGCGCGCCGGACGATATCGCGAACATGGTGTCATGGCTCGCCTCCGATCAGGCGGCGTATGTCAGCGGCGCGTCCTTTACTGTCGATGGCGGCATGACCGCCGCCTCCCCCCTCAATCCGGGATTGTTTTGATGCAATACGAACGCACGGCCTGCCTTGGTGCAGGTGTCATCGGCGCCAGCTGGACGGCGCTCTTTCTGGCCTCAGGCCGCTCGGTCGCAGTCTATGATCCGTCGCCCGAGGCAGAGAAAACAGTGCGTGACTATGTCGAAACGGCGTGGCCTACGCTGACGCAAATGGGCTTGACCGAAAACGGCACGCCCGATGCCATCACATTTCACAGCACTGCCGCAGACGCCGCACGCGGTGCCGCGTTTATCCAAGAAAGCGTACCAGAGCGTGTGGCGATCAAGCACGCCCTCTTTGCCGAGATTGAACCGGCGCTGACGCCCGGCACCATCGTCGCCAGTTCCGCCTCAGGCCTGACGCTGGGCCAGATGCAGGAGGGTTGGAGCGATCCGGCCCCTCTTGTTCTGGGCCATCCGTTCAACCCGCCGCATCTGGTGCCGCTGGTCGAGGTTATGGGCAACGATCGCACCGGACCCGGCATCGCGGATGCCGCCGCAGCGTTCTACGACAGCATCGGCAAGGTGACTGTGCGCATCCGCAAGGAAGTGCCGGGCCACGTTGCCAACCGTCTGCAAGCCGCCGTTTGGCGCGAGGCGATCCACTTGGCAGTCGAGGGCGTCGCCAGTGTCGGTGACATAGACAAGGCGATGTGGGCCGGGCCGGGCCTGCGATGGGCCGCGATGGGGCCGACCGCGTGCTTTAGCATGGGCGCGGGGCCGGGCGGACTGCAAGCGTTCTGCGATCATTTTCGCGACACGTTCAACGGCTGGTGGGACGATATGGGCAAGCCCTACCTAGATGATAAGACCATTGCACTGATCGTTGCCGGCGCTGCCGAGGCGGCGGGCGATGAGGGTCATGCAGATATGCTGGCACGGCGCGATGCGATGATCACTGCGATGCAGCAGGTGCTGCGCCCATATCGCTGACAGCGGGCGTAGATTAAGTGCCTAAAAAGTTCTGCGAAGGCTTTTGACGAAGCCTCCGCAGGGATCGTTGCAACTTATTCCGCTGCCTTCGACGCATCGGTCATCTGCGCATTGAAGGTAAAGAGCTGCTCGCCCGCGACCCGGTAGCCGTCGATCAGCGCCTTGGCGCGGGCGCTGGTTAGCCAGCCTTCCAGTTCAGCGGCCAGATCACTTTTGATGTAGTCGCCTTTGCCGGGGTCGACCGAGATATAAGCATACTGGTTGAACAGGACCGGATCACCCGCAAAGAGTAGCGCCAAATCGCCCTTGTTGCCAAAGTTCAGCCAGCTTGCCCGGTCAGACATAATGTAGGCGTTCATGCCAGACGCGGTGTTCAGCGCGGCGCCCATGCCCGCGCCTGCGGATTTATACCATTCAGCGTCTGCATCCAGCTTGATCCCGGCGGCATCCCAAAGGCTCAGCTCCTTTTTGTGGGTCCCGCTGTCGTCGCCGCGGCTAACAAAAGGGGCGCTTGCCAGCTCGATCGCCGTCAATGCGGCGGCAGCATCATCAGCATCGCGCACGCCTGCCGGATCGGCATCGGGGCCGACAATTACGAAATCATTATACATGATCTCGCGGCGGTGCGTGCCATGACCTGCAGCGACGAACGCCTCCTCGGCGGCCTTTGCATGGACGAGGATCGCATCGACATCACCCGTCTCGCCCAACTTGATCGCCTGCCCGGTCCCGACGACCAAGAGTTGCACGTCGATGCCGGTGTCTTGCTTAATCTCGGGCAGTAGCACCTCGGCAAGGCCAGAATTGTGAAAGCTGGTCGTTACGGCCATTTTCATTTCTTCGGCATGTGCGGCGGCGGCAGACAGGCCAACGGCTATCGCTAAGGTGAGTTTACGCATTTGGATCGTCCTTTGAATTGCGTTATCGGGGTTCAGTCGACGATGTCGCCTGCCAGAAACGCCTTGGCGGCGTCTGTGGTAGGCGCATCGAAAAATTCGGGCGCGGCGCCCTGTTCGTGGATCATACCGCCGCGAAGGAACACCACATTGCGGGCCAGGCGCCGGGCCTGCCCCATGTCGTGCGTTGCCATCACGATACGGGTTCCCGCATGGGTTGCAACCATCAAAAGCGCCTCAATCTCGCGCGTGGCGCGGCCATCCAAAGAGGCCGACGGCTCGTCCAGAAAAAGTAGATCGGGCGCAGTG
>JAGXGX010000031.1 GCA_024636515.1 Roseovarius sp.
CCAGCGCAGTAGCGCTTCGCAGCCAGTAACGCGTCTCTCCACGATGTTCAGGATAGGCTGGAGATATACGCAAAATTGCCGATGCTCGACGGCGGCCAGCAAATCCCGGCTTAGTTCCTGCTCGGCCCGGTAGCGGCGCCCTAGATCGGCGGTGTAGAGAACAGCGCGCCCGCGACCGCCCTCCTTGGCACTGTACAGGGCCTGATCGGCCTGACGCATCAGTGCCTCGCCGTCCAGCGCGCCGAAATTCTCGTCTGGGGCAGGCATCGCGGCGCCGACCGATACACCCGGAAGCACAGTTTGGTCCTTCCACGTGAAGGGGCGGGAAGCGGCGTCCAGCACTGTCTCGGCGCGTCGCAACAGGCGGGCGGGGCCGCCGACGTCGAGACAGATTAGCAGAAATTCGTCGCCCCCCAAGCGGCAGGCCAGATCGTCATCCTCCGCCGTGTCCATTAGCGCGGCGGCGACATGGCGCAGCACCGTATCACCGGCGGCGTGGCCCAGCGTATCATTGATCGCCTTGAACCTATCTAAATCCAGTTGCAGCACGCCCATCATACCGAATCTTAGGCTGTGAAGCGCCGCGTCAGAGGACAAATAACGCGACAGTTTATTGCGGTTGCCGAGGCCGGTCAGATCGTCGTGATGCGCAGCATGCTCCAGATCGTCCTTTACGTCTTGTAGGGCGGCCTGCACGCGGACCTGATCGGAAATATCGCGGCAGGTGACAACGACCATCTTTTGCGCGTCGCTCGGACCCAGATCGATCAACGCATGGCTTTGCTGATTCCAAAACAGGGTGCCGTCACGCCGCATGTGCCGCGTCACGTGATACTTGTCGAAGATCGAGCCGCCGACATGATAGCGGAAATTCTCTAGCGCCTCGGGGCTGGGGCGCGTGGCGGGTGGATTGATCAATTCGGCAGGGTTTTGACCGCGCGCCTCATCCAGCGTCCAGCCGAGCATCTGCTGGATTGCGGGGTTCATCCATAAGATGCGGCCGCGAATATCTAGCAGCACGATACCATCGCGCGCATGGTCCAGGATGAGGCTGGCTAGCCAAGCACCGGTTGGATCGCTCGGGTTAGCCGCCGCCTGCAACGCGGCAGGTATGCTCAGGCGCAGTCCCGCCTGCGCATCCGCGCCGTTCCTGCCGCCTTTGCCTAAATGCGATGTCTCGCGTGTCACCCAGTCACCCGTTCTTGCGCCCATTCAAGCGATGACCATCGCGCAACCCTCTTAATATCGGGTGGCCTTCGCCCAGCTTTGTGTTTAGAAAAATCAACGAATTTTAGGAGTTTTGCAGGCCATGATCCCCACCGGCGGCCCGTTGCGCCTGCCTTTGTCGCGACCGGGCCGATCAATCGGCCTTTTGGGTGGATCGTTTGATCCGCCCCACGCGGGGCATGTGCATATCACACGCGAGGCGCTCAAGCTTTTTGGTCTGGATGCCGTCTGGTGGCTGGTCAGCCCAGGAAACCCCCTAAAGGAGCGCGGGCCCGCCCCGCTGGAGCGGCGGATGGACGCGGCGCGCGCGATCATGCAGCACCCACGCGTACATATCAGCGATGTCGAGGCGCAGATCGGCGCGCGCTATACGGCCCGCACGCTGGCCGTGCTGCGCGCTGCGCGTCCGGGGGTGAATTTCGTCTGGCTTATGGGCGCTGATAATTTGGTGCAGTTCCACCAGTGGCAGGATTGGCGCCAGATCATGGAAAGTGTGCCTCTTGGTATCTTGGCCCGGCCCGGTGTGCGGCTGGCGGCACGTGCGTCGGTTGCGGCGCGCGTCTATGAGAGTGCGCGCGTGCCACTGGGTGAGGCGCGCAATCTGGGACGGATGCAGGCGCCTGCTTGGTGCTTTGCCAACGTGCCCATGTTGGCGCTGTCATCGACACACCTGCGCGCGGCGGGGCAGTGGTAGGATGCAGCATCAGCTAACACCGCACGAAAGCGTGAGGTGCCGCTCAAAAGAACTCGATTGCAGACCGCGCCCGGCTGAGCTTTAATCCGCGCCATGTCTGCTGGTTTAACAAGACGCCTTTTCCTGAGCGGTGCCTTATCGGCGCTGGCCGCGGGTGCCCATGCGGGTGCCCCGGCTGTATCGCTGCGCCCGCAGATGCGCCCTGCGACGCTGGGGCAGGCACCAGATGCCGCTGATCTGATCGCGGCCGCCCGGCTGGACGGGCGCGTCGGGTATGCGGTGATCGACATGACCACAGGCAAGGTGCTGGAGGAGGGCGGCGGCGCCGACGGATTCCCACCCGCCAGCGTGACCAAGGCGATTACGGCACTCTACGCGCTGGATGCGCTGGGGCCGACCTACCGCTTTCGCACAAGGCTGGTCGCAACGGGGCCAGTGCAGGATGGCGTAGTTCAGGGCGATCTGATTTTGGCTGGCGGCGGTGATCCGCTATTGGACACCGACGCGCTGGCCAGCATGGCCTCAAATCTAAAGGCGGCGGGCGTACGCGGCATCACTGGCGATTTCCGCGTTTATGGCGGCGCGCTGCCTTACGAGCGTGTCATCGACGCGGCCCAGCCCGCTCAGGTGGGTTATAATCCCGCCGTGTCGGGCCTGAACCTGAACTTTAATCGCGTGCATTTTCAATGGGCCCGCGACGCGGGCGACTACACTGTCACGATGGACGCCCGCTCGGCCAATTACAGACCCGATGTGCAGGTTGCGCGCATGAGCATCGCGGATCGGAACAGCCCGCTTTATACCTATACCGACGGCGGCGATTACGACCAATGGACGGTTGCGCGCGCGGCGCTGGGCAAATCTGGCAGCCGCTGGTTGCCCGTGCGCAGGCCCGCGATCTACGCCGGAGAGGTGTTCGCAAGCCTTGCGCGCAGCCATGGCATCACGCTGGGCCGCGCCAAGGTGCAGCAGGACGCGCCGGCAGGTGATACGCTGGTCAGCCATCTGAGTGAGCCGCTGCCTGACATCCTGACGGGGATGTTGAAATACTCCAACAATCTGACAGCCGAACTGGTGGGGATGACGGCCACGCTGGCGCGCACTGGCAGCGCGACGTCGCTGGCCGCATCGGGTCGCGAAATGACCGCGTGGGCGCGCGGCGATCTGGGGCTTGAGGGCGCGAGCCTGGTCGATCACTCGGGGCTTGGTTCGGCCTCGCGGGTCAGCCCGGTGGCGCTGGCGCGGGTTCTGACTATTGCCCGGCGCAATGCCGCGTTGCACCCCATGCTCAAGGCGTTCCGGATGCGCGGCGCCAGTGGTAATTTCGACGACGCCTACCCCATCCGCGTCGAGGCCAAGACGGGCACGCTGCATTTTGTCAGTGCGCTGGCGGGCTATGCGACCGGGCCATCAGGCCGCCCGCTGGCTTTTGCCATATTCGCCCACGACGCGGCCCGCCGCGAGGGACTGGCCGGGGCAACCGATGACCGCCCACCCGGCGCCGCGTCATGGAACAAGCGCGCCAAAGGTTTGCAGCAAGCCCTTATTGAGCGTTGGGATGCAGCCTACGGCGAATAGTGTCCGCCTCATCTAGCGCCTGTGGTCACACTAGAATGCCTTAATGATCGCATTGCTCCAAAGATCGCAGACCTCCCGCCATATCCCTGCGGTACATCTTGCCGGGATTGCCGCAAACCACCCTTGCACCGCCTCGCGCCATCCATTAATCGTATGCCACCACCAAGGCAGGCGAGTTGGCGGAGTGGTTACGTAACGGATTGCAAATCCGTGTACACCGGTTCGATTCCGGTACTCGCCTCCACTTAACTTTCCCGAACTAAACCCGACTTCTTCCTGAAAATGTACCCGCTGGAAGCAGCAATTGCGCTGCGAACGCAGGGCATAATTTAGGGCGCCAAGGTTGCCCCGAGCGCCCTCAAAACATCTTGTCCCCTAATCTCAGTTAAGAGCTTTGTCCGAAATCGCATGTGTCCAAGCGGCATCGCCGGGATCGGCCGTAATTACCGGATCAGAGCCTCCCGACAAAAGCGACTGCACGGTGCGCTGAAAATCGGCTGGATCAAGAGCACCATTGCTGCCTGCTGTCAGCTTGGCCACTTCCTTCATCATGCGGATCTGGTGCTCTTCGGTTTGCGCACCTGAGGCGTCATTATCGAGAACGATCATCGCGGCATCTTCGGGGTTCTCTTCGGCCCATTTCCAACCCTTCATCGACGCACGAACGAAGCGCACCATTTTGTCCTCGAACGCAGGATCGCTCAGGTTCTCTTCCAGAACATACATCCCATCTTCTAGCGTCGCGACGCCCTGATCCTCGTATTTGAATACGACCAGATCCTCCGGCGTCAGACCTGCATCAATGATCTGCCAATACTCATTATAGGTCATTGTCGACACACAGGCCGCTTGCCCTTGCAGGAGGGGGTCGACGTTAAAGCCCTGCTTCAGCACTTCGACGCCAGCGT
Organism: Roseovarius sp.; assembly: GCA_024636515.1. Classification (GTDB taxonomy): domain Bacteria; phylum Pseudomonadota; class Alphaproteobacteria; order Rhodobacterales; family Rhodobacteraceae; genus Roseovarius. The sequence continues at coordinate 4,408 of JAGXGX010000031.1, forward strand.
CAGAGCCGTCAGTCGGGAGGCCCAGTTTGCTCATCCAGCTGAGGAACGGATACTCGTTACCAAAAAACCAGACGCCCAGCGTTTTGCCTGGGAAATCTTCGGGGCTCTCGATCCCGGCATCCTTGCGGCAGGTCAGCATCATACCCGAGCTTTTGAAGGGCTGCGCGATATTCACCAGCGCCAGACCCTTTTCCCGGCTCGCCAGCGCCGATGGCATCCAGTCCAGCACCACGTCAGCGCCGCCACCTGCGATGACCTGCGCAGGTGCGATGTCTGGCCCGCCGGGCTTGATCGTTACGTTCAGGTCCTCGTCTTCATAAAACCCTTTGTCCTGCGCGACGTAATAGCCCGCGAATTGTGCTTGCGTGACCCATTTTAATTGCAGCGTTACGTCGTCGGCTGCGTAGGCGCCCGTACCCCAGGCGCCAAGCGCCAGCGTGCCCATTGCCGTTGTGAATGTTTTCATTGTCAGTCTCCCTAGTTGGTTTTTTTATTGTCGACTACGTTGCGATGGATGCCAGAATGTCACCGCTTTTTCGATTAGCGCAACCCCGCCGTAGAATGTGCTGCCAGCGATCGCGGCCACGACGATCTCGGCCCAGACCAGATCCATCGCCAGCTGCCCGACAGAGGTCGAGATGCGAAACCCCATTCCGTGCGTTGGCGAGCCAAAGAATTCAGCGACGATTGCACCAATAAGCGCCAGTGTGGTGCCAATTTTCAATCCGTTAAAGATGAAGGGCATCGCGCTAGGCAGCCGCAGCTTTAGCAGCGTCTTCCAGTATCCCGCGCCGTAGGTTCGCATCAAATCGCGTTGCATCGGCTCAGACTCTTGCAAGCCCTGCACGGTGTTCACTAGCATCGGGAAAAACACCATGACCACGACAACCGCAGCTTTTGACTGCCAGTCAAAGCCTAACCACATGACCAGAATCGGGGCCATCCCGATGATTGGCAGGGCAGCGACGAAATTGCCAACAGGCAGCAACCCGCGTTGTAGGAACGGAAACCGGTCGATCGCGACGGCGATGATAAAGGCACTGCCGCAGCCGATGGCGTAGCCTGATAGCGCGCCTTTGATCACCGTTTGCACAAAATCCTTCCACAGGATTGCGGTTGAATTGGCAAAGGCCACCGCGATGTCTGACGGCGCCGGTAGCAGCACTTTTGATATGTCGAGCCCGCGCACAAGCGCCTCCCACACCAGCACAAGCGTCACGCCAAAGATGATCGGCGCGATCACCCGCGCCAGCGAGGAGTCGGGCCTGCGCGCCAGCCACGCGCTAAACTGCCAGCCACCTATCCAGACGATCAGGCCAAATGCCAGCCAGCTCATTGCGCCATCCCCATGGATTTAAGCGTGATCCGCTGCACAGCGCCAATCAGACCAACCAGAGCCGCCGCTAGCACAGCTGCCATGATAAGCGCGCTCCAGATCTGAATTGTCTGGCCGTAGTAACTACCGGCCAGCAACCGCGCGCCCAAGCCCGCGACCGCCCCGGTCGGCAATTCGCCGATGATTGCGCCCACAAGGCTGGCTGCGACACCGATCTTTAACGACGTAAAGAAATACGGCATCGACGATGGCAGCCGCAGCCGCCAGAAAGTTTGTGCAGCACTCGCGTGCCAAGTCCGCATCTGGTCAAGCTGCATCGCGCTGGGGCTGCGCAGTCCTTTGACCATGCCGACGACGATTGGGAAGAACGATAAGTACATTGAAATCATCGCCTTGGGCAGCAGACCAGATATGCCCACGGCATTCAGCACCACGATGATCATCGGTGCGATTGCAAGGATGGGGATGGTCTGACTGGCAATGACCCACGGCATCACACTCATATCCATTGTGCGGTTAAAGACGATCCCGACCGCCAGAAGCGTGCCCAAAACTGTGCCAAGCACAAAGCCAAGCATGGTCGCGCTGAACGTGACCCAAGAGTGATAAATCAATGAGCGTTTGGAAAATCCGCGCCCTTTGAGGATCATCGCGCCAGTGGTTTTCCATATCTCCTCCCCAACCTGATGGGGCGCTGGCAGCTTTGGTTTTTGCTGGCTCCAAGTGTCAGCGACAAGTTGGGGAAAGCTTAACTCGATGCCAGCCCGCGTTGCCTTGTCCTTGGCCCACGGCGCATTAAGCATCACGGCACCCGCGTACCAAAGCGCAAAAATGGCCACCACGACGGTAAGGATTGGCAGGACGTTGCGCATCAGACCCGCCCACCTTTCATCTCTCTGCAAACACCTGAATTGCGACGGCAGGAGAGGATGCCGCCGGGCATCCTGAGGAAGGTGAAACCCCCTCGCCCCATTGACAGCGCAGGGGCAGTCGGGTGGCGGAGGCGCTCAGTCATCGGCGTGCCCTGCGCGCAGTCCATCGCGAACGCGGTGGGCGACTTCGATAAATTCGGGCGTGTCACGAATGTCGAGCGGTCGGTCGCGGGGCAGGGGACTGTCGATTACATCCGCGATCCGGCCCGGTCGCGGCGACATGACGACGATTTTAGTGCTGAGGTAGACTGCTTCGGGGATGGAGTGGGTGACGAAACAGATCGTTTTGTTTGTCAGCTTCCACAGTTGCAGCAATTGCTCGTTCAGGTGATCGCGCACGATCTCGTCTAGCGCGCCGAATGGCTCGTCCATCAGCAGAAGGTCAGCGTCGAAGGCAAGTGCGCGGGCGATTGAGGCGCGCTGCTGCATACCACCCGATAGTTGCCACGGGAATTTATTCTCGAATCCTGCGAGTTCGACCAGTTTGAGGACTTTCGCGACGCGGGTGTTTTGATCGGCTTTGTCGTAGCCCATGATCTCTAGCGGCAGACGAATATTGCCGCCGATGGTGCGCCAGGGGTAGAGGCCTGCCGCCTGAAAGACGTAGCCGTAGGCGCGCGCGCGCCTTGCCTCTTCGGGGGTCGTGCCGTTGACGGCGATAGTGCCAGCCGTCTGTTGCTCAAGATCCGCCATGACACGCAAAAAAGTCGTCTTGCCACAGCCCGAGGGGCCGATGAAGCTGACAAATTCGCCGCGATGCACATCGAGGTTGATGTCCTTCAAGGCGTGGATCGGGCCGTCGTTGGTCTGGAACGTTAGCGACAGATCCTTGGCCGAGATGACAATATCGCTCACGTATCAAAACCCCATAACTTCGCTTCGGCAAATTCAACTGAGTTTAGTGCCGGATCACGAACGTAGATTGATCGCGCGCCACCGGGCCATTCGAAATCAGCTTCGATTTCGATGCCATTTGATGTCAGATGATCCCGCCATCGGTCCATTTCTCCGCGCTCTGCGCAAAAGCAGATATGCCCCTCGCCAATCGCGCCGTGTGGCGGGACGGGAAATTTTCCGTCGCTTACCTGTGTCTCGTTTGGGTTGAACAGCAGGATCATGGATGTCTCGCAGCGCAGAAATACATGGCGGCCCGGCACCCGCAGATGTTCATCCAGACCGACAACATCGCGATAAAATGCTGCCGCTCCGTCAAGATCCGACACGTAAAGCGCCGTTTCGAGAACGGCCTTTGGGGGATGGGGGGCTATCATTGCGCGCTTAAATCCCCGCCGGAATGTTCAGCGGATCGCGGTGGATCATCTTCGGCGCGGTCAGCGCTTTCCATTTGCTGAGTGCCGTCATCGCCGATGGGAACGCTGGGCGCGGGATGAATTTGCCGCGACCGGGCTGTGGCTGCGAGTTTTGTCCCCAACTCCAGATGACTTCGCCGCGGCTGATCGTGTAGCGGCTGTTGGCTGTGACCTCAAAACCCTCGAACACGTTGTAGTCGAGGATCGAGTGATGGTTGGAGTGCGAGATCATCTTGGTGATCTTGGGGTCCCAGACCACGATATCGGCATCTGCGCCCTCGACTATCGCGCCTTTGCGCGGGTAGATGTTCAGGATTTTTGCCACGTTGGTCGAGGTCACCGCGACGAACTCGTTTGGTGTCAGGCGGCCCGTCTCGACCCCGTGGGTCCACAGGACGGGCATGCGTTCTTCCAGTCCGTTCGAGCCGTTGGGAATGATGCGGAAATCATCGCGGCCAGCCCGCTTTTGCGCGGTGGAAAAGGCAGCGTGATCGGTCGCGACCACTTGTAGTGAGCCCGATTGAAGGCCCGCCCAGAGGCTGTCCTGATGGGATTTGTTACGGAACGGCGGCGACATGACGCGCTGTGCGGCATAATCCCAATCGGTGTTGAAATAGACTGATTCATCGAGAGTCAGGAACTGCGCCAATGGCTCGCCATAGACGCGCATGCCCTTTTGACGTGCGCGCCGTATTGCCTCATGCGCCTGTTCGCAGCTGACGTGCACGATGTACAAAGGCACGCCTGCCGCGTCGGCGATACAGATCGCGCGGTTCGCCGCTTCGCCCTCAAATTCGGGGGGACGGGAATAGGCGTGGCCCTCTGGCCCGGTGATCCCTTCGTCAAAGTATTTCTGCTGCATATGCGCGACCAGATCGCCGTTTTCGGCGTGCACCATCGGCAGCGCGCCCAGCTCGGCGCAGCGTCTGAAGGAGGCGAACATCTCGTCGTCCTCGATCATCAGCGCTCCCTTGTAGGCCATGAAATGCTTGAAGGAATTGACGCCCATGTCCACGGCATCTTTCATCTCGTCAAAGATATTCTCGTTCCAGCCGGTGATCGCCATGTGGTAGCCGATATCGCTGCAAATCTGCGGCGCGGACTTCCTGTGCCATTCGTTTATCGCGTTCTTGATGCTGCCATCCGCGCCCGGCAGGCAGAAATCGACCAGCATCGTGGTGCCGCCGCAGGCCGCGGCCCAAGTGCCTGTCTCGAATGTTTCCGCAGCCGTGGTGCCCATGAAGGGCATCTCTAGATGCGTGTGCGGATCAATGCCGCCGGGGATGACATACGCGCCCTCGGCGTCGATGTATTCGTCTCCCTTGAGGTCCTCGCCGATCTGCTTGATCGTTTCACCCTCGATCAGGACGTCCGCTTTCCATGTGCGGTCGGCGGTGCAAACCGTGCCGTTCTTGATGACTTTGGTTGTCATTTTGCTTCTCCCTGACTTCTCATTCGGACTGGTCTGATAGCAGCGAATTCAGCAATCCGCATGTTGAGTGTTCGCCAGATGCCGCTGTGGCGGTCACCGCTATCTTGAAACTCCGGGTTACCATCTCACCCCTCAACCCCTGCAGTCTCCACCACTGCGTGCATCAAGACATTCGTCCCTGCTACGGCCCATTCCTTGGAAATCTCCTCGGCCTCGTTATGCGACAGCCCGCCGACGCAAGGGCACATCACCATGGCCGTTGGTGCCACTTGGTTGATCCAGCAGGCATCATGCCCCGCGCCCGAAATTAAATCCATGTGCGAATAGCCTAACCGTTCGGCAGCATTTCGGATGGCTGTTACGCAGCCTTCGTCGAAGGTGATGGGATCAAAGCCGCCCACTACCTCGAATTCTACACCCAGCCCCATGTCATTACAAATCTGGGTCGCTGCGGCTCTCAGTTGCTTCACCATGTCCGCGATCACATCAATATCGGGAGAGCGGAAATCGACGGTAAAGACCGCCTTGCCGGGGATCACGTTGCGCGAGTTGGGGTAGATGTCGATATGGCCGGCCGCGCCAACCGCGTGGGGGGCATGCGACAGCGCAATTTCCTCGACCTTTTCCAAAACGCGCGCCATACCCAGCCCGGCATTTTTTCGCATCGGCATTGGGGTCGATCCGGTGTGGCTATCTTTGCCGGTGATGGTCACTTGGGTCCAGCTGAGGCCCTGTCCGTGGGTGACGACGCCGATATCTTTGCCTTGGGCTTCAAGGATCGGACCCTGTTCGATATGCAGTTCGAAAAACGCATGCATCTTGCGCGCGCCCACGGGTTCGTCGCCCTTCCAGCCGATGCGTTCCAACTCCGCGCCAAAGGTTTTGCCCTTGGCATCCTCGCGCGCGTTCGCCCAGCTTTCCTCATGCACACCCGCGAATACACCGGAGGCAAGCATGGCGGGGGCGAACCGCGTGCCTTCCTCGTTGGTCCAGTTGGTGACGACGATGGGGTGCTTGGTTTTTATGTCCAGATCGTTCAGCGTGCGGACCAATTCCAGCCCGGCCAGCACGCCGAGAACGCCATCGTATTTGCCGCCCGTGGGCTGCGTATCCAGATGCGAGCCGACATAGACGGGCAGGGCGTTAGGGTCTGTCCCCTCGCGGCGGTGGAACATGTTGCCCATCGTGTCGACGCCCATCGTCATGCCCGCGTTGTCGCACCATGATTGAAACAGCGCGCGTCCTTCGGCGTCCTCATCAGTCAGAGTTTGGCGGTTGTTGCCGCCTGCGATCCCGGGGCCTACCTTGGCCATTTCCATGAGGCTATCCCAAAGCCGGTCGCCATTTACCTTTAGATTTACACCTGGTGCGGTCATGTCGTCCCCCTGCTATGTCTTACGCGGATTTGCGAAGCGGCCTCTCGCATTTTTTACCAACTGGTAAAGATACGATTGCGGAGCGCCCCGGTTGTGTCAACTATAGTCTTGGTGCAAGGCGCGGTTCTGTCTATTCTGAGCTTTGACGCGCTGATTTCCGCGCCGCAGCCTGAAAGGAACCAGATGGCGCGAGACGCGAACAAAACTGCCCCCAAGGATGGGGAAGAGGCGCAGCTCAGCCGTATTCAGCAGCGCAATCGCGGGCTGATCCTGAATGCGGCTCTTGATGTATTCTCACAGCACGGGTTTCGCGGGGCGACGTTGGATCAGATCGCCGATGGCTCCGGGCTAAGCAAGCCGAACATTCTGTATTACTTCGACGGTAAAGAAGATATTCACGTCACGCTTTTGAACCAGTTGATGGATCGCTGGCTGGCGCCTCTGCGCGAGATCGACAAGGACGGCGCGCCACTAGAAGAGCTGATGCGCTACGTGCACCGCAAACTGGAGATGAGCCAGACATACCCGCGCGAGAGCCGCTTGTTTGCCAATGAAATCCTGCAAGGTGCGCCGCGCATCGCGCCGCATCTGGAGGCGGATTTGCGTCCGCTAGTGGATGCGTCTGCGGCCTTGATAGAGGGATGGATTGCCGAGGGGAAATTGGCGCCCGTGGACGCGCGTCACTTGATATTCTCTATTTGGGCAACCACACAGCATTATGCGGATTTTGAGGTGCAGGTGAAGGTTTTGACCGGGGGCGCGGACGTACACGAAGGGGCAAAGGCGCATCTGGATGCGCTCTTTCGGCGGTTGTTGACGCCCTTGTTACCGGCGGTCAGCGAAAGCTGCGGTCGTGAAACCGTTTGACACTCATGCGCAGCAAAGGCTTTGAATCTTCGCAGAGTCAGAGTTTTCGCTGAAAACCTATTCCGCCGCGCAACTACCGGGGTTGTTTGGGTGTGTTGTCCAGTTGGCATATTCCTTCTCGACCACCTTGCCCGTACGTGGATCGACGCTGCCCGCAGCCATCTGTTCCATCGTGATACAATCCTCGACAGGGCAGACATTTACGCAAAGGTTACAGGCGACACACTCGGCGTCGATCACCTCGAACACGCGGGTCTCTGACATAGAGATCGCCTGATGCGACGTGTCCTCGCAGGCCGCGTAGCAGCGACCGCATTGGATGCAGGCGTCCTGATCAATGACAGCTTTGGTCACGTAATTCAGGTTCAAATCTTGCCAGTTGACTGTGTTAGGTACGGCCCGTCCGACGATTTCGGATGTGCTGGTCATACCTTTTTCGTCCATCCACTGACTAAGCCCTGAAATCATTTCCTCCACGACTTTGAAACCATAGGTCATCGCGGCGGTGCAGACCTGCACATTGCCCGCGCCGAGGGTCATGAACTCAGCGGCGTCACGCCATGTGGTCACCCCGCCGATGCCACTGATTGGCAGACCTGCCGTCTCAGGGTCACGGGCGATCTCCGCCACCATGTTGAGCGCGATCGGCTTGACCGCAGGACCGCAATAACCGCCATGCGCGCCTTTGCCGTCGATGGTCGGCTCGGGCGCGAATAGGTCGAGATCAACAGAGGTTATCGAATTGATCGTGTTAATCAGACTGACGGCATCGGCGCCGCCCTCCTTGGCGGCGCGCGCGGGCAGGCGGATATCAGTGATGTTCGGTGTAAGCTTTACGATGACTGGCAAATCACTGTGTTTTTTGCACCAATGCGCGACTTGGCCGACATAGTCGGGCACTTGGCCCATGGCACTGCCCATGCCGCGTTCGCTCATCCCGTGGGGGCAGCCAAAGTTCAGCTCGACCCCGTCGCATCCGGTATCCTCGACCCGGCGCAGAATCTCCCTCCACGCGTCCTCGTTCATCGGCACCATCAGCGACGCGATAAGTGCATGATCGGGGTAGTCGCGTTTGACGCGCGTCATTTCCTCAAGGTTCACCTCGAGCGGCCTGTCGGTGATCAACTCAATATTGTTCAGCCCCAGTAGCCTGCGGTCCGCGCCGTAAATAGCGCCATAGCGGGGGCCGTTTACGTTCACGACTGGTGGGCCGGCCTCGCCGAGCGTTTTCCAGACTACGCCGCCCCATCCGGCATCGAATGCGCGGCGGACGTTGTATTCCTTGTCTGTCGGTGGCGCAGATGCCAACCAGAATGGGTTTGGAGATTTGATTCCGATGAATGTGCTGGTCAGATCGGCCATTATGTTGCTCCGGTCAGTGTCGCGTGAATATCCATCGCGGCGTCGCGCCCCTCGGCCACTGCCGTGACAGTCAGATCGTCGCCGCCTGCCGCGCAGTCGCCGCCCGCCCAAATGCCGCTGATACTGGTACGGCCCGCGCTAGAGACGGCGATTTTGCGGCCGTCAAGCGCAGGGAGGCTGCCGCCTGTCAAACTCTGGCCGATGGCCCTGAAAACCTGATCCGCAGCAAGGCGGAATGTCTGGCCTGTGGGCGCTAGATCATCGTCTGTGTACTCAAATTCGATCTCGCGCACGGCACCGTTGCCGATCACGGCGCGGGGGGTGGCGTTGGTGATGATCCGCACGCCCTTGGACGCGGCAAGATCCTGTTCGAACACGCTCGCATTCATTCTGTCGCGGCCTCTGCGATAGACGAGCGTGACATTCAGCGCGCCGAGAAGCTTGGCTTGCACGGCGGCATCCACAGCCGTCATGCCGCCGCCGATAACGACCACGTCGCGGCCAATGGGCAGGGTTGCGACATCGCTCGTTTGGCGCAGGTTTGCGATAAAATCGACGGCGTCGTGCAGCCCGTCCATGTCATCACCATCCAGCCCCAGCGCGTTCACACCGCCAAGCCCGATGCCAAGAAACACGGCGTCGAACCCCGATTGCAGCGATTCAAGCGATACATCCAGTCCAAGCGTTTTGTCGGTTTCCAAGGTGATCCCACCGATCTGCAACAGCCACTCAACTTCGCGCTGGGCAAAGTCATCGACTGTTTTATAGCTCGCGATGCCGTACTCGTTCAGTCCGCCCGGCTTGGCGCGTGCGTCAAAGAGCGTGACGTCATGGCCGTGCATCGCCAACCTGTGCGCGCAAGATAGTCCCGCAGGCCCGGCGCCAACGACAGCGATCCGCTTGCCGGTGCTAGCGGCGCGGGTAAAGGGGTGAACGCCCGCGTCCATAAGGGTATCGGTGGCGTAGCGTTGCAGCTGTCCGATCAGCACTGGCTTGCCCTCGGCGACTTCGCGCACGCAGACCTCTTCGCAAAGTGTCTCGGTCGGACAAACGCGGGCGCACATGCCGCCCATGATGTTCTGCGAAAGGATCGTGCGCGCTGCCGCCTCTGGCGTCCCGGTTGCGATCTGGCGGATGAAAAGCGGTATATCAATGTCGGTGGGACAGGCCGTGATGCAGGGCGCATCGTGGCAAAAGTAACAACGATCAGCGGCAACCAGCGCCTCGTGATCATCCAGGCGGGGATGCAAGTCCGAGAAGTTCTCGGCATAATCCTCAGGCGATAGCCGACCCGGGATAATCCCGGCAGTATAGGCGTTATCTTTCACGGGATGCGATCCTCTGGCTACTGGATAAGACGGGTTCACTATCTCACAGAAAATTATTTTATCAAACGGTAAAAAAATTTAGATGCAAATCACTTGTTTGCGCCTTTGATTTTGGACGCGGCACAAGATCAAAAAGCACAGCGTTGCCTTACGATAGTCTTGGCCAAGCAAAATTTTGAAGCAGAGCTTAGCTAGCGTCTAGCGTTGGAAGGATGCGCGGCGATGGCTGCGGCAGCAGGGGCTTCAAGCGTGCTTCGCCCAGACGGGGATGCAGTTTCCCCGCTATGCCCCAAGCGATCAGACAGGCCGCGCCGGTGGCTGCGAAAATACCGGAAATGGGCGCAACCAGCAGTACCAGCCATGCCATGCCGGGCGTCGCGATACCGGATACATCACGATACGAGGAGTAAATCGCAGACATCTCTGTACGTTCAGATGGCTTGACCGCCATCAAAAACGGCAACCCAGCGCATATGTCTAAGAGGATCAGGAAGAAACTGCCAACAAACAACGATGCCACAGCGAGCCACGGGGCAGCATCGCCCACGCTGGCCGTCGCCATCAGGACGGCCGCTGCCAGAAATCCGGTCCTGACCGAATACCGGATGGAATGAGCCTGCATCCAGCGCAGCAAGATAGGCGAAGAGAACAGCGCGGCGTTGGTGATCGATAAAAGCATCCCTCCCAACTGATCTCCCAAATTGTTCTGGACTGCGAATATCGGCAGGTAGACAACATAGGCCCACCACCCGCAGGACCTGATGACCGCAAAGAGCCACCCTGCAATCAGGCGCGGTTGCTGAAGGAACCTGCCCAGAAATGCCAGAGGATTGAGCGTTGGCGTCCTTGCGCGCATGATCAGCTTGCCGTTGCCGAGACGGAGATACAGGAAAACAACCAGCATCGTGGCGGCCGCCACAGCTGAGATCAGGAAAGGTGCCGGCCGCCACCAACTCCAGAGCAAGATACCCAGAACCGGGCCGACTGCCCAGCCAAGCGCCGAGTAGAACATCCGCAGCGTCTCGCATTTTCCCAGCTCGACGCGTTTGATGTAGTCCAGAATGTAAGCGTTAAAGCAAACAAAGGTCGTGACCGTCGCCAAAGAATTCAGCGCCAATGAAAGGATAATCATCTGTGGCGTGCCGATGGTCGCTATCAGGGACCCCAATACAAACCCTGATGCGCCAATAGAATACATCCAGCGCCGAGGGATATAGCGATTCAAAAATGGGACGAGCAGACCCGTCATCAATGAAAGCACCCCAATGGCGAAATAGATCGAACTGATCAGCGCCGTGTCTTTTAGCGCGTCATACATCGCAACTGGATAGACCGAAATCAGCATGCCACGCGTCACGGCCTCGAACCCGGCCAGAGACGCAAACCCATTTACGGACGGCGTGGGAGCGTGGCGCAACCATTCAGGGATCCGGCGTTCAAACATGTTTCTCAATCTGATTTGACCAGATCAAGTTACATCTACGCCTCTGCCGGTCTGTTCAAAGAACGGCATTTTCATTTGAAAACGACAGATCACAAAAGCGCGTACAGAGATTACCTCTCCAGAAACGCCTGTAGCCGTTGCTCTGTCACGCTCAACTCGCGG
>JAGXGX010000150.1 GCA_024636515.1 Roseovarius sp.
ATCGCCGAGCGTGCGGCGACCGTCGCGCGCAACCTAGGGCTAGAGCCGCGCGTCGCATTCGTCAGCTTCTCGACCTTCGGCTATCCCCGCAGCGAACGGGCCGAGAAGATGCACCGCGCCGTCACCGTGCTGGAGGCGCGCGGTGTCGATTTCGAGTTTGAGGGCGAGATGACGGTGGACGTGGCGCTGAATACCTCCGCGCAGGAGGCGTATCCGTTCCAACGGCTGACAGGCCCGGCGAATATTCTGGTGATGCCGGCGCGGCACTCGGCCTCAATTTCGGTCAAGTTGGTGCAGGAAATGGCAGGCGCGACCGTGATCGGCCCGATCCTGTCGGGATTGGATAAATCAGTGCAAATTTGTTCGTCCAGTTCGACGGCGACGGATATTGTAAATATGGCCGTGCTGGCGGCGTGCAAAGTAGGGTAGGGCGCGTGCGGGGCTGCGCCAGAAATTAGGTATTTAGGCCAAGAAAAAACCCTGCCTTGCACTAAGCCTTGGACCGGCGTGATAGCTGTACGGTAAGAATTCCGGCCATGATAATCGCGACCCCGATCAGATCTGTGGGATGCAGCGCCTCGCCTAGCACGATGGCGGCGGTCGCGACGCCGAGGAACGGGTTGAGAAAGTGAAACGTGGACGCACGGGTGGCGTTGATCCGCTGAACCAGCTTGAACCATAGCAGCGTCGCGCCGAGGCCTGGCACCAGCACAGTCCAGACGAACGCGGCGATCAGTATCCATGACCATTCGACAATCAGCGTCTCGGTACCAAAAGCGACGACTGATAGAATTATGCCACCGATAAGCATCTGTAGGCCCACCACCATCAGGAAATTACCGCCTGACGTGGCGCCCCTAACGCTTAGGGTCGCGACGGCCAGCGCCGCGGCGCCTATGATGCAGAGGGTAACGCCATACATGTCCACGCCGCCGGAAAAGCGCGTTCCCATGACCAGCGCGACACCCGCGAACCCCGCAACGAGGCCGAGAACTGTTAGTGGCGCCAGACGTTCCCCGAGGAACATCCAAGAGGCCAGTGCGACGAGCAACGGCATGGTGGAGGCGATGATAACGGCCACTGACGCCTCAATCGTCTGCATCGCAACGAAGTATAGCCCCAGATACAGCGCGTTCTGGCAAATGCCGAGAATGATACAGGCGCGCCATTGAGGACGGGTCAGACGCCAAGTCTGGCCCAATATCCGGGCGATGACAACGGCGAGTATGCCCGAAATGATGAACCGCAGCGCCAGTGCGCTGATCGGCGGCGCCGCCGCCACGATGATCCGGGCAGAGGTGAACGCGCTGGACCACATCACTGCAAAGCAAACGCCCATCACGATACTACGCAGATCCATCGTCGCCTTACCCTTAACTGCAACCACCCAAATGCAAAAGGGCCGCCTAGTGGCGACCCTTTCGGAAACTTATGCAAGATGCAAGATCAGCCGTTGACGCTGTCTTTCAGTGCCTTGGCGATGGTCATCTTGACGACCTTGTCGGCATCTTTCTTGATCTGCTCGCCCGTGGCGGGGTTGCGGACCATACGCTCGGGGCGCTCACGGCAATAGATCTTGCCGACGCCGGGCAGTGTGACGGCGCCGCCGCCGGATACTTCGCGTGTGATGACGCTAATGATTGAATCGAGCGCGGTGCCCGCTGTCTTCTTGTCGCTACCCATTTCTTCGGCCAGTGCGGCCACGAGCTGGGTCTTTGTCATCGGTTTTGCCATCGGGTGGTCTCCTTATTACTGCCCGTTCATTGGGCCTCACGATAAGGTGTAACGTCATTTTAATGGGTATTACAACGTATACTGGAGCCGCAGGCGTGAAATATGCGCAGAAAAGTGCCTGTCAAAGGAACGCGGTTTCGTCAAAGGCGCGCAACTTGCGGCTGTGCAGCCTGTCGAGCGGCATTTCCGACAGTGCCTCCATTGCACGAATTCCGATCATCAGGTGACGTGCGACTTGGTCATTGTAGAACTCGCTGGCCATGCCCGGCAGCTTTAATTCGCCGTGCAACGGTTTGTCCGAAACGCAGAGCAGGGTGCCGTATGGCACGCGAAAGCGAAACCCGTTGGCGGCAACCGTCGCACTTTCCATATCGAGCGCGATCGCGCGGCTTTGGCTAAGGCGGCGCACTGGTCCGGACTGATCCCGCAATTCCCAATTGCGATTGTCGACGCTGGCGACAGTGCCGGTGCGCATGATGCGTTTTAGCTCAAACCCGTCCAGCTGTGTTACATCCTCGACCGCCTCTTCCAGCGCGATCTGGATTTCGGCCAGTGCGGGGATCGGTACCCATGTGGGCAGATCTGCGTCCAGCACGCCATCCTCGCGCAGATAAGCATGGGCCAGCACGTAATCACCTAGACGCTGCGAGTTTCGCAGGCCGGCGCAGTGGCCGACCATGATCCAAGCGTGCGGGCGAAGCACTGCAATATGATCTGTCGCTGTCTTTGCATTGGACGGACCGATGCCGATATTAACCAGCGTGATGCCGGACCCATCGGGTTTTTTCAGATGATAGGTGGGCATTTGAGGCATCTTGGTCGGCGCATCTATCGGCGTGTCCGGTGATGTAATCTCGGTATCGAATGTAGCGACGAAGCTGGTGTAGCCGCTTGCCGGATCGGCAAGCGCGCTGCGGGCGTATGCCTCAAACTCGGACACGTAGAATTGGTAGTTGGTGAACAGCACATGGTTCTGGAAATGCGTGGGCGAGGTAGCGGTGTAGTGCGACAACCGTGCCAGTGAATAATCCACGCGCTGCGCGGTAAAGGGTGCTAGCGGCGCGGTTCCATCGGGCGTGCGCTTGGCAAGGCCATTAATGATGGCATCATCCATTGTGCCCAGATCTGGCACGTCAAACACATCGCGCAGGGTGAAACCGGCGGCGCCCTCATGCGGAACGGTCATGCGCGCGTCCTGCGCCACGGCAAAATGTACAGGCATCGGCGTGTTGGATGCCGCAATGCTGATAGGCACACCGTGGTTTTCCAGCAGTAGATCGATCTGCTGGATTAGGTAATTGCGGAACAGATCTGGCCGCGTCACCGTCGTTGCGTATGTGCCCGGCCCCGCGACATGCCCAAACGCTAGCCGGGTGTCGATCCCGGCAAAGCTGGAGGTGGTCAGGCGAATTTCGGGATAAAACGCTCGGATGCGATACGTCGGCGCCGGGCCGGGAAGTGCGGCCTTGAAACCAGCGCGCAGAAAATCCACCGCTTGATCGTAGAGCATGCACAGATGATCGACCGCCGGTTTAGCTTCGGTGAACGTGCGTGCGGGCAAAGCCGGAGGGCTGCTTATCGTCCTGTCATTGGCTTGCATTTTGCCCTCCTCATTATTGCTCGTTCTGCCGTCGCGGCAGGATGCACGGCCCTGTCGCCCTTGCCAAGCGTATAGGCGCGGCGCATATCGGGGGCATGACAAAGACGCTTCTTTCTATCGGTCACGGCTATTCGGCCCAAGCGCTAAGCGCTGTTCTGCAAGCGGATGGCGGATGGCGCGTTATTGGCACAACTCGCAGCGCGGAAAACGCGGACGCTGTGCGCGCTAGCGGGGCCGAGCCACTGATCTGGCCCGGCAATGATTTGCGCCCGGCGCTTAGGGCGGCGACCCATCTCTTGATTTCCGCCGGACCGGGCGAGGGCGGCGATCCGGTGCTGGCAGAAATTACCGACGACATCGCGCGCGCTGCACCGCATCTGGAGTGGGCCGGGTATCTATCGACAACCGGCGTTTACGGCGATCATCGTGGCGGCTGGGTGGATGAAAATACTCCCTTGGCGCCAACCACGCAGCGCGGCAGGCTAAGGCAGGAGGCCGAGGCGGCGTGGCAGGCCATCCCTGGTCTGCCGCTGCATATCTTTCGCCTTGCCGGAATATACGGGCCGGGCCGCGGCCCATTTGCTAAATTGCGGGCGGGGCGTGCGCGGCGCATCATCAAGCCGGATCAGGTGTTCAGCCGGATCCATGTAGAGGATATCGCGCAGGTGCTGGCCGCATCCATGCGCGCGCCCGATCCCGGCGCGATCTATAACTTGTGCGATGACGATCCCGCCCCGCCGCAAGACGTAATTGGCTATGCCGCCAAGCTACTTGGCCTGCCGCTTCCAGAGGCTGTGGCATTTGAGGATGCCGAGATGTCGGAAATGGCGCGCAGCTTCTACGCGGAATCCAAGCGCGTCAGAAATGATCGGATAAAGGATGAGCTGGGCGTTCGCATGCGCTATCCCAGCTATCGCAAGGGGCTGGATGCAATGGCCAAGGCTGAGGGCTAGATCTGTCCCGCCAGCGCGCGGCAAGCCTTGCCAATCCTGCCTTGCCCCTGCTTTAACCATGCCAAACCTATCCCCGGAGCCTGACATGGTCGATATCGCCTCGCGCGTCCACAATCACAAATGGAAGATCGACCCCATCGCGCGGTCGCTGATCGACACCGACTTTTACAAGCTGCTGATGTGCCAGTCCGTATTTCGCAACAATCCGGATACGCAGGTCACGTTCAGCCTGATCAACCGGGCCAAGCATATCCCGCTTGCCGATCTGGTGGACGAGGGGGAGTTGCGCGAGCAGCTGGATCACATCCGCTCACTGTCGCTGTCGCGCGGTGAAAGCACGTGGATGCGAGGCAATATGTTCTACGGCAAGCGGCAGATGTTTACCCCGGAATTCATGGACTGGTTCGATAAATTGCGGCTGCCGCCCTACCATCTAGAGCGGGTTGGCGACCAGTACGAGCTGACGTTTGAGGGATCATGGCCCGAGGTCATGCTGTGGGAAATCCCTGCACTGGCCGTGATAATGGAGCTGCGCTCCCGCTCGGTCCTGCACCGGATGGAGAAATTCGAGCTGCAGGTTCTCTATGCCCGCGCGATGACCAAGCTGTGGGAAAAGGTCGAGACGCTGCGCAACATTCCTGATCTGCGCATCGCTGATTTCGGCACACGGCGACGCCATTCATTTCTGTGGCAAGACTGGTGCGTGCGCGCCATGCACGAGGGGCTGGGCGAGAAATTTGTCGGCACGTCGAACTGCCTGATCGCAAAGAACCGCGATCTTGAGGCGATTGGCACCAATGCCCATGAGTTGCCTATGGTCTATGCCGCGCTGGCCGAGGATGACGAGGCGCTCGCCCGCGCGCCCTATGATGTCCTTAGCGACTGGCACGAAGAACATGAGGGAAACTTGCGCATCATCCTGCCCGATACCTACGGCACCCAAGGGTTTTTGGATAACGCGCCTGACTGGCTGACCCGTTGGACGGGGATTCGCGTCGATTCGGGCGACCCGGCCAAGGCGGCGGAAATGGCGATAGATTGGTGGACTGAGCGCGGAGAGGATCCGTCAAAGAAGCTGATCATCTTTTCGGATGGTCTGGACGAGGCTAAGATCGCCCAACTGCACACCCAATTCTCAGGCAGGGTGCGGGTATCGTTTGGTTGGGGCACGTATCTGACCAATGATTTTCGCGGGCTTGTACCTCATGACGCTCTGGCGCCCTTTTCGCTGGTTTGTAAGCCGGTGGCGGCAGATGGGCGGCCCACGGTCAAGCTGTCGGATAACCCGAAGAAAGCGATGGGTCCGGCCGATCAAATCGCGCGCTACAAGCGCGTCTTTGGTGTAGGCGATCAGGACGCGATTGAGGTCGCGGTTTGACCTCGCCCGTACCCGCATGACCGAGATCATCCTTGTTCGCCACGGGCAGGCAAACTCGAACGCCACGGACGAGGCGGGCTATGATCGCCTGTCGGATCTGGGGCGTCGCCAGGCTGGATGGCTGGGTGAATGGCTGGCTGCGACTGATCCGCATTTCGACCGCATCGTCACTGGCACGCTAACGCGCCAGCGCCAAACAGCCACCGCGATGGGATACACGGCAACGGGCGAGGATGCGCGCCTGAATGAGCTGACGTATTTTGATC
>JAGXGX010000151.1 GCA_024636515.1 Roseovarius sp.
ACGGGCGACGAGATCGAAATCTAAACGGCTGGTAGCGTTACCTTTGGTGCCGCGTCCAGCGATGAGGCTAGCGAGGCGAAGCGTGCTTGCGCCACTTCGCCATAAAGCGCTACCGC
This sequence comes from Roseovarius sp., assembly GCA_024636515.1. Classification (GTDB taxonomy): domain Bacteria; phylum Pseudomonadota; class Alphaproteobacteria; order Rhodobacterales; family Rhodobacteraceae; genus Roseovarius. Next base: position 117 of record JAGXGX010000151.1, read on the forward strand.
CTCGCGTGTGAGAGTCAGTTCCAGTATCTTTTTCTTGGGATAGAAGTGCAGTACTCCCGGCTCCGCGTCGCGTTGCAGCCACAGCATCGCGCCAAAGCGCATCGCCTTGCCAAGAATTTCGGCGTCGCGGCGCAGCGGCTCGTCTATCAGCTTGGCGACTTGATCAAAGCGGGTCTGGCGCGCCGAATTAGAGTATCGGTGCAGTAGGGCGAGGCCCAGAAACACCCTTTCGGAGTGTTTCAAACCGCCCAAATTTGCCCGCGTGGCTGTGTCGAAGCATATGTCGGCGCGGTAGTCAGGATGCGCGCGCCAGTTGACGTCGTGCAGCAGGCACGCGGCCTTGATCAGGCGCACCCGCTCGGGGCGGGCTGTGCGAAAGAGCGGCATGATGAACTGGTACAGCGCCTTGCCAAAGCCCGGCACGCGCGCGTCCTTGGACTCGGTAAAACGGCATGCCTCGATTAGCGGATCTCGGTCGCGCAGCTTCTGGGGCATCTGTTCGTACAGCATCCCCTCGCGAATACCGTAGCTAGAGATCGCGATGTCGTGCGGCTTGAACGTGCGGACGACCTCGCGCAGAACTTCGGCGGCCTGCGGGACCAGCGCCATGCGCGCCGATGACACGCCGGCGCGCTGGCGCAGCGATTCAAGGTCTTCGTAGGTCTGAATATGGGCCAGCGTATCGCGGATCGAGGACGCGCGCATTCGGTACTCATGAAGCACGTGCAGTGGGTAGCCGCGTCGCTCCATATCGATGCGGGCAATTGCGCGCCACGAGCCGCCGACTAGAAAGAGCCGGTTGCGCTGCTCGCCCAAATCGGAGGTCATAGCAGCCAGCGTTTCGGCGATATAGGCGCTGCGGCCCTTCTTGCCGCCGGGCATATCGCGCAGTTTTAGCGGCCCCAGTTGCGAGCTGACGCGCCGACCAACAACACCGCCGTTGATCTCGGCCAGTTCCATCGAGGAACCGCCGATGTCGCAGACGAGGCCATAGGCGCCGGGCCAGCCTAGAAGGACGCCTTGTGCCGACAGGCGGGCCTCTTCGCGCCCGTCGATGATCCAAAGCTTCAGCCCTGTCTCGGCCTCGACTTCGCGCTGGAAGTCGTCGCCGTCTGCGGCCTCGCGCACGGCGGCGGTGGCGACGCAGGTCAGTGGGCCAGTCTCCATCGCGATGGCCAACTGGGCAAACCGGCGCAGCGCATTCAGGGCGCGCACGCGGCCTTCGGGATTAAGCCGCCCGGTTTCGGACATTCCGGCACCCAGGCCGCACATAATTTTTTCGTTAAAGAAGTAAGCCGGGCTGCGCGCCGCGCCGTCAAAGACCACCATGCGGACAGAGTTCGACCCGACGTCGACCACGCCGACACGGCGCAGCGCGCGCGCTGATGCCTTGTTAAAAAGGGCTCTGCCGAACGGACTGAACGTCGCTATGCGCTTTGCGCTGCCGTCTGCCGTTTCGGGTGCGCTCATATTCTTACCAGCCGCCATTTTGCCTGCGGTTGCTTTATGGGCCACGCGGCGGTCCGGCGTCAACGCGCGAGGTGCGGGTTTTGCTAATCCTCGGCATGGGTGAGTTGCGGAACGTCTGCCGCCCCGGCAGAGCCACGGCCCGAGAGCGAGGGGTTTTCCATAAAGAAGCGGTGGCAGTTGAACGCAAATTCGCCTTCGGTCAGTGGCGCGCGGGTAAAGCTGCCGTCTGGCGCCATGACCCAGCTTTGGGCGACATCAGCCATGTTTGCGGCCATGATCTGAGACGTGATCTGAGCCTTAACGGTCGGGTTCTCGATCTCGACCAGCGTTTCGACGCGGCGGTTCAGGTTGCGGCCCATCCAATCAGCCGAGGACATGAAAACGCGCGCCTTTTTATGCGGAAGGCCGTGGCCATTGCCAAAACAGACAATGCGGCTGTGTTCCAGAAACCGCCCGACGATGGATTTGACGCGGATATTGTCCGACAGGCCAGCGATGCCCGGACGCAGCCCGCAGATGCCGCGTACCACGAGGCTAATGCGCACCCCTGCGCGGCTGGCAGCATAGAGCGCGTCGATGATATCGGGATCAATCAGAGCGTTCATTTTCGCCCAGATCTCGGCAGGCCGCCCATTTTGGGCATGTTCGATCTCGCCCGCGATCATCTCTAGTAGGCGGGGTTTCAGCGAAATCGGCGAGATGGCGAGGTTTTCCAGCTTTTCGGGCTGGGCGTAACCCGACAGGTAATTGAATACTTTGGTTGCGTCGCGGCCCAGCACGCTGTTGCAGGTGAAAAACGATAGATCGGTATAAATGCGCGCGGTGATGGGATGATAGTTGCCAGTGCCGAAATGCGTGTAGGTGACCAGATTGTCGCCTTCGCGGCGTACTACAATGCTGATCTTGGCATGCGTTTTCAGATCGAGAAAACCGTAGACGACGTGCGCGCCTGCCCGCTCAAGCCGCCGCGATTGGCGGATGTTTGCGGCCTCGTCAAAGCGCGCCTTCAACTCAACCAGCGCCGTAACAGACTTGCCGTTCTCGGCGGCCTCGCACAGTGCCTCGACTATGGGCGACTGATTGGAGGTGCGATAGAGCGTCTGCTTGATCGCCACCACGTCAGGATCAACCGCCGCCTGATTGAGAAAGCGAACGACCATATCGAATGTCTCGTAAGGGTGGTGCAATAGCATGTCTTTTTGCCGGATCGCGGCGAACATATCGCCTTCGAAATCCTGCACGCGTTCGGGCACGCGGGGCGAGAAATTGGGCCACAGGAGGTCGGGGCGGGCGTCTAGCACCAACTCCTTGAGGTCGGCGAGGCCGATCATGCCGTCGACCTCGACCACCTCATCGGTGGTAACGTGCAACTCTTGCATGACGAGGGCGCGCAGCGCGTCGGGGGCGTTTCTAGTGATATTCATGCGCACCACCTCGCCGCGGCGGCGGCGCTTTAGCGCAACCTCGAATTCGCGGACCAGATCTTCGGCCTCTTCCTCGACCTCCAGATCGCTGTCGCGCAGGACGCGAAAGGCGCAATGGCCTTTGTATTTGTAGCCGGGAAACAGGCTGTGGAGGTGCAGGATCAGCAATTCCTCAAGCGGCAGAAACCGGTGCGCGCCGGGCTCGGCTGGCAATGCAACGAAACGGTCGATTTGCTGCGGAATAGGCAGCAAGGCTTGAAGAGGTTTCTTGTCCCGGATGCGGGTCAGGTTCAGCGCCAGCGAATAGCCTAGGTTCGGGATAAAGGGGAACGGATGCGCGGGGTCGATCGCGAGGGGCGATAAGACCGGGAAAACGTTGGTCAAGAACATATCCGCCAGATAAGCGCGGTCCGCATCATCCAGATCATCGCCCGACATGATGGATATTTTCTGGGTTTCTAGCTCATCGCGCAGCTCTTGATATGTCCGCTGCTGCGACCCTAGCAGGCTGCGGGCGTTCTCGTTGATCAGCACCAGTTGCTCGGCGGGGGTGAGGCCGTCGGCGGCCGGCGTGGTGTTGCCAGCGCGCGCCAGCTCGCGAAGGCCGGCGACGCGGACGTTGTAGAACTCGTCAAGGTTTGTGGCCGAAATCGATAGGAAGCGCAGCCGCTCCAGCAGAGGTACGCGGGGGTTCTGCGCCTCCTCCAACACGCGCCAGTTGAAACCCAGCCAGCTTAGCTCACGATTATAGAATCGGCCCGGCCCGACGGTGTCGAGATCCGGCAGCTCTTGGGCGGGCGGAAACGGAGAGGTGAGAAAATCAGCATGGCTCATGAAACTAGGTTAACGGCCTGATATGACGGGGATGTGACGGATTGTTCGCCGTTGAGTGTGGCGTCACAGGCCCATCTTGTCCAGCACCTCGGAGGCGAGGGCGCGAGTGACGGGGCGACGCCGCTCTAGCGCCAAGCGATCTATTGCTGCGACCACGCGGCCGGCATCGCCAAAGGCGCGGGGCATGCGGCGCACAAGGTATGGGATCGTGCCGGGGGTTGGCAGGATCTGGCGGTCGCCCATCTGCTTCATCAGGACGGCGGCCAGCAACTCGTCATCGGGCTCTTTGAGCGTGCAGGTCGGCGTCGCCTGCATCCGGCTGGCCAAATCCTGCAGGACGAACGGCCAGTGGTTGGGTGCTGCGCGTGCGGTCAGTAGGACCGAATGGCCCTCTGCCAGCGCGAGGTTGTGCAGATGAAAGAGCGCTTCCTCGGCGGCGCGATCACCGGCGATAATATCCGCGCCCTCGATTGCGATGTGGTTCGCCGCTAGCGTTGGGATGTCTGCATCTGCCAGATCGCTGGCGTGCACGATGATTCCTCCGCTGAGGTCGCTCCAGACATGGGCCAGGTGCGTCTTCCCCGAGCCCGGCGGGCCGTTCAAGACCAATTTGCGCGCGGGCCAATCCTGCCACCCCTCAATCAGGGCGACGGCGACGGCATTGGCGGATGACACGTAGAAGTCATCGCGCCCCTGCGCGGGCATCGTGATCAGGTCGAGGCTTAGCTGGCGGGGCAGTGGGGGGCGGCGTGCCATCAGGTGCCGTCTTGGTCCGGCGTTCCGCGATAAAGCTGGCTATCCTTGTAATGCCCAACCGCAAAGCGGATCAGTACACCAATGGCCGCCGCGACCGGCACTGCCACCAGCATCCCGACAAAGCCAAAGAGCGTACCAAAGACCGACAGCGCAAAGATCAGCCACACAGGGTGCAGCCCGACGGAGTTACCCACCAGCTTGGGCGTTAGAAAGTTGCCCTCGACTATTTGCCCGATGACGAAAATACCCGCGACCATCCCGATGGACACCCAATCGCCCCAGAACTGGAAGAGGGCGAGGCCGATGGCCAGCACGCCGCCGACCAGCGCGCCGACATAGGGTATGAACGTGACCAGCCCCGCGATCGCGCCAACGACCAGCCCGAATTGCAGCCCGACCGCCATCAGCGCGACGGCGTAATATGTACCAAGTATCAGGCAGACCGTGCCCATGCCGCGAATAAAGCCTGCCATCGTCTTGTCGATCTCGCGAGAGAGGTGGCGGATGACGGGGGCATGTTCGCGCGGCAGCAGCTCGTCGATGCGGGCGATCATGCGATCCCAGTCCAGCAGTAGATAGAACGCCACGACCGGCACGATGACAAACAGCACCGCAACGTTGATGAGCGACGACACCGATCCCAGCAGCGTCTGAAGCATCTCACCGCCACGTTCCTTGATCGTGTCGCCGATGCCGATCAGCGACTTGCGCAGCGCGCTTTCGGCGTCGGCGATGTCAGGGAACTGCTGGTTGACGAAATTCTGTAGCTTGCGCGACAGCTCGGGCGCGCTTTCGATCAGGGCGGTGGCCTGACTGGTAAGGGTCGGAACGACCAGAAGCGTCATTGCGATAAAGATCAGCAGGCCGAGGATCGTGATGAGGACGACCGACAGCACCCGGCTAAGCCCTAGCGCCTCTAGACGGTCAGCGAAGGGATCGAGGAAATACGCAATGGCCGCCCCGACGAGGAACGGCATGATCACGTCGCCCAGCACCCATAGCACGGCCAGGAATATCGCCGCAGCGATCCCCCAGTATTTTATCTGCGTTGCGACTGGCAGGGCCATGGCGTCCTTTCGGGTGCGGTAGGGTGCATATTTCGCCCATGCAGTCGGCGCTTTCAAGTGCACTATTGCGCAGAAACCGTGCGAGCCGCGACAAGCCCTGCTTGCCCGGCGGCGCCTGAGGTCATAAACGGAAGCGGAAATACCCCTGACCTGATGAGGAACGCCATGCGCCTGTCCCGCTATTTCCTGCCCGTCCTAAAGGAAACCCCGTCGGAGGCGCAGATCGTGTCGCACCGTCTGATGCTGCGCGCCGGCATGATCAAGCAAGCAGGGGCGGGCATCTATTCGTGGCTGCCAATGGGATTTAAGGTCCTGCGCAAGCTGGAGAATATCGTTCACGAGGAGCAGATACGCGCGGGACACATCCCGATGCTGATGCCGACGCTGCAATCTGCGGATTTGTGGAATGAAAGTGGGCGCTATGATGCCTACGGGCCTGAAATGCTGCGCATAAAAGACCGGCAAGGTCGCGATCTGCTCTATGGCCCGACGAATGAGGAGATGATTACCGATATCTTTCGCGCCCATGTCAGCAGCTACAAAGACTTGCCGCTGACGCTGTATCACATTCAGTGGAAGTTCCGCGACGAGATCCGCCCGCGCTTTGGGGTGATGCGAGGCCGCGAATTTTTCATGAAGGACGGCTATAATTTTGACCTGACGAAGGAGGATGCGCTGCACGCCTACAACCGCCACCTCGTCAGCTATCTGCGCACCTACGAGCGGATGGGCCTGCAGGCGATCCCGATGCGCGCCGATTCCGGCCCCATCGGCGGCGACGACACGCATGAATTTCTGGTGCTGGCCGACACCGGCGAGTCGGAGGTATTCTATGATGCTGAGATCACCGATCTGAAATTTGGCGACCGCGAGGTCGACTACGATTCGCATGAGGCCTGCCGCGCGGTGCTGGACGAATTCACCAGCCGCTATGCCCGCACGGACGAAACACACGATGAGGCGCTGTTTGCCGAGGTGCCCGAAGAGCGCCGCTGCAGCGCGCGCGGTATTGAAGTGGGGCAGATCTTTTACTTTGGCACCAAGTATTCGGATGCGATGGGCGCGACGGTTCAAGGGCCGGATGGCAAACCCGCCGCGGTCCATATGGGCAGCCACGGTATCGGTGTCAGCCGTTTGGTAGGCGCGATCATTGAGGCCAGCCATGACGACAAGGGGATCATCTGGCCCGAGGGCGTCACGCCTTTCCACGCCGGTATCGTCAACCTCAAGCAGGGCGACGCCGAGGCGGATGCAGCCTGCGAGGCGCTATACGCGGGCCTGACCGCGCTAGGCCTGGACCCGCTATACGATGACAGGGACGAGCGGGCAGGCGGCAAATTCGCGACGATGGACCTGATCGGATTGCCTTGGCGCATTACGGTCGGGCCGCGCGGCCTGAAAAACGGCGTGGTCGAGTTGACCAGCCGCCGCACCGGCGAGAGCGAGGAAATGCCGCCTGAGGATGCAATCAAACGCCTCGCGGAGATCTATGCGCCCCATCGCGGCGCCTTGGTTGGCTAGATGATTGGCCGGGTGCTGACGCTGGTGGGCGGCCTTGCCGGGGCGGCGGGCCTGTCCCAGTTTCCCGAGTTTTCGCAGCAATATGTGCAGCGATTAGGCGGCGCGGTGGATGAGCTGGGCCGGTTTGTGTCGGAGTTCGACGCGGATGCGGCTGAGGTCGGTCTGACGCGCCATTCAGCGCTCGCCGATCTGGGGCAGGGCGGCACGATGGGCGCGCAGCGGGCCGAGACGATGGCGGGCGTGATTATGCGCTATGAGCGTCTGTCGACGGATTTGAGCGCGCTGCGTAGTGCCGGGCCGTTTACGCGCGCCTACCGTATGCGCAGCTTTGGCGATGCTGAGATTGCGCAGGCCGCGTGGGCGGACTTCCAGCCTGCCGTGCCGCTGAACATGGCGGGCGGCGTCTTTGCGGGGGCGGGCTTTCTGGCAGGGCTCATGATTATGGGCGCCGTGCTTGCACTGCTGCGCTTGCCGTTTCGTCGACGGCGCACCCGCGCAGCCTAATAGGCCCGCTTGACGCCGCGCGGCCCCCGGCGCAAGTTGCGCCGAATTAACCAAGAGGTCCCCTAGTGGCAGGAAAATCAGCCCCATTTGCCCCATTCGAATGGATGATCGCGTGGCGCTATCTGCGCGCCAAACGCGCGGAGGGCGGTGTCAGCGTGATGACGTGGATTTCGCTAATTGGTATTACGCTGGCCGTGCTGGCGCTGATCGCGACGCTCGCAGTCAGATCAGGATTTCGTGCGGAATTCGTTGATACGATCCTAGGCTCAAACGCGCATGTGACGGTCTATAACGCGGGCGAGATTGACGCAGGGTCGGGCCGGATTGACCGGATGATCGACGATTACGAGGCGATGGCAGAGCGCGTGCGCGGCGTCGAGGGCGTGACCCGTGTGGCCCCCCTGATCAAGGGCCAGGTCATGGCCAATTCCCGCGACCGCAACGCGGGTGTCGAGGTGTTCGGTATCACGCTGGACGATCTGAAAGGCATCCCGCGCATTGCGGACGCGGCGACCGGTGTGGGCGATATCGAGCAGTTCGATGCGGGAATCGCCATAGGATCAGGCGTGGCGCGCGAGCTGGGCGTGGGCGTCGGCGACCGGGTCAAGATCATCTCACCCGGCGGGGTCAAGACGGCGTTCGGCACCACGCCGCGCGTCAATGCCTATGACGTCACCTACATCTTTAGCGCTGGGCGCTGGGACATCGACCGCACCCGCATCTATATGCCGTTCGGCGAGGCGCAGTCGTTTTTTAACCGCGAGGGAAAAGCGGACGAGTTGGAGGTCATGGTGACTGACCCCGAGCATGTCTCGGACCTGTCGCTAGCGCTGATGCAGGCCGCCGGAGATGGCGCGCTGCTGTGGACGTGGCAGGACCAGAGCGGCGGTTTTTTGCGTGCACTGGAAGTGGAGGACAACGTTATGTTTATCATCCTGTCGATACTCGTCCTGATTGCCGCGATGAACATCACGTCAGGGCTGATTATGCTGGTAAAGAACAAGGGCCGTGACATTGGTATTCTGCGCACCATGGGCCTGACTGAGGGATCGGTGTTGCGCGTGTTTTTCATCTGCGGTGCTTTCACCGGAATTATTGGGACCGCCATGGGCGTGATCCTTGGTTGTCTCTTTGCAATCTATATCGACCCGCTATTTGCCTTTGTAAGTTGGGCGATGGGGGGCGAAATCTGGGATCCCTCGGTGCGCGGCATCTATTTTCTACCCGCGAAGCTGCAATTTGGGGATGTCATGTCGGCAGTGGCGCTGTCGCTGACGCTATCGTTCATCGTCACGATATTTCCCGCGCGGCGCGCAGCGCGGATGAACCCGGTGGAGGCGCTTCGATATGAGTGATCCTGTGCTGCGCCTGACTGGCATCGAAAAGATCTATAATCGAGGCAAGGAGGCTGAGGTCGCTGTCTTGCGCGGCGCGGACCTAGAGATCGTGCGCGGCGAGATCGTGGCGCTGGTCGCGCCCTCGGGGGCTGGTAAATCGACGCTGCTACATATCGCGGGTTTGCTGGATACTGCAGACGCGGGCGAGGTGGCGATTGGCGGCACGGTTATGACGGGCCTTGGGGATAGGCGTCGCACCATGGCGCGGCGGCGCGACGTCGGGTTCGTGTACCAATTCCACCACCTGCTGCCGGAATTTACCGCGCTTGAGAACGTCGCGCTGCCACAACTGGCCGAAGGGGTGCGC
>JAGXGX010000152.1 GCA_024636515.1 Roseovarius sp.
ATCCACAACGCCATCGTTTGGCAGGATCGCCGCACGGCCGCGATCTGCGCCGATCTGCGCGATGCCGGGCACGAAGAGATGTTCACCGATCGCACCGGCCTGCTGCTGGACCCGTATTTTTCAGGGACCAAGCTGAAGTGGATACTCGACAACATCGATGGCGCGCGCGCCAGCGCAGAGAACGGCGATCTGCTCTTTGGCACTGTCGATAGCTTCCTGATTTGGAAGCTGACGGGCGGCAAAAGCCACGTCACCGATGCCACCAACGCGGCGCGCACGCTGCTCTATGATATTCGCAAGGGTCGTTGGAGCCGCACGATTTGCGACCTGCTGGGCATCCCGATGAATATGTTGCCCGAAGTACGCGACTGTTCCTCTGACTTTGGCGTCACGCGCGATGATCTGTTTGGTCGGCCCATCCCCATCTACGGTGTCGCGGGCGATCAGCAGGCCGCGACCATCGGGCAGGCCTGCTTTGCCTCCGGTATGCTGAAATCGACCTACGGCACGGGGTGCTTTGCGCTACTCAACACCGGGGATACGCCCGTGCGGTCGCAAAATCGTCTACTGACCACTATTGCTTATCAGCTGGACGGCAAGCCAACTTATGCGCTGGAGGGGTCTATATTCGTTGCCGGCGCGGTGGTGCAATGGCTGCGCGACGGGCTGAAAATGATCCGCGAGGCAAGCGAGACACAGCCACTGGCCGAGGCCGCCGATCCGGCGCAAAATGTCATGCTGGTCCCCGCGTTTACCGGCCTCGGCGCGCCCTACTGGAACGCGGAATGTCGCGGCGCGATCTTTGGCCTGTCGCGCAATTCCGGCCCCGCAGAGCTGGCCCGCGCCGCACTGGAATCGGTCGGCTACCAGACCCGCGATCTGCTAGAGGCGATGACGCTGGACTGGGCAGGTGCGTCAGGCGGCGCAACAGGCGCGACCTTGCGCGTCGATGGCGGGATGAGCGCGTCGAACTGGACGATGCAATTTCTGTCGGACATCATCGGCGCGTCCGTCGACCGCCCCGTCACGCTAGAGACGACGGCAATGGGCGCGGCTTGGCTGGCCGGGCTGCGCGCCGGGATCTATCCCGATCGGCAGGAATTTTCCGAGATGTGGGCGCTGGAGCGCAAATTCACGACCTCCATGTCAGCCGAGGAGCGCGACGTAAAATACGCCGCGTGGCGCAGGGCCGTGGACGCGGCGCAGGCGTACTAACGCCCTACGCCTTCTTGTCCTTATCCTTGCCCCTGCCCAGCTTTGCGATGACCGCAAAGAACAGCGGCACGAACAGCACACCCAGAACGGTCGCGGTGATCGTCCCTGACAACACGCCCGATCCGATGGCAGTTCGCCCGCCGGAGCCTGCCCCGCTGCTGAGGACCAGTGGCAAAACGCCAAGGCTGAACGCCATAGACGTCATGATGATAGGCCGGAAACGCTGCCGCGCAGCATCGACAGCGGCCTCATAAATAGTCTCGCCAGCCTCGCGTTTATCGCGGGCAAATTCCACGATCAGGATCGCGTTCTTGCCCGTCAGACCGATCACCGCCAGCAGGCCGACCTGAAAGAAAACGCCGTTCTCGAACCCGCCCAGCCACGCGCCCCCCAGCGCGCCCAGCACACCAATGGGCATGGCCAGCATCACCGCGAACGGGATCGACCACGATTCGTACAGCGCCGCCAGCGCGAGGAAGATCGCGGCCAGCGACAGCGCATATAGCAGCGGCGCCTGACTGCCGGACTCCTGCTCCTCCAGCGACAGACCGGTTAGCGAGATTTGGAAACCGGGCGGCAATTGCTCGGCCAGCCGCTGGATCTCGGCAATCGCCTCGCCGGTGCTGACGCCGGGCGCGGGGGAGCCTTGGATCTGCATCGACGGCACGCCGTTGTAGCGGTTCACGCCTTGCGCGCCATACGTCCATGCGCCTTCGGCAAAGTTCGAGAACGGCACGAGGCCGCCATTGGCGTTGCGCACGCGCCACTTCTCGATGTCGGATGGCACGGCGCGCGCGTCTGGCTCGCCCTGCACATAGACGCGCTTGATCCGGCCCTCGTCGACGAAATCATTGACGTAACGGCCCGCCCACGCAGTGCTTAGCAGATTGCCAACGTCGGTCGCGGCCACACCCATTGCGCCGGCCCGGCGCCAGTCGATATCCAGATTGAACTGTGCCGCATCTTCCAGCCCGCTGGGCCGCGCCGATGCGATCAGCGGGCTTTGGGCCGCCATGCCCAGCATCTGGTTGCGCGCTTCCAAGAGTTGCTCATGGCTCTGCCCGCCGCGCGCCTGAAGGTAGAAGTCAAAGCCCGACACGTTGCCCAGCTCGATCACCGAGGGCGGCACAATGGGAAACACCATCGCGCCCTTGATCTGGCTGAACGCGCCAAAGGCCCGGCCCGCCAACGCCTGCGCGCTCTGGCCGGGATCGGGCCGGTCCTTCCAATCCTTCAGCCGGACGAAGGCGAGGCCGAGGTTCTGACCCTGTCCCGCAAAGCTGAAACCGACGACGCCGAATACGCTCTCCACGACGTCGCTTTCTTGGGTCAGGTAGTAATCCTCGACCTGCTTCACGACTTCCAGCGTCTGCTCTGCCGAAGTGCCGGTCGGCCCTTGGATCAGCGTGAACAAAATTCCCTGATCCTCTTCAGGCAAGAACCCCTGCGGGGTGCGCAGAAACATACCGACCATCATCGCCACGATGACCAGATAAATGAGGCCCAGCCGCACGGGCCGCTTGACGATATAGCCGACGGTGCCGGTGTAACCGTTCAGCAGCTTTTCAAAGCCGGTGTTGAACCAGCCAAGGGGGCCGCGGCGCGGGCCGTTGTCATGCTTGGCCCGCAAGAGGGTCGCGCATAGCGCCGGCGTCAGCGTCAGCGCCACCAGCACCGACAATGCCATGGCCGAGATGATCGTGACCGAGAATTGTTTATAGATCACACCCGTCGATCCGGGAAAGAACGCCATCGGCACGAACACCGCAGACACAACCACCCCGATGCCGATCAACGCGCCGGTGATCTCGTCCATCGACTTGCGCGTGGCTTCCTTGGGCGATAGCCCCTCCTGCTCCATGATCCGCTCGACGTTTTCGACCACAACGATGGCGTCGTCCACCAGCAGGCCGATGGCCAGAACCATCGCCAGCATGGTCAGCGTGTTGATAGAATATCCCATCAGCGACAGCACGCCGAACGTACCCAGCAGCACGACAGGCACCGCCAGCGTCGGGATCAGTGTCGCGCGCAAGTTTTGTAGGAACAAATACATGACGAGGAAGACGAGGATGATCGCCTCGACCAGCGTCTTGATCACCTCTTCGATGGATATCTCGACAAAAGGCGTAGTGTCGTAGGGGATGACGTAAGTGACGCCGTCAGGGAAAAACTCGGCCAACTCCTCGACCCGCGCTTCGACCGCTGTGGCGGTGTCGAGCGCGTTCGCGCCCGGCGCGAGGCTGATGGCGAGGCCGGAGGCCGCCTGCTGGTTAAAGCGCGAAATAGTGCCGTAATTTTCGGCCCCAAGCTCCACCCGTGCGACGTCGTTGATCAGGACTAGACCGCCATCGGTTTCGGCGCGGATCACGATCTGGCGGAAATCCTCGGGCGTGGTCAGCAGCGATTGGGCGGTGATCGTGGCATTCAGCATCTGGCCTTCAACAGCTGGACGCGCGCCAAATTCGCCTGCCGAAATCTGGGCGTTCTGCCCGCGCACAGCATTTACCACATCCTCTGGTGTCAGCTCGAACGCGGCCAGTTTGGCCGGGTCCAACCAGATCCGCATAGCGTATTGCGCGCCGAACACGCGCACGTTGCCGACGCCGTCGACGCGGCTAAGTTCGTTCACCATATTGGTGCTAAGGTAGTCGCCCAGATCAGTCGCGTCATAACCGCCATTTTCGGCGATAAGCGCGATCACCATCAGGAAGCCCGACGAGGATTTCTGCACCGTCACACCCTGCCGCTGCACCGGCTCGGGAAGTAGCGCACTGGCCTGCGCAAGTTTGTTCTGCACCTGCACCTGCGCGATGTCGGGGTCTGTTCCCGTCTCGAAGGTCAGGGTGATGCTGGCGCCCCCCGCACTGGTCGAACTGGACGAGATATAGCGCAGGCCATCGAGGCCGGTCATCTGCTGCTCGATCACCTGCGTCACAGTATTCGCCACCGTCTCGGCGCTGGCACCGGGATAGGCTGCATTCACCGATACCGTCGGCGGCGCGATTTGCGGGTATTGCGCGACGGGCAGCGTCACGATCGACAGGACGCCGATTCCCATGATGAAGATCGAAATGACCCAGGCAAAGATCGGGCGGTCGATGAAAAAACGGGCCATGCGGGGTGCGCTCCGGTCGGGATCGGGTCAGGCGTGAGACGGTTTCAGATGCAGTATCAAAATGGTCTTGAGGGGGTCTATTCGGCGGGTTTTTCGGCAGGCTGCTCAGCGCCCGTCTCATCGCTGGGGGCCTCTTCAATGCGCTCCTCGGCGGTGACTTTGGCACCGGGGGCCGCCTTTTGCAGGCCGTCCACCACGACGCGGTCGCCGTTAACGAGGCCGCCATCGACCACCCAATCCTGCCCGCGATCCTGTAGCACGTTCAGCACGCGCTGTTCGACCGTGCCATCCTCGCCCACGACAAGCGCGGTGGGCTGGCCGCGACGGTTGCGGCTGACGCCCTCTTGGGGCACCAAAATAGCGCCCTTGGCCATGCCGCTGGGCATTTCGGCCTGCACGTACATGCCGGGCAATAGCAGCTTGTCAGGGTTGGCGAATGCGATGCGCAGCACGACGACGCCGGTTAGCGGATCGACCACAGGCTCTGCTGCCGTCAGCGTGCCGGTTTGGTCGAACTCACTGCCATCGGCGAGCGTCAACCGCACCACCTGCGGGCCGTCGCCAATACGCGCGTCCATGTTGCCGCGCCGGAAATCCAGCAGCTCGGCAGCCGATTGCGTCACGTCCACATAGACCGGGTCAATATTGCGCACCGTCGCCAGCGGGGTTTGCTGGCTGGCCGTAACCAGCGCGCCGGGGCTCACCATAGAGCGGCCAATCTCG